>JBCBSK010000063.1:0-19127 GCA_039819185.1 Pseudomonadota bacterium | reverse complement strand
GTGCTCGACGTAACTGGCTCGATGACGGGCGAGAAGATCGAGGCGCTGGAGTCGGCTGCTTCCGCATTCGTGGCACAATTGTTGCCGCAAAGCGGGGCGGACGCCCGAATCCGCATCGGCATCGTGCCCTATGCGGCCGGGGTCAATGCCGGCCGTTATGCCAACCGCGTTGCAGATCGGGGTGGCCGGGGGACGTGCATGACCGAACGTCGCGGAAGCGAGTCCAATTCCGACGCCGACCCGTTTTCCCATCCTATCAGCCGTGATCGTCGTGCCGTTGGCCGCTGCCCGAACGCAGAAATCCAACCGCTGACCAGCGATCGTCGTGCCTTGCAGAACGTCATCAATGACTTCGAGGCAGAAGGCTACACGGCTGGTCACCTTGGTGCTGCATGGGCCTATTACATGCTTTCGCCGGACTGGCGCCGCGTCTGGCCGACGCGGAGCGATCCGGACAACTTTAAAACCGGCGACACCATAAAGATCGTGGTCCTGATGACCGATGGTAAGTTCAACACCTATTTCGATGGCGTTAGCGATCCGTGGGGAAACCAGCGTACGCGCTCCGAAGCCTCTGCCCGGGCGGTCTGCAGCAACATGAAGTCAGACGAAATCATTGTTTTCTCGGTCGCGTTCAACGCACCGTCCGAAGCTCAGCGGCTCCTTGAAGACTGCGCAACGACCAACACGGACGAGCATGTTTTTGTTCCGGAGACGTCAGAAGAACTCATCAAGGACTTCGTCGCAATCGCCAATGCCATCACCGAGTTGCGCGTGACCGAGTGATCTCGAGCACTTTTGGCGATGCGAAAGGCGGGCTTCGCCGAACGCTCAGTGAAACGGAAATGGGCGCTGGGGGATCTCTCCAGCGCCCAATTTACGTGTCGATTGTGTAAAGTTCCGGCGCCACCTAAGCTTAAGGTCGGGAGACCGAGACGATGCCCAGTGCGAGCGGCATGTTGAGTGCGGCAAATGCGTTTCAGATGAGCGCTCAGGGCGATCTCGAAACGTCGGCTGCGCTGGCCCTCATGGCGGACGCGTTTTCCGCGTCATGCGTAACGCTGGAAACCGTCGATCGGCGTGACGGCCTAATTGTTGCCTTGGACCATGCACGCGTAGATCCTGAGAGCTTCGGTCCGTATCGCGAGCACTATTATGCCCTGTCGCCGCGCGTGAACTACGGGCTGAGGCCAGATGCCGAGCCGGTCGCCCATGATGGTCTTGTGCTGGCCGAGGCCGAGATGGACCGCGATCCGTTTTATGCGGAGTTCCTGACGCAGTTCGGGCTACGCTATTTTCTGTCCATGTCGATTGATCCGCACCCGGACATCTTCAGCGTTTTGGCGTTACAGTTCACGCCCGAACACGGCTTGCCCGATGAAGAAAAGTGAAACGTCGCCGCTGCGATGCGGCTGCTTCTGGTGCGGGCGATGCATCGCGCATGGCTCCGCCGCAACTGCGCCGATACGGACTGGGTTGGGCGCGATCTCCGACTAAGGTTCGGCCTCACACCGGCGGAAGCCGCGCTCGCTCTGGCGTTGCGGTCCGGTTTGTCCGTCGTGGGACACGCGCGCGATCAGGATGTTTCGCGCAACACAGCTTACACGCACTATGCGCGGCTGAAGGAAAAACTCGGCTGCCGCCGCCAGGCCGACCTTATAGGTCGATTAAGCGGGCTTTATGGAGTGCCGGACGTTTGACCAATGCGTGGGATGACCCTCAAAGAAAGACGGGCGAGGGTATCCCCGCCCGTGCTCTGTTACGATCGGTCGTTGCCATTACCCCGCAGCGCGGTTCTGACGGTTGTCGATCAGGTCTTGAACAACGCCCGGATCAGCCAGCGTCGACGTATCGCCAAGGTTGTCAAACGAGTCCTCGGCGATCTTTCTGAGGATACGGCGCATGATCTTGCCCGATCGGGTCTTCGGGAGGCCCGGTGCCCATTGGATGAGGTCTGGCGAGGCGATCGGGCCAATCTCCTTGCGGACCCATTGCACGAGCTCTTTTTTAAGCTCGTCGGTTGGCGCCTCGCCTTCCATCAGGGTCACATAGACATAAATCCCTTGGCCCTTGAGATCATGTGGATAGCCGACGACGGCGGCTTCCGAGACCTTGGGGTGGGCGACGAGCGCCGACTCGACCTCGGCCGTGCCCATGCGATGTCCCGAGACGTTGATGACGTCATCAACGCGGCCGGTGATCCAGTAGTAACCATCCTCGTCGCGCCTGCATCCGTCGCCGGTGAAATACATGCCTTTGTATGTCGAGAAATAGGTCTGTACGAAGCGCTCGTGGTCGCCATAGACCGTGCGCATCTGGCCGGGCCAGGAATCGACAAGAACCAAATTGCCCTCGGTTGGGCCTTCCAGGATCTTGCCTTCGGCATCGACGATTTCAGGTTGGACGCCGAAGAATGGCCGCGTGGCCGAGCCCGGTTTCAGCGCGGTAGCGCCCGGCAGCGGGGTGATCAGAATGCCGCCGGTTTCGGTCTGCCACCAGGTGTCAACGATCGGGCAGCGACCATCGCCGACCACGTTGTGATACCACAGCCAGGCCTCCGGATTGATCGGCTCGCCGACCGATCCCAAAAGCCTGAGAGAGGCACGCGACGTTGCCTTCACGAGCTCTTCGCCCGCGCCCATCAGCGACCGGATCGCGGTCGGCGCGGTGTAGAAGATGTTGACCTTGTGCTTGTCGACCACGTCCCAGAAGCGCGCCGGCGTCGGATAGGTCGGTACGCCTTCGAACATCAAGGTCGTCGCGCCATTCGCCAGCGGGCCATAGACGATGTAGCTGTGGCCCGTGACCCAGCCGACATCGGCCGTGCACCAATAGATATCCCCCTCATGATAGTCGAAGACATATTGGTGGGTCATCGAGGCGTAACAGAGATAGCCGCCCGTCGTATGCAACACGCCCTTGGGCTGCCCCGTCGAGCCTGACGTATACAGGATGAAGAGCGGGTCTTCGGCGTTCATCTCGACCGGATCGCAGTGGTCGGAAACGCGTTCGGCTTCCTCGTGGTACCAGACGTCGCGGCCGTCTTTCATGGTAATGTCGCCACCGGTGCGTTTGACGACGACAACATGATCGACAGGTGCGGTTTCCACCGCCTTGTCGACATTCGCCTTGAGAGGCACTTTCCGGCCGCCGCGCAGACCCTCATCGGCGGTGATGACGACCTTGGACTCGCAGCCTTGGATGCGTTGCGCCAGGCTGTCGGGCGAGAAGCCGCCGAAGACGATCGAGTGGACCGCACCGAGCCGGGCGCAGGCCAGCATGGCATAGGCGGCCTCGGGGATCATCGGTAGGTAGATCGTCACCCGGTCACCCTTGGTGACGCCCATCGCGTGGAAGACGTTGGCCATCTTGTTCACGTGATGGTGGAGTTCGGTATAGGTGATCTCCTTGTGCTCGGACGGATCATCGCCTTCCCAGATGATGGCGACCTGGTCACCGCGTGTCGCCAGATGCCGGTCGACGCAATTGGCACTCACGTTCAACGTGCCGTCCTCGAACCATTTGATCGAGACATTGTGCGGGTCGTAGGAGGTATTCTTGACCTTGGTATAGGGCTTGATCCAGTCGAGCCGTTTGCCATGCTCGCCCCAGAAGGCTTCCGGATCCGAGACCGATTGCTGGTACATGTCTAGATATTTGGCGTTGTCGACATGAGCACGTGCGGCCCACTCCCCCGACACCGAATAGACGTTTTCGGACATCTACTTCCTCCCTCCGGCAGGTATGCCCTGCACATGCTCTGCTCAAGCCATGCGGCATCGGGAGATGGCGCGTAAACTTAAGCGAAAACCCTTATAATCCAGCAGCTTGCTGGCTAAGAAGACGCTTACCACTATGGCGGCAAACGGTCGCGGGCGGCAACCGTTTCAGGCTTCGACTTTGGTCAACAGGGGCGTCACGTCCATGCGGTGGGTCAAAGCCTGCTTGACGGTCGCGCGCGGACTTGGCCAGTGTCGTCCCAGACTGCCCCCAGACTCCAGAGACCGGCGATGACAGACCAACAGCGCGCGCGCGACATCGGTATCCCCTTTGGCGGCAGGCCTGGTTCGCTGAACGCCATCACTGATGTCGCAGGTCTCGAGGTCGGCCATGTGACGCTAATCGAAGGCGAAGGTCTGCGCGTTGTCGGCACCGGTCCGATCCGCACGGGCGTCACCGCAATCCTACCGCGCGGGCGCACACATGACCCCTGCTTCGCCGGCTGGTATGCGTTGAACGGCAATGGCGAGATGACCGGCACGACCTGGATCGAGGAGTCCGGCTTTCTCGAAACCCCCATCGTTTTGACCAACACGCATTCGGTCGGTGTCGTCCGCGACGCTGTGATTGCCTGGATGGTGGAGCACAATCAGGTCGGAGAGGCAGCGTCGGACCTGTTCGGCCTGCCGGTCGTTGCCGAGACCTATGACGGCGACCTCAATGACATCAACGGGTTTCATGTCAGGCAGAAGCATGTCTTCGAAGCGCTTGACGCGGCCGCGCCCGGCTGTGTGGCCGAAGGGTCTGTCGGAGGCGGCACCGGCATGATTACCCATGACTTCAAGGCCGGCATCGGCACGGCCTCGCGTGTTGTCGAAAGCGCTGGGCAGGCAGTTACGATTGGCGTTCTGGTTCAGTCGAATTACGGCGCCTTCGAGGATCTTGTCATCGCCGGAATCCCGATGGCCGATGCGATCCCAGGCCCCTCGGGCTATCGCCGCGGCGGCGACGGATCGATCATCGTCGTCATCGCGACGGATGCCCCGCTCCTGCCGCATCAGCTGAAGCGGTTGGCGCGCCGGGCGCCCATGGGGATCGCGCGCACGGGCGGCGTCGGCGCCGATTCCTCGGGCGATATCTTCCTCGCCTTGTCGACCGCCAATCCCGGTGTCTGGAGCGCGGCCGCGCCACAGGCCGACTTTCTGCCCAACGCTGACATGACCAACCTGTTCCGCGGTGTCATCGAAGCCACCGAGGAGGCAATCCTAAATGCGCTTGTCGCGGCCGAGTCGATGACAGGCTGCGATGGCCGCAGGGTCGATGCGCTGCCAAAGCCGGCGGTGCGGGATGCTCTGTCTCGCCATGGCCGGCTGACTTAGACGCGCCCGTCTGAGCGAGGGGGCGTCCAAGCCTCTGTTGTCTTGAGTTAGACGCCCTTGAGCAGATTGCCGATCGCAAGCACCACATAACCGGCGAGCGCGAACCAGATCGCGTTCCCGGCGACGACCGGAATCGAGACAACGCCAAGCGTCTGGATCAGCGCCAGAACGGCCAGGACGAGCGAGATGACGAAAATGGGAAGGGTGGGAGCGGACAGACGCATGGCTGGACCTTTCCAGAGGTGGGTTTATGCTGCGACGGCGATTAACACGGATACTCCGCTAAGACAGTGATGCGTCGGCACACCAGCTGTCTGCGTGGCATACACATCGTGATCACCGTGCACTACCGATATCAAGCACCTGTCCGCGACAGCAACGTGTCAGCGACGGGTTTTTATGTTCAAACCCCGAACGCGCCGATCACAGCTCCCATGAGCATTAGGACGACCAACCAGTGGCCGGCATCAATTACGGTCAACATGACATTGGTGCCCTGAAAGCTGTCATTGACCGCGATCGTCGTTGCGATGAAGCCTGCCCAGATCAGGATCGCAGATATGATCGCGCTATGAAGCGTCACCGCCCCGAGATGGCCAATCACACCGGCGAGCATCAGTGCCATAATGAATTGCGCGACCACCGCCAGCAGGAATGGGCCGACACTGGGCCGGAAGCTGCCAGGCTCCTTGCCTTGCGCGAGTGCCCACGACTTTCCGAAGACCATGTACCAGACCGAGCCTGCAGCGAAGCCAACGGCTGTTGCCACAACGACAGCGATCATGTTGATGCCGCTGAAGATCATCGATGCCTCTCAAAATGCAAGCAGATGCCATGATCGTAAGCACATGATTGCGTCGGTTCAATGCCGCTGAGACGGGGCATCTTTCCGATCAGCTCCAGCGCCAAACTCTGGTATCTTTAATGTCGTGGTCTTCGAGAGCGCCGATGTCGGGCACGCCAAAGCGCGCTAACGGTGTCAACCGATCCTTCGGAAGATAGGAGCGTCCAGGGTCGCCAATCAGGACATCGGCGCCAGCTTCAAGACTGCGGTCGAGAAAAGCATAGAGCCGGTCTGCCGTGTCGCGCTCGTAGAACACATCGCCGACCAGAACGACATCAGCACCAGGCTCAGCGTCATCGAGCCGATCGCGGGTCTCGGCCGTGACCGAAACGTTGTTCAGCGTGGCATTCAGTGCAATTGCGGCTTCTGCGAACCGATCGATGTCATTGGCCGTGACACTGGCAGCACCCGCCTTTGCCGCCGCGACCGCAACGAGGCCGGATCCCGCACCGAGATCCAATACACGCTTGCCAGAAACCAGATCTGGATGGTCTAGCACGTGGCGCGAGAGTGCCTGTCCGCCGGCCCAGGCAAACGCCCAGAACGGTGGCGGCAGACCCTGGGCCGATAGTTCTTCCTCGGTCTTGTGCCACAGGGCCACGGCCTCGTCGGCAACGGCGAGTGTGATCTCAGGTGCAAGCGGAACTGGCCGAGGCCGCGTCTGATCGCGCACGAACCGTGCCGGATCGATGTTGTCCGGCGCGGGGCATGTCATCGCTCAGGGCCGTTCGGCAAACAGGAACACGACATAAGACGCAACCAGAAGCCCCATGATGATGTTGAATACCCTGAGCCTTAAATCGGTCGATAGAAAGCTGCGGATCGCTGCGCCAAACATTGCCCAAGAGTTGGCCGACGTCATGCCTGCCACCACGAACACCAGCGCACACACAAGCGCCTCGCGAACCGGCGCTACCCCTGTGACGAAGGTGCCTGCCGTCGAAATCGCCATCGCCCAGGCCTTGGGATTGATCCACTGAAAGCCGGCCGCCTCGACGAAGGTGAATGGGCGTCCGCGCGCGACACCATCCACCGAGCGCCCCGCTGTCGCGATGCGCCAGGCGAGATAGAGCAGAAGTGCTGCCCCAAGCCAAGTTAACGCGATGCGAAAGCCTTCATAGGTCCGAAACACTTCACCCAAGCCCAGCGCGATGATGAACATCATCAGCGGAAAGCCAAGTGCCACGCCAAGTGCGTGCGGCAGCGTACGTCCGAAGCCAAAGGTGGCACCGGAGTTCGCCAGCATGATGTTGTTCGGTCCGGGCGTCCACACGGCGGCGAAGGCCAGCGCGATCAGGGCCGTCAGAGTTGCTGCATCGGTCATGATGCGTGTGTTTATCCCGTCAGATCCGCCAGTCGAGAGGGATAAGATGTATGACGGCTATGCATCAGCCTTGGGTAATCAGGATCGGCGAAAGTCAAATCCAATGCCAAGCGCCCAAGCGGGCGCCGGCCGGTCAGGCCACCCTCGCGGAGCCAATGAGCGCGGCGGCGGCAAACAGCTGGCGCTGCCTCTTTTGAACGACCGCGACAACGAACATGTCAAGGTGCATGAACTGCGCGGCTTCGTCTCGGATGGGCAAACACGCCCGCGACCTGAACACCGAGATGCGGGCTGCGTGGGCGATCAGTGACACCGCCGCAACCTTCGCCCATGCCTTGAGCGAGCGCGGCTTCATCCTGGCCAAGGGGGATAGGCGCGGCCATGTGGCTGTCAGCCATGAGGGGGAAGTGCTCTCGATAGCGCGCGCCACCGGAAAGAAGGTGAAGGAAATCAAGGCCAGGCTCGGCGATCCGGAAAGCTTGCCGTCCGTCGACGAAGCCAAAGCACAAATGGCCAGCGACATGCGCGGAGCGTTTATCCGCCACGCAAAGGAAGCCAGAGCCGCGCGTGATCAGGCCATGCGGCACGTCGAGGCCGAACGCCAACGCATGACCGCCCAGCACTGCGCTGCACGCTGCAAGCCCGGATCAAGGCCGTGAGCGAGGAACACAAAGAGACGGTGCGCGGGAGTCGTACCGATCAGGCTCGATATCGACAGATGGAACGCGCGGCAAAACGGCCAACAACGCCGCGCATAGAAAAAGCCACGAAGTCACCGATGCGGGCCGATTTCAACAAAGCCCCGTCCGATCCGCCGGGCCGGGCCAAACGGGCTGGAGGTGGAACGATCGTTCGGGACCGAACGACCGCTTCGAGCCATTCTCGGCCATCCGTTCGCTGAGCGTAGACTGGCGATCACGCTCCAAAGCTGCCGTCCGAGGTAGAAGCTTTAGCCGTCCAACGTTAGCGGCAAAGAAAACACTCACGGCGCCAAATCATCCGCCAAAACTCGGCCGAACAGATCGGCGCTGTCGCGAGCCTTGTAGGACGTGACACTGCGAACCAAGCGCTGTGTTGATCTGAAAGCTTTGGTTTCTTCCAAGGCAACATCGCGCATCTGCCAGCGGATGACACGCCAGTGTACGGCCAGAAACGTATCTTTCAGAATTGGGTCGGCGATAAGTCCGCCAAGCACGGCCAAAAGCCGGGCGCGAATCTCAAAATGAAGCGAGGCGTCCAGCTCTTCCGAACTAGCTATCAGCGCGCCAAGGGCGATAATGTCGGCATGCTGGCTGACCGAAAGCTTGTTCAGCGTATGCTCAAGGATTGCGCGTAAAATGCCCTGATGTGTGATCAGATCACGCGGTCTATGCGCCGGATCCATTGGCGCAGCTACTGAGCCTACGCCGGTTCGAATCTCAACCAACCGTTCATAGGCCAGCCGCTGCAGCACCTGCCGGATCGGCGTACGCGACATCCCGAACTCCTCGGCCAGCATGCCTTCATGCAGAGGCAAGGCCTCGCCCGGGTCTGCGAGGCAAATTCGCTTGCGAAGAGCATAGAGCGCCCGCTCCGGCTTGGTTTGATCCGACGAGTCCCGCAGCATTGGCATTTCCCTTTTGGCGCCGCTTCACGAAACAATCATATAAACTGTATACAGGTACACCTACTGCGTCAGTATACATAACGGCCATGATCCCTCCAAGCCCTCCACCGCCCATGCCTCGCACTTTCCGAATCTGGGACGCCGTTGCAGTCGTCATCTTGTTCGGGCTAGCGGTCTTACTGGTCCGGAATGTTCTTCTGAACATGCAGGACGCCGGTCTTGAGCCTGGATTTGGCTTTCTGCTCGGCCAGGCTGGATTCGATGTCAGCGAATCCCTCATCCCCTATTCTCCCGATGATAGCTACGCTCGGGTGGTCTTGACGGGCCTTATCAACACGATCGTCCTGGCTGGGGTAAGCCTTGTCCTGGCAACTGTGCTTGGCGTTGTCGGAGGTCTCGTCAGTGTTGGGCCGAGCCCTGCCGGGCGAATGCTGGCCTCAGGCTACGTCGAACTCTTCCGAAACTTGCCAAAAATCCTCGTTCTGCTGATCTTCTTTGTCGTTGCGGTGAACGGTTTGCCGCCGGTGCGTGAAGCGATCAGTCTCGGCCCGGTCCATATCTCCAACCGTGCGCTTTATCTGCCGACGCTCGAATGGGACCGGCTGCTGTGGGCACCAATCCTGTCGGTTCTGCTGGCTGCGGCGATCGCTATCGGATGGAGGCGTTGGGTCTTGGTGCGCTTCGCTCGGACAGGGCAATTGGGTCCGATAGCACCGGTTACTGTTGGCGTTCTTATCGGGTTGCCTTTGTTGGCCGTCGTCGTCTCCGATGTGCCCATCATTCCCTCGACACCTGAACTTCAGGGCTTTGACTTTCAGGGCGGGGTCCGCGTTTCGTTACAGTTCGCGGTGATGGCGGCGATGCTTGGCCTCTATCATGGCGCCCAGATTACCGAAGTGGTGCGCGGTGGCATTCAATCTGTCCCACGTGGTCAGTTTGAGGCTGCATCCGCTCTTGGTCTCGACCGGCGCCGGACGATGCGGCTCGTGGTCCTTCCGCAGGTTTTGCGGATCGTGATCCCGCCGATGAACAACCAATATGTCAACCTCATCAAGAACACGTCGGTCGGTATCGCCGTCGGCTATTCCGATCTGATGTCGGTCGTTGGCACTGTGATCAACCAGACATTCCGGCCGCTTGAGATGATGTTGGTGACAATGGGGCTCTATCTGCTGCTATGCGTCGCCGTCACCTCTCTTCTCAACCAATGGAACGCTACACTCCGCCGGCGGGAGGGCAAGCCGTGACCTCTGTTTCCGCTTGGGCAAAGGACCTCTTTGCAACACCGCTGGCGGCCTTTTTGACGCTGGCGTCGGGGGCGTTCATGGCCTGGCTCGGCTGGCATGTGCTGTCGTGGTTCGTTCTTCAGGCGGTGTGGCCTTGGCAGCCGGCAGGGGCATGCGATGTCCAAAGCGGCCTTTGCTGGCCATTCCTGGTCGAAAAAACGCGCCTCATCCTGTTTGGAACCTACCCCTTCGACTTGCAGTGGCGGGCGTCGCTCGCATCGCTTCTGTTGCTGACTCTGGCGGTGCTGACCGGGTTCCAGATGATTGGCCGCGCGCGTTTGCCGGTGTTGGTGTTCGTTGCGATTTGGATGGCAGGCCTCACCCTGGCGGTATTGTTGCTTGGCGGCGGCGCACTCGGCCTGTCCTCGGTCCCGTCGGTATTTTGGAACGGGCTTCCGATTCTCATTTTTCTAGCCATTGCGGCGATCGCTGGTGCTTTCCCCGTCGGTGTCCTGCTCGCCTTGGCGCGGGACCAGCAAACTTATCCGATCCTGAGACGCTTTGCGACGATCTACATCGAGGTCGCCCGGGGTGTCCCCATGCTCACAGTTATCTTTGTCGGTGTCTTTGTCCTGCCGCTAATGCTGCCGACGGGCACATTCATCGCGCCTGTTCCTGCGGTGCTTGTTGCACTCATCTTCTTTCATGGGGCTTACTTCGCAGAAGACTTGCGCGGCGGCCTTCAGTCTCTTTCCGTAGGACAGCGCGAGGCGGCTAGCTCTCTTGGGCTCGGTTACTGGCAGACAACAGGCCTCGTGCGGCTTCCCCAGGCGATCACGCGTAGTCTGCCGTCGCTCGTCAACAGTATCATCGGCGCCTACAAGGACACATCGCTTGTGGTTGTCGTTGGCATTCACGACATGATTTCCACCGCGCGAATGTCGTTCAACGATCCTGATTGGCGAACCCAAGCGCTCGAAGCTTATGTCTTTGTTGGTCTTTGGTTCTTCCTGTCTTGCGCCTTTCTTTCTGCGATCGGCAGACGGCTCCAGATGGAGCGCGAGACCGATCAGTTGTGATCGTCACAAAAACGATAAGACGTACCTGTATACATGTACATGTCATATGAGGCATCGTGAACGCCGCCAATGTAGGGAAACCAGACCATGAGACTTTTAACCTTCACCGCAGTCTTGACTGTAACGACGATTGCAGCCGGTTCGGCTTTGGCCGGTCCGGTGCTCGATGAGATCAAGGCCAATGACAGCTTAATCTGCCTTGTAAACCCCAACTCGCCTGGCTTTTCTGTGCCCGACAGTCAGGGCGTTTTTCAGGGCTTCAACACCGACTTCTGCCGGATGGCAGCTGCCGCCATTCTCGGTGACGCCGATAAAGCCGATATTCGCGGCATAGGTTTTTCAGACTCCATGAAAACACTCGTTGCGCGTGGCGCCCATATGGCCTCGCGCTCGATAACCGCAACGGGCACACGCGATGCGGATGTCGGTATGGCTTTTGTTGCGACCACTTTCTATGATGGCCAAGGCTTTATGGTTCCGGCTTCGCTGGGTGTATCTAGTGCGACTGAACTTGAGGGCGCCACGGTCTGCGCCGAAGATGGGTCGACAACGCTTTTGAACATAGCCGATTGGTTCGGCGATCGCGGCATGAGCTATCGGGTGGAAAACATCGCCGATAAGACCGCGCGCCTCGAAGCGTTTTTCACGGGCAAATGCGATGTCTATGCATCCGATGTCTCGGCGTTGAACAGTGATCGGCTTCTTGCCGAAGATCCAGCTGCCTTCATGATCCTGCCGGAAGTGATCTCGGCTGAGCCGCTGACGCTCGTTACCCAGCCAGACCAAGAGTTGGAAGCAGCTATTTTCTGGGCATTCCAAGTCATGTTGAACGCAGACAAGTTCGGCATCACGTCGGAAAACATCGACGACGTCCGCGCCGATCTGGATGCACAGCCCCAAAGCGTGCAGCGCCTGTTTGCTGAAGACGGCGCTACTGCCGAGATGGCCGCAAAGCTCGGCCTGCCCCAGGACTGGGCCTATCAGGTGATTGGCCAGGTTGGGTCATATTCGGAAGTGTTTGAACGCCATCTCGGTTCGGACACGCCTTTCAACATAGTGCTTGCGGAAACTCAAAATGCTCCTGCCGACCAAGGCGGTCTGATGTACGCTTTTCCGATCCGATAGTCCAAGACGCACGAAAAGACAGGCGGGCCGGAGTAATTCTGGTCCGCCGTTTTGTGAGAAGAAGAAATGAAAACAAAAAAACTCGATCTCCAAAGTGTCCGCCCTATCGCCGCAGACAATGACATACGCGCGGTATTGGTTTGCCCGCGTGGTGGGCACATAGTGACTATGGGTTTTCCGGGTCTTGCAGTTGGATTTGATGGTACTTCTTACATTGATCTGGAAGCACTGAATGCAACGCTCGATGATCCATCGCTTTCGGGCTCAACATTGCTGATCGCACTCGCCGAAACACTTGAGTTTCCGGATGACCACTGGCGAAGCCTGCAAGATGCGCTTGATCAGCGCGGCAGGCGGCTGGACCACATGCCAATTGAAGACTTTTCAGTTCCAGACGCCAAGTTCATCGAACAGTGGCCAGACTGTTCCAAGGAGTACCACCACATTCTCGATCGAGGCGGCACCATTGGCATCACCTGCCATTACGGCGCTGGCCGTTCGGGTACGATCGCCGCACACCTTATGATCGAACGCGGCATAGATCCTGATGATGCAATCGCGCGGGTTCGTAACGCTTTTCCCGACTCAATCGAAAGCCGGACGCAGTTCAACTGGCTTCAAAAGCATGGCTAGAAGATCTACCGGTCCGCAGGCACTGGTTTCCTTCCGGTGCCATTGGCCACACATCGTTTCGACAAACGACCGATTATCTTGCCCACAGACAAAGCCGGGGCGTTGTCTGTTGGCAAGGCCGGACTGTCGGGTGTAACGGCGAATAACTGCTTGGAGCCCAAAGTGCACGATGCTGCACCATACATAAATGTCAGCTCCAAAACCGTTAGCGTCAACATCAAGGCTCAAACCATGTGCCGTCTTCTGCTGCTTGCATGAACCCATCCAAAGTGGCCGACACGAAAATGAAGTCGTCTACTGCGTGGCCGACTTGCGGCGAAAGCCCATAGCCCAAGGATTTTGAATAGACAATGTGCTCTGGCCCCCCGTTTGTACCGAAAGGTATCATATCATCCGGAAAGTGATCGCGTTCCCAACCCGTGATTTCAAACGGCGTTTCGATTGTCATGAAGTGGGCGTCTTCGCTCTCACCAGCAGTGCCATATCCGGCACCAAAGCGCAGGTAGAGCGTGCGAAGTTCTGCGGGCAACTGAACCCCCCACTCGTCCTCGAGAGAGACAAGCTCAGCTTCCGTTGACGGGCCGTCGCACCTGAACGATGGATTCGTCATCACCCGCTCCAAAACCGTCATCAAGAAGCACTCCTTGAAATTTGGCCAAGGTGGTCTGAACCGACATCGCAACTCTAAGTAAATGAACCGATTATGACTAGCAAAAGCGGACATCAGCACGAAGTGGCAGTTGCCGCTTTGTCCGCAAAGCGGCCATCGAACCGTGGTCGTAGATAGTCGCACAATCGGCGGCGAATGGCGGAGAGGAGAGGACGAAGTCCGAACCCGGAGCCACGCGCGCAGGGTTGGTGTGGCGGCTGCGCGCTAACAAAAATGGCGGAGAGGGTGGGATTCGAACCCACGGTACCCGTAAAGGCACAACGGTTTTCGAGACCGCCCCGTTCGACCACTCCGGCACCTCTCCGCACCTCCAAGACACATGTGGCCGCCTCGGGAAGCCGGTGTGTTACACGTCCATGCGGCGGTTCTCAAGCAAGACCTTTCCGCTTCCTCAACGAACTGTTTCAAATAACAGCGATCACGCGTTAAACCCAGGCGCGTGATCGCGATGCCCTTTGCCCGGGCGGCACATTTGCGCCGACCTTGCCGGCCTAATTGACTTTGATCTGATTTGGCATATAACGCGCGCTTTCCGAGAGCTGCGGCGCAAGCCGACAGAATGCGCTGCCCGAGGCGCCAGGCTGGGCCATGACCAGCGAGCGGCGGAGACGTCTCCGTTGCGGCACAAAGTGCGGTATTCCCGCCGCCATAGGGCGCGAACAAGAGAGTGGTCCGGTTGCCCGGCCGCCGAACAAAGGATCGAGTGTGATGTTCGCTGTCATCAAGACGGGCGGGAAACAGTACCGTGTTGCCGCCGACGATGTGATTTCGGTAGAAAAACTGGCTGGCACCCCGGGCGAGCAGGTATCATTCAGCGATGTGCTCATGGTTGGCACAGGTGGCGACGTGACGGTAGGCGCCCCGATGGTCGATGGTGCGACCGTTGTCGGTGAGATCGCCGAACAGGGTCGCGGGCCGAAGCTCATCATCTTCAAGAAGCGCCGGCGCAAGAACTCGCGCCGCAAGAACGGTCACCGTCAAGATCTCACCGTCGTCAAGATCACCGACATTCTGACCTGCGGCGCCAAGCCGAAGCCGGTTAAGAAGGCCGAGAAGGCTGAACCGGACGCATCCGAACCGCAGGCCGAGGTGGAGGAGACCGTCACCGAGGCGGTTGTCGAGGCGGCGGCGCCCGAGACGGTGACGGAGGCTGGCGAAGCCGCGCCGACCGTAGAGATTGCACCGGATGCGCCCGCCGACCCGGCTGATGAAGGCAAAAAAGGCGACGACATTACGCCCCTGTTCGACACCCCTGAGGGCGATGCCGACGATCTCAAGAAGATCTCGGGCGTTGGTCCTGTGCTTGAGAAGAAACTGAATGCGCTGGGGATCACGCGATTTGATCAGATCGCGGCGTTCACAGCCGACGACATTGCACGCGTCGACGAGGTCCTTAACTTCAAGGGCAGGATCGAGCGCGATGAGTGGCTCGGTCAGGCTGCGGCCCTGGCCAAGGGCGATGATGCGTAGATAACGAGTTTGAGTGGGATCCAGGCGGACAATCGCTTCCCACTTTTCCTGATTCCGCTTTGGGCGAGCCAAAGGAGACAACAGCATGGCACATAAAAAAGCAGGCGGCTCCTCGCGCAACGGGCGCGATACGGCTGGCCGCCGTTTGGGCGTGAAAAAGTTCGGTGGTGAACATGTCATCGCCGGCAACATCATCATCCGCCAGCGCGGCACGAAGTGGCATCCAGGCGACAATGTCGGCATCGGTAAGGATCATACGATCTTCGCGTTGACCGAAGGGCATGTGACGTTCCGCGAAAAGGGCGGTCGTGCCTTCGTGTCGGTCATGCCGGTGGCGATGGACGCTGCCGAGTAATCTGGATCGCATCCGCCGGCGATCCGGCGGACGTATTTTCCCAACGGGGAGGCGGGCAACCGTCTCCCCGTTTTTGTTCGGGGCAGTCTCACAAATGGCCTGGAGGTCGATATGACCAAAACTCAGACTGTCGCGCCTGGCACATCAGGCAAGATCGCTTTGCGTCGGTTTTCCGAAGCGGATGCATCGCGTATCGCAGATCTTGCCAACGACGTTGCGGTGACCCGGTTCACCTCACGCATGCCGTATCCGTATGCGCTGTCCGATGCCCAGGCGTTTCTCGCTGATATCGCGGCCCGGTCGGAGCCGGGTGCAGATGAGGCGTTCGCCATCACGCTCGACGGTCTGCTGGCCGGCTGCATTGCCTATGAACCGGCCCGGTTAGGCGATCAGGTTCCCGCGGACGCGCTCGAGATCGGCTATTGGCTCGGCCGGCCCTATTGGGGCAAGGGAATCGCCACGGCCGCGGTCCGGCAGCTTCTGGTCTATCTGGAGGAGACGGTACCGGGGTGGCCGATCGCGGCCGGCGTGTTCGAGACCAATCCCGCTTCGATGCGGGTCTTGCAGAAGACCGGTTTTGTCGAGATCGGCTGTGGCACCTGTGTGACGCCAGCACGTGATGTCGACAGCGTGCCGGCGCGGCTGTTTCTGTTCCAGCACAAGGTTTAGGCGGTCTTTCATTGACGCAAAACCGGTTCGGATGATCGCGCGTAACAGGCGCAGGTTCTGAAGGAGATCTGCTGATGTTCCGCGTTGTCGTCGGTAGCCTGTCTGCGCTTGCGTTCACCATTATTCTCGCGGTTGGAGCTGCGCCGCTGGTTTCGGGCCAGGCCCGAGCCGCCGACCAAGCGGGGGCGGCCCTGGTTCTGGAGGACTTCTTTACGGGGCGACTGACAGCGGAAGGCTCGTTCCGCAATCGGATTACGGGCGATGTGCGCGGCGTGACGGTCGAAATGCAGGGTACCTGGGACGGCACGACCCTGACGCTTGTCGAAGACTTTGTCTATTCCGATGGCGCGACCGACCAGCTGACATGGATCTTCACCAAGACCGGCCCTGGTACCTATCGCGGCACGCGCGAGGATGTCATCGGCTCGGGCCGGGTGTTCCAGGACGGCGATGATATTCGGCTACGCTACCGGGCGCGGTTGGACTCAGGCGGTGCCATTCCCTACATCGTTCGCTTCAGCGATCTTCTGGTGCGCACAGGCCCGAACACGGTTTTGAACACCGCGACCGTCTATCTCGCCCTGATCCCGGTCGGCGAGGTGGAATTGGTGATTAGGCGCCATTGACCGGCTACCGCCAGAGCGCACACGTAACGTGCGGACTTTGTTGCCGGTAATCCTGGTCCGACAATGCTCTTGTCGGCGGGTAGCTTGCTCGGCTACCCCTCAAGGCCATGAAGTTCCTCGATCAGGCGCGCGTCTACATCAAGGCCGGCGACGGTGGCCATGGCTGCCTGTCATTTCGGCGCGAGAAGTTCGTCGAGTTCGGCGGGCCGGATGGCGGCGATGGCGGACGCGGCGGCGATGTCTTCGCCGAATGTGTCGAAGGGCTGAACACGCTCGTCGACTACCGCTACCGCCAACACGTCAAGGCCAAGAATGGCCGGCCCGGCATGGGCAAGCAGCGCACTGGCGCCGGCGGCGATGATGCCGTGCTCAAGGTCCCCGTCGGTACCGTGGTACTCGATGAAGATCACGAGACCATTCTTGCAGATCTCACCGAGGTTGGTCAGCGGGTGCGGCTCGCCAAGGGTGGCAATGGCGGGTTTGGCAATCTGCGTTTCAAGAGCTCCACCAATCGGGCGCCACGGCAGGTCAATCCCGGCGAGCCGGGCGAAGAGCGCACGATTTGGCTCCGGCTGAAGCTGATCGCCGATGCGGGTCTGGTGGGACTTCCCAATGCCGGCAAGTCGACGTTTCTTGCAAGGGTCAGTGCCGCAAAACCGAAGATTGGCGCCTATCCCTTCACCACGATCCATCCCAATCTCGGTGTCGTCGCGGCCAGGAGCGGGGAATTCGTGCTGGCCGACATTCCAGGCCTCATCGAGGGCGCCCATGAAGGGGCTGGTCTTGGCGACAGGTTCCTCGGTCATATTGAGCGCTGCCGCGTGCTCTTGCATCTTGTTGATGCCGAGCAGGAGAATGTCGCGGATGCCTATCGCACGGTGCGCAGCGAACTGATCGCCTATGACGCAGGCCTTGAAGACAAGCCCGAAGTGCTGGCGCTCTCTCGGATTGATACGATTGACGATGAGGCGCTGGAGGACCTGCGCCGCGCGCTTGCGGAAGCTGCCGGCCGAGAAGTGAACGATGTTCTTGCCGTCTCGGCGGCGACGGGGAGCGGTGTCGAGGTCGTCCTCAACGCTGTCATGGGTCAGATACGGGCGACGAAAGAGGTTGATACCTCCGCACGGATGGTTGAGACCGACGCGGACTGGCATCCGCTTGGAAGCAGTTAGGCCATGGCTACCGAGCAGCATATAGAAGGCGCCTCGATCGACCTTGGCCGCTATCGCCGCCTGGTGGTCAAGATTGGCTCGGCCCTTCTGGTCGATCGTGCGACCGGGCTCAGACGGCAGTGGCTCGACGCGCTGTCCGATGATGTCGCGCAGCTGAGACGCGCGGGCGTCGATGTGGTTCTGGTCTCGTCCGGGGCCATTGCGCTTGGCCGCACCGTGCTTGCGCTTCCGCCACAGGGGTTGAAGCTAGAGGAAAGTCAGGCGGCGGCGGGTGTCGGTCAGATTGCCTTGGCGCGTGCCTGGCAGGATACGCTGGCACGGCATGATCTTGTCGCCGCCCAGATCCTACTGACGTTGGACGACACCGAGGAACGCCGGCGTTATCTCAACGCCCGAGCAACAATCCTGCATCTCCTCAAGCTGAACGCCGTTCCGGTTGTCAACGAGAACGACACGGTGGCGACTGGTGAGATTCGCTATGGCGACAATGACCGGCTGGCGGCCCGCGTCGCGACGATGATCGGCGCGGACTGTCTGATCCTGTTGTCCGATGTCGACGGGCTCTACACGGCACCTCCCGCCGTCGACCCGGACGCACGGCACATTCCGCTGGTCGAGGAGATCACGCCCGAGATTCTTGCTATGGCGGGCTCTGCGGGCTCGGAATTATCGCGCGGCGGTATGCGGACCAAGGTCGAAGCAGCGCGGATCGCGACGTCAGGCGGCGCCGATCTGTGGATCGCCTCCGGCCGTATCGCTCATCCGCTGAATGCAATGGAGGCAGGCGCCCGCGCTACCCGCTTCGTGGCCAAAGCGACGCCCGTCACGGCGCGCAAAACCTGGATCGCCGGCAGTCTAGAACCGCGCGGCGTCGTCTTGATCGACGATGGAGCGGCAGCCGCCATAAGGGGAGGCAAGAGCCTGCTGCCGGCCGGCGTGCGTGGTGTCGAGGGCCGCTTCGAGCGCGGCGATGCCGTCATCATCCGCACAGTCGGCGGGGTGGACGTTGGGCGCGGGCTCGTCGCCTATGATGCTGAGGACGCGCGCAAGATCGCCGGTGGCAAAACCAGCGACATCGCGCGTATTTTGGGCTATGCAGGCCGCAGCGTGATGATCCATCGCGACGATATGGCACTGACCGAGCCGAATGGCGCCCATGCCACATCCGATCGGGTGATATCAGACGGTGCGAGACCGACGGAACGAAAAGACATCGGACGAACGACATG
>JBCBSK010000062.1:0-19207 GCA_039819185.1 Pseudomonadota bacterium | reverse complement strand
GCATCCTGCAATTGCTCTTCACCAAGCCCAAGTGACCGCAAGCGCTCTGCTGGTACGTTGAAGGTCGTGGTAAGCATCTCGACCACCGCATCGGCCCGACGCTGACTGAGTTCCAGATTGTATTCCCGCGTGCCCGTCGCATCCGTATGACCAATGACGACGAAGGTTGTTCCAAGCAGAACCGGATGACTGAGCGCGTCGGCAATCAGACCAACCGTCGGCCAAGACGCCGGTGCAATCACATCCGAGTCGAGGGCGAAGTTCACCTCAACCGTGATCTTGGCGAGAAATTCCAGATTTTCCAGCAGCGGCAATCGGCCAACGGCGTTCTCATTTGCTTCCGCCTGAATACGCGCCAGCGCTTGGGCGCGGGTGGCATCAACGTCGATCACTGCGTCAGCAGCCTGAGGTGCTGAGCGGATGCTTTCGATGATCTGCTCTTCGGTCAGCGCCGTCTGCGCCGTAGCCGGCGCGCTGGCAAAAGCTGCAACCGCGAACGTGGCACAGGCAAGAATACGAAAGGACATCATCTGTCTCCCAAATCCGAATGCTTAAAGCGTTTCACTGACAGATCAGCGCCAGCCAGCATTGCTCAGCCCCTCAAGACAGGCATCGCTCACCTGGCGATGCTCGAGCAGCAAGCAGCGCAAGATCCGGCCATTGCCAGGGCGGTATTCGCTGCACACCCGACGCGCGTCGCGCTCACACAAACCAAGAGCAGCGCCTTGCGCCTGCTGTCGCGCAGCAATGCCGGTATAGATCTGGCTGATCGTCGCCTTGCAGGTGTCCGAAACATTTGCGGCGTTCTCATCAATGCAGGCGGCGATTCGTCCGCTGCCTGGGCGAACATCCGAGCAATGGCGCTCGATGTCAGCGCCACACGCAGCGACGAGCTGCGTCATCGCTTCGCCATAGCCAAGCGTCTGGGCCGATGCCGGTAAGGGCCACACCACACCGGTTACGGCAAACAGAAGGGCCATAAGTCCAAACACACTTCGCGTCATGTCAAAAACTCCCCGCTTTACGCCATCCAGAACCAAACACTTGACTATCAAACGTCGTCACTTATCCGGCACGGACAGCCGTGCACTCTCAGCTTGCACTGGTGCAAGCAGTTCATCAAGGAATGCTGACACCCGCGTGACGGACAAAGCCGTGGCTTCGGGATCAAACTCCAGCGTGCTGAAATGCTGTCTGACACGCTGATCGAAGCCGTGGTCGACGCCGGCAAACATCTCGATGTCGACCGGCAGGCCGCGCTCCTCCAGATGCTCGATCACCGTCAGACAATCACGCGGTGGTGCAATCAGGTCCTTGTCACCGAGCAGAAACAGGGTCGGCGACCGGCGGGCCCAGCCATTGTCGAAGGCACGATTCGGCCGCCCGCAATAGGGGTAGAGTAAAACCTGGCCGATCACGCCATTGAGCGGGGCGTCGGGCGAAATCCCCTCGGGCCAAGCTGATAGATTGAACGGCAACCGACCCTCGTCCTCGAAATTCAGAAGCTCCATGATCGTCCAGCCGCCATGCGAGGCGCCGAGCAGAACAATCCTGCTCGGATCGACGATAGGTTCGGCCCGCATGTCGGCGAGCGCGACCAACGCATCCCCTGCCCGCTCCGAGCCCATCAACAACTGGCCTGCGCAAATCAACCGCCATATCTCATAGCCGCCATACCCACGGGGCGTGTGGCTGTCGACGATCAGCGCAGCCCACCCCTTGTTGTTCAGCGTCTCGGCCCAGAGGTCCATATTGTCGGCCGGGCCATCGCAGCCGGACAACAGAATACCAGTGGGAAATGGCCCCTCTCCCTCGGGAACGAGCATGCGGTAATGCGGTTTGAGGAAGGCCGACAGAGCCTCGGGCTCCTGACGCTCGATCACCCAGCCCATGTAGCGGGCGAGCGTGTTGCCGCCGGTGATGAGAAGCCAGACACCGACAACCGCAGCAACACCCAGCAACAGCCATTTCCAGGGTTTCGTCATGATGATCCGACCAAAGCGCACTTAACCGCCCTTTTATGGCAGCATGTTCATCACAATCAGATGGCGAAATGCCGCGACGTTGATCGTAGCAGAGAACGGCGACGGTCTTGGGCTGGCCCTGCCGACATGGTAAGCGCGTGTTCCGTTCGACACGTAAGCACACCCTGAAAGAGTGCACACCCATGGCGAAGGACAGTTCGGCCGACACGGCGCACCCCAAGCCACAAAAGCGCTTCATCCATGCGCTGGGCCTCGTCCTGGCGGCCGTTTTCTTCGCAGCCTCACTGACGCCGTCGCTGATGCCCCGCGATCCGTTCCTGCAAGGCGTTCTGGCCGGGGCCGTTGCGGCGATCGGCTATGAAATCGGTACGATCATTCGATGGCTTTGGCACTTCATGGACCTGCCACGCCCACCGCAGACGTGGCGCTATGGCCCACGCATTGCCGCCGCCGGCATTGCTCTGTTGATTGTCATCGGGGCGTTGTGGATGGCCGCCGGTTGGCAGAACGCCACCCGCGCTGCGGTCGGGCTAGACCCCGTCGAAACCGCCTACCCGGTGCAGATTGCAAGCATTGCGTTGGTCGTCTTCGCAGCGATCTGGATTCTGCTGCGCCTGTTCGGTCTCGTTCTGGGCCGTATCGCACGCCTGCTTGACACCGTTCTGCCACGCCGGATCTCGCAGGTCATCGGCTTTGGTCTTGCGCTGTGGCTGTTCTGGGCGGTGATCGACGGGGTCGCGCTACGCGGCGCTTTCCAGGCAGCGGATGCCTCCTTCGAAGCCGCCGACATCCTGATCGAACCCAACATCCCGCAGCCGCAGGACGACTCGAAGACCGGCAGTCCGGCCTCTCTTGTCAACTGGCGGGAGATGGGACGCTGGGGCCGCTCCTTCGTCGCCACGGCACCAACGCGCGAGGACATCGCGGCCTTCCATGATGGCCCGGTTATGGAGCCGGTGCGGGTCTATGTCGGACGGCGCTCTGCGGAGACATCGCAGGCGCGCGCCGAGTTGGCGCTACAGGAACTCATTCGGGTCGGCGGCTTCGACCGCTCCGCACTTGTCATCGTCGTACCCGTCGGTACCGGCTGGATGGATCCCGGCGCGCATGACACGCTCGACTTCATACTCGGCGGCGATGTCGCAACGGTAGCGGTGCAGTATTCCTATCTGACGAGCGTTCTTTCGCTCATGGCGCATCCGGAATATGGCGTCCAGCAGGCCCGCGACTTGTTCAACGTCGTCTATGCCCATTGGACCAGACTGCCGCAGGAGAACCGTCCCAAGCTCTATGTTCACGGGCTGAGCCAGGGCGCCTTCAACTCGCAAATGACGATGCCGCTTCTCGACGTGCTCGCCGATCCGATCGACGGTGCGCTATGGGCCGGCTCGCCCTTTTTCAGCCCGTTCTGGAGCGGCGTGCGCGACGGACGTCAGGTCGACAGCCCGGCCTGGCGGCCGCGCTATGGCAATGGCTCGCTTGTCCGGACGATGAACCAGGAAGGCGGCGTTGAGTTGACCGAGACGCCCTGGGGGCCGATCCGGCTCGTCTTCCTCAATTATGGCAGTGACCCGATCGTTGTGTTCACGCCCGATACAGCGTTTCGCCGGCCCGACTGGATGACCGCACCGCGCGCCTTCGATGTATCGCCCGAGTTTCAGTGGTTCCCAGTTGTGACCATGTTCCAGCTCGCGCTCGACATGGCCGTGTCGCTCAAAGTCGAGCGCCATGGTCACTATTACGTCGCGCCCGATTACATCGACGGCTGGGCAGCAGTTGTCGATCCCGACGGCTGGAGTGACGCCCGCGCCGATGCGTTGAAGGCGATCTTCGCCGCAAGAGGCCCATCGTTTTGAGGCATGACGACGCGGTGTCGGCCAGATCAATAGTCCCGCTCGATCGTCACCCCGAGGCCAGTCTCGCCTTGAGTATTTACCGTGCCGCGCGCTCTTAACCCCCGGAGCAGGTCGAGATCGAGCTGAAACTCCGTTTCACCTGCACGCGTGCCCTGCTCGACACCGAGATAGAGACGTTCATTGAGCCTCTTGCCGATGGACAAAACCGCGTTGCCCTCATCATCGGCTTCAACACCCAACTCGTCCACGCCGAGCTGGGACGCGAGCGAGTTCAGCCGCCCTGCCACGCCAGGATAGCCGCCGAGTGTTGCCACACCATTGGCCAGTTGCGCGATCTCGAACCCGGACAACTCATCGAGCGGCCGGCCGAACAGCAACAGCGCCATCGCTTCCTCGGTTGGTAAGGATGGATCGGAGGTGATCGCGAAATCCGGCGCCGACGCGCGCCCCGTGATCACAACGCTGACTGTGGCACTCGGCGTCTGGGTGTCGGCGAGGAGATCGAGCACGGGATCAAAATCACCGGAAAACGTCATCGTGCCGCGCGAGAATTCAAGCCTGCGGGCAAGCACATCGACATGACCCCGCTGCATCGAAAACGCGCCATTGGTGCGCGGCGCGTCAATCGGCCCGACGAGCCTTAACCTTCCTCCGAGATCCACGTCGATCCCGCGGCCCCGAACGAAAATATTGCTCGGTGCGGACACAACAACATCAAGCGTGCCGACACCCGCCGACGGTTCCGCTGAAACCTGCCGCGTCTGCTGCGTCTCGACAATCGTCACCGACGGGTCGGCATCTTCATGCTGCACGTCGAGCGCAAGCGCCGCACTACCCAACTGGTCGGGAACACGGATCTCGGTCTCGGCAACCTGCACCTCTCCAGCCACGACCAGCGAGCGATAGGGCACGCCAGTGGCTGTCAGGTTCGCACCGAAGCGCGACGTCATGATGTCTTCGTAGAGGAACACCGCATCCTGGGCGGTTACTGAGAGATCCAGGTTCGGGCCATCCGCACCGCTATGAGCAATGGTTCCGTTGATGGCGACATTGCCGCCGGTCGTCAGCACGCCGCCGACCTGCTCGACACGAATGATGTCCTGGTCAAAAGAGACACGACCGGAGATGTCGGTCACCCGCACGCCGAGATCGACAAGAGCAATGCGCACGCCGTCGAGCGTGGCCGCCCCCTGAACCTGTGGCCCGATGAGAGCTCCGCTCACCTGCGCGCGCACCTGAGCCACACCATCGGCTACCGTGCCAGAGTCCGACAGCAGGGCACGGACCACGGCAAGGCTAACGCGACCCTCGGTGGTGAGGTCGAGCGCACCGCGACCGGCGAGCGAGACTGAGCCTGATGTGTTGAGGCGTAGGGCTTCGCCCGCGCTTGTGACAAGATCGAGACCGATCCGGTCATCGGCGTAGTCACCCCGACCGGTCACCGCGACGGATGGCAAGCCAAGTTCGCGCGTTTCGGCCAAGCTGGCATCGACGAGTGACACTGTCCAGGCAGCCCGGGGGCTGTCCGGCGTTCCCAAGATGGTGGCGGTCGCTGTTAGCGCCCCGCGCGGATCCAGCCCCGGCACGAAAGGGCCGATGAGTGACAACGGCAGGCCATCCGCAGTGAGTGACAGGTCGAGATCATCAGCAATTGTGCCAGATACACGCGCGCGACCGCCCGCGACCGACAGCACGGTCTCGGAGATCGTGATACCTTCAGCAATCGTGATAATGCTGGGCGCCGCCAATTGCCCACGAACACCGCGCGTCTCGAGGTTGAAGTCGTCAAGCGTCACCTCCGTGATCTCACGTGCGTGGCGAACGCTTCCCACGGCAGCAAGCTGGCCGTCGTCCAAACGCATGTCGATATCGAAGCGGCTGGCACCGCCGGCTGTTTCCGCCGTCAGCGTCGCCTCGCGCAGCACCCGTCCCGCGATCGACGCCTGTTCGATCCGCGCCTGACCCTGAAGCTGTGGCTGACCGAAGGGATCGGAAACATGTCCGCTTGCAGCCAGGACATCGATCGCATTGGCGTCGAGCCGCAAGCCGCTGCCCGTGAGATCGATCGCAACTACATCGAATTGCGCTTCCTGGCCAAGAGTTATCGTGCCGGTCAAAGCACCAGCCATGTCACGCAGCAGCAATGGACCGACGACGCCAAGATCCGACACGTCGAGCGCCAACGCACCTTCGAGACTGCCTGGTCTCAGATCGGCGCGGCCCTCGGCCGTTGCGGTCGCGACCTGGGCCGTGATGCGGTCGAGAAGAAAGCCCTCTTCCGTGTGGCTGACGGCAATGTCGATGTTGACCGGCTCTCCGTCGAGCACGCCTGACACATCGAGATCGGCCGTACTACCCTCACCTGCGGGCCTTGTGGTCAGTGTTGCCACCGCTGCCTCGAAGGGCCGTCCAGCAAGGGCAACGTCCTGCCCTTCGGCAGTAAGATCGATCTCTGGCTGCGCCAGTGTCCCAGACGCCCTGAGATCCATTGTCGCAGCGCCAGCAAGGCTTGGATCGATGGCATAGAGCCGGGCAATGTCGGCGCTGGCGGTCAGATCGAGCGTTGCCGCATCGATTTCGCCATCGGCGGCGAACCGCAGACTCGGCGTGGCGATGGAGATGCCACGGAAAACAAATGAGCCGCCATCGGATCGGCTAACGCGCCCTGACAGATCAACCTCGCCATCGAGCAGATCACCAATCGGCAGGCCGTTGAGGTCGAGACTGCCAAACGCGCCATCGATCGCAAGGTCGAGCACATCGAGATCGAAGGCGACCGCGCCCGTTGCCAGGATTTCGCCAGTGCCGCCTCGTATCAGGTCGTCGCGCGCGGCATCACCGAGCCCGTTGGGGTTTCGGAGCGCAAAACGGCTCTCACCCTCGGCGCGATCGAGGGTTATCTCGCCCACAAAGCCAACCTCTGCCTGTGTGCCCACGGCATCGACAGCATTCAGCACGAGGCCGTTGTCCTGGGACAGCGTGCCAGCGCCCGACAGACGCAAGCGAGGCCCGAACAGTGTTTCGAGGTCGAAGCCCGAGACACGCGCACCGTCGAGTTCACCCGCAAGATCGAGGTCGAACCCAGTGCTGAGCAGCAATCCGGAGCTATCGCCAAGCAGGGTCGCTGACGACGACATTGAGGCGAGCGATACCGGATCGACATTGGCATCGCGCGCGCCAACATGGAGACGCAATTCGGACCGACCGTCACGCGACGTAGCCTGTGCAAAGATGTCCGCACGACCAAGAACAGCCGCCACCGCGAGGGCAGGATCAGCCTCAACCTCCGGCGGCAGCGCCACAACGCCTGTGAGTGAGAAGTCATCGTCTGTCGCACCGAGCGACAAGACGCCGTTCGCTTGGAGCGATACACCATCAGCAGAAAACCGTGCCGTCTCGATTGTGAACGACGTCTCCGGCGCAACGTCGGCACGCAGCGTTCCGGAGATTGTCCCGCCGAGATAGGGTGCGACGGCAGCAGGTAGCAGAGGCGAAAGATCACCGGACAGGTCTCCGGTGAGACGCTGACCGCCTGCGACCTCAGTCGTTACAAGATCAGCCGTCAGCAATACCGCGCCGTCACGCGACAGGGATGCATCCCCCTGCCAACGGCCCTGACTTGCGTCAACATCACCTGTCAACCGATAGGCACCGGGGCGCGGCGCGCCTAGACGTGTCTGGATCAAGCCGCCCGGCGCTTCGCTAACATCAAGTGAGACCGATAGGCGGAACGGGTCGGGGTCGAACCGTCCAGTGAGCGCCAATCGCGCGTCTTCGCCGTCTATACGGTCGCTGTCGAGCGTCAGCATCACACCCGGTGTATCGACCCACGCTGACAGAGCTCCGGACAGCGCAAGCACGGCCGGCGCGCCGATCACCTCTTCGGCGAGCACAAGGCGCTGGACATTCAGGCTGCGGACCGCAAGCGGCAGGGCAATTGCCGTTCCGTCCGAGTCATCGTCAGGTGAGGCCGTATCAGGCAGGCGATGCAGCCGGACCGCCGCAACATCAAGCGCATCAATCTCTACCCGGCCGAGAACCAGCCCCCAGCCCTGCCCACGGACCGACACATTCTCGATATCGAGCCAAGGTCCGGTGTCGTCCGAGATCGTGACCCGGTCAATCCCGAAGGAGAGCGGCAATCGCCCGCTGCTGCCCGAGATATCGATCGTCATGCCATCGCCGGACAGCAGAATCTCAGCCCAGGCGAAGACTGCCATCCGTCCCGGAGGTGTCATCAGCATTGCGACCGTCAGGAGGATCAGACTGACCAGACCGAAAGCCGCAAGCGCCAGACGGCGAACCCAGCGCATGGCCACGGTCAGAAGGCCTCGCCGAGGCCGACATAGATCGAGAAGTCCGGATCGCCCTCCCTGCGATCGAGCGGGACGGCAACATCAAATCGTAGCGGACCCAAGGGCGTGAAGTAACGCAGGCCCAAACCGGCACCGACGCGCCAGTCGTCAAGATCGCCGTAGGCTTCCGATGATGACACCGCGCCTACATCGATGAACGGCACGACGCCGATCGTCTCGGTGACCAGAACGCGCACTTCTCCACTAACCTCGACAAAGCTCAATCCACCCGTGACCAGACCGTTCGCCAGTTCCGGTCCGATGCTGCGGAAGCCGAAGCCCCGCACCGACCCGCCACCGCCTAGGAAGTAGCGGTAATGCGCCGGCACATCCTGAACATCGGCTCCGAAGACACTGCCGGTCGCAACCCGGCCGGCCAGCACGGTGCGCTCCTCTTCGCCAAGCGCGAGATAGGCGGTTGCGGACCCCTCGAGCTCGACAAAGGCCTGATCATTTTCGACATCATAGGCCGGGGTTATGGCGAAAGTGGCGCGATGGCCGCTCGTTGGCCTCAGCGGATCGTCACGCGTGTCCCACACCGCTTCGATCGGCGCGAGGATCAAATTGTAGGTTTCGGTTCCAAAGGCATCGGTTACACGCGAATGATCGTAACCAAGGCCGGCGGACATCGTCACCTCCGTCCCAAACCGGCGGGTAATGCCAAAGCCGCCGCCAACCGCTTCGCGGACGAAATGGTCCGGCTCCTCACGAAGCGCGAACGCCCTGGCGCCGAAATCAGTGTTGGGACCAAATCTGCCGGGCGCGACAAAATCGGCTGTCAGGCTGTAGTCGAGATCGTCGATTTCGCTATCACCAAGACCTGAAATCGAGGCTTCAAGCCGGATGCGCTCGGCACGGCCGAACAGATTGCGGTGGCCCCAATAGGCGTTCACCGAGGCCCCATCCGTCGACGACCAGAATGCGCCGGCCCCAATGAAACGACGCTTGCGCTCGGCGATCTCGATGATGACGGGCACCTGACCATTGGCATCGGGCGGATCATCGGCGAGCCGGACGCTGACACGGTCGAACAAAGGCAACGATCTCAGCCGATCTTCCGCCTCTCGTAAGGTCGAGGTCGCATAGGGCGTGCCGGAAACGAGACCGGATTGCGCGACAAGAAAGTCGGGGTCGAGCTTCTCGGCACCCTCGACGCGGGCCGGGCCGATAAGAATCGGTGAACCGGGATCGATCGCGAGGATCACATCGACCTCATTCCGGCTGTGGCGGGCGACGACATCGCGCTGGACAACACGTGCGCGGGCGAACCCCTGTTCACGTACTTTTTCGACAATCGCGTCCTCGGCATCGAGAATCAGACCAGCACGCGCCGGTGCGCCTTTGATCACGCCATAATCGGCAAGCGATCCCGACCCCTGTCCCTCGACACGATAGAGCGTTTCGCCAAAGCTGAATTCTGGGCCGAAGCGTACGTCATAGCTGACCGGTACGACCTGTCCGAGCGGCACTTCGGGTGCCGTGAACGGATCATCGAAGGACGACAGCGGCGCACCCAGAACAGTCACGCGCACGGCGCCGGCATAGTGACCAAGCTCATATAACGTCGCAACAAGATCATCCCTGTCACGACGCGCGCGAGACGCGAGATCGATCGCGTCCAAAACCCGCACCGGCTCATCGGACACAAGCGTCGCAGCACGGCGCAGCCGAGCCTCGGTTTCTTCGTCAGAGGTGTCGGATGTCAGCGTGCCTGAGACGAGAACCTGCCCCACAGGTTCCTCGGTGACCGGTTCGTCCGCGCCGAAAAGCTCAAAGCCGAAGAGTTCGAACGCCTGCGCCGGCCCCGCGCTGAGCACCAGCGCAAGGATCAGCCCGCCAACCGCCGACCGGTATCGCAACCCCATCCCTGCCGTCACGACGCTCAAACACCATGTTCCGCCGCGCGACACCATGCGCGGCCAGATCCCAAATGATCTCATACACCAAAGGTGTCACCATATCCCAACTTGAGCCTCGGCCCGCAAGCACCGCGACGACACACCATTGCGTCAAGACAACGGGAGACTGTGTCCAGGCCCTGGAAACTGTCTCCGGGCTGGCACGTCGAAGGACTACGTCAGCCAGACGCTGATTCGGGACTTGGCGTCGGATCGGCTGTCTCAGCAGGCAGCGTTGCGCTGCGCCGACCACCGGTCAGCCGTCGCAGAGCGACATAGAACACCGGCGTCAGAAACAGACCGAAGATCGTGACGCCAAGCATGCCGGAAAACACCGCCGTGCCCAGCGACTGGCGCATCTCGGCGCCCGGTCCGGTCGCAATCACCAACGGCAACACGCCGAGAATGAACGAGAACGCGGTCATCAAAATAGGCCTGAGCCTTAGCCTGCAGGCTTCGACCGTGGCCTCGACCAGTTCCGTACCGCGCTCTTCGGCCTGTTTGGCGAACTCGACGATCAGGATTGCGTTCTTAGCTGCAAGAGCGACCAACACGATCAAACCGATCTGGGTCAGAACGTTGTTGTCCATGCCGCGAATCATCACGCCGATAAGTGCCGACAGAACGCCCATCGGAACAATCAATACGATCGCAACCGGCAGCACCCAGCTTTCATACTGCGCGGCCAGCACCAGGAAGGCGAACAAAACCGATAGCGCGAAGATAAAGATCGCGATGTCAGCTGCCTGGCGCTGCTGGAAAGCGATCTCGGTCCATTCGAAGCCGACACCAGGTGGCAGAAGCTCGGCGGCAAGCTCTTCCATTCGGTCGAGCGACTGGCCGGTCGACACACCCGGCGGCGTATTGCCCTGCACCGGCACCGAGACATACATGTTGTAGCGCTGGATCAGGTTGGGGCCCGCCACGCGCTGGATATCGACCAACGTGCCGAGCGGCACGAGCCCGCCTGTAGCAGACCGGACCCTGAGCCGCTCGATGTCCTCGATGTCGACGCGGAACGCTTCGTCAGCCTGGGCGCGAACCTGATTGACCCGGCCGAAGGCGTTGAAGTCGTTGACGTAAGCCGTACCCAGATTGATCGCCAGCGTGTCGAAGATGTTAGGCAGGGGCACGTTCAACATCCGCGCTTTGTCGCGATCGATTTCGAGGAACAGCTGCGGGCTCGACGCGGACGAGGTCGTAAACACGCCAGTCACGTCAGTCTCCTGCGCCGCAGCTCCCATCATCTGGTAGGCGGCTGCCAACACCCGATCGATCTCGGCCACGTCACGATCCTGAAGCTGCAGCTTGAAACCACCACCGGTACCGATGCCGCGGATCGGCGGCGGTGGAATGGCGATAATGAAGGCTTCCTGGACCGACTGCATGCGCACGAACAGATCACCGATGATGCGATCGGCGGTCAGACCTTCTGGCCGACGCACGTCATAGTCCTCGAACGTCGTGAAGACGACACCGGCATTGGTGGCAAGCGTGAAGGTCGCACCATCGAGACCTGAAAACCCGACGGCATCGACAACACCCGGCGTCTCGCGCGAAATGTCGGTCACACGGCGGATGACGTCGTCAGTGCGTTCCAGCGACGCGCCGTCCGGCAGTTGCACGACGACGATGGCATAGCCCTGATCCATGACCGGGATAAAACCCTGGGGAATGGTCTGAGCGAGCCAGACCGTGCCGTAGAGCAGCCCGCAAAAGAGGAGCAGCATGCCGACGAGCGGCGCCGTGCGGGCAACGAGAAACCGAACGATCCGGCAATAGACATCGGCCAGCGCGTCGAAGCCACGATTGAACCCGTCGGCGATCGCGTTGCCGATGCGCGACAGCGGATTGCGGCCCGGCGCAGTGTCCTTCGGTTTCAGCAGGAGTGCCGCCAGCGCCGGCGACAGGGTCAGCGAGTTCAGCGTTGAAATCACCGTTGCGGTTGCGATGGTCAGCGCGAACTGTGTGTAGAACTGGCCGGAGATACCGGGAATGAAAGCCGTCGGCACGAACACCGCGACCAGCACCAGCGATGTCGCGATCAGTGCCGTCGAGACTTCCGTCATGCTGCGGTGAGCAGCCTTGCGAGGATCATCTCCCTCTTTGATGCAGCGTTCGGCGTTCTCGACAACGACGATCGCATCGTCGACGACGATGCCGATGGCAAGGACCAGGCCGAACAGCGTCAAGGTGTTAAGCGAAAATCCGATCGCCTGCATGACCGCGAAGGTCGCGATGAGCGAGACCGGGATCGCAACGACCGGAATAATTGCGGTGCGGATCGACTGCAGGAACACGAAGATGACGAGCATCACCAGAAGCGCGGCTTCGAAGATGGTTCGGTAGACCTCGTCGATGGACTGCTCAATGAACTCGGTCGGATTATAGACGATCTGGTATTCAAGGCCGGGCGGGAACTCCTCGCCAAGCTCTTCCATGGTGGAGATAATCTCTTCGGCGGCTTGCAGCGCATTCGTGCCGGGTCGCTGAAAGATACCGAGGGCGACCGCCGGCCGGTTGTTGAGATAGCTGTTGAGCGTGTAATCACGCGCGCCAAGCTCGATTCGCGCGACGTCTTGAAGCTGAACCAGCCGGCCATCTTCCGTAGACTTGACGATCACATAGCGGAACTGACGGGCGCTATCGAAGCGCCCTTGCGTCGTAACTGTGTATTGAAACGCGTTGTCGGTCTCGTTCGGCGGTGCGCCGATTGCCCCGCCCGAGACCTGGACGTTCTGCGCACGCAGCGCATCGACCACATCGCTCGCGGTCATTCCATAGGAGGCCAACCGATCCGGGTCGAGCCAGATCCTCAGCGCAAACTGACGTTCGCCGAAGATGCGGAGGTCGCCGACGCCGTTGAGTCTGACCAGGATGTCGCGTACCCGCGAGCGGGCATAGTTGGAAACGTAAAGCTGATCGAGGCTGTCGTCCGGTGACAGCATGTGCACGACCATCATCAGGTCGGGCGAACTCTTGGTTGTCGTGATGCCGAGCCGACGCACTTCCTCAGGCAAGCGCGCTTCGGCAATCGCCACTCGGTTCTGGACCAGGACCTGGGCGGTATCAAGGTCGGTCCCAAGCGCGAATGTGATGGTCAGTGCCATCGCCCCATCGCTTGTCGAATAAGACGACATGTAGAGCATGTTCTCGACACCATTGATCTCCTCCTCAATGGGCGCGGCAACGGTGTTGGCAATAGTCTGGGCATCCGCACCCGGATAGGTGGCGCGGACGACGATCGAGGGTGGCGCGATCTCGGGGTATTGCGCGACGGGAAGCTGGGTGTAGGCCAGCCCGCCGAGAATGATGAGAACGAAGGAGATGACCGTCGCGAAGATCGGCCGATCTACAAAGAAGTGCGCAAATCCCATAACGCGCCCTCGCTCTAAGACCGCTCGGGCGGCAGATCGACACGCTCTGGCGTCACGGGCGCACCGGGTCGGACGCGGAGCAAGCCATTGATGATCACCCGTTCGTCGCCTTCGAGCCCATCGCGGATGACGCGGTAGCCGAACAGCCGCGGCCCCGGGCGCACGATGCGCGGCTCGGCGGTGTCCTCCGGCGTCAGCACATAAACGATCTGTCGGTTCTGGTCGGCGACAATCGCCTCATCCGGGATCAGGACGCCCCGATAGGGCAAGGAGCCCGGAACATTAATGCGCCCGAACAAGCCTGGCTGCAGCACGAAGTCCGGATTGTCGAACCGCGCGCGCACTCTCAAAGTACCTGTCTCGGCATCAAGACGGTTTTCGGCGAAGTTCAACTGCCCGTCGAATGGCGGGATCTCGTCATCGGTAATCGAGACCTGAACGGCCGTATCACCGCCACCTTCCTGCAGGGTCTCTCCCCTGGCACGGGCATTGGCGGCATAGACCAGCAAGGAACGCTCATCGATGTCAAAGTAGAAATCGATCGGGTCGAGCGAGACGATCGTCGTCAGAACCGTCGCGTCGGCCTGGACGAGATTGCCGGGCGTTACCCGCCTGCGATCGATGCGGCCTGAAATCGGTGCGCGAATTTCAGTGTATTCAAGGTCCAGGCGGGCTCGCGCAACTTCTGCCTGGCCGCCTTCAACGGCGGCCTGGGCGGCCAAGAACTCCTGCCGGCGTTCGTCGAGAGTAGCGACTGGGATATTGCCGCGCCCGACGAGTTCCTCGGCGCGCTGCAATTGCGCCTCGGCGAACTCAAGCTGGGTTTCGGCAATGCGCAGCTGAGCTTCGACCTGGTTCAGGGTCGTCTCGAACGGACGACGGTCGATCGTGAACAGAAGATCGCCCGCCTCGATGAACGCTCCTTCCGTAAAATGGGTATCCTCAAGATAACCGCCGATCCGCGCCCGGACATCGACCGCCTCGATTGCTTCGAAACGCCCGACATACTCGTCGTCCTCAATGACATCGCGAACAATCGGCTCGGCCACGGTCACGGCAGGCGGCGGAGGCGGTGCGGAAGCCTGGGTCTGGCTTTCTTCACCACAGCCGGGCAGCACGAGGAGTGCTGCCAGACCAATCACTGCAAACGGAAACTTGGCCGCGAAATGTTCGCCCAAACGACACCCCTGTGTTCTCGACGCGTCGTTTCTCAGTCCAAATAAGGAAGCGCCGATACGTTAGGGCTAAAGCACGGATTTGCAGCGCACAATCGCGAGTCTGCTTATGTCGAACGGCGTAGCCGCCGAATAGCGGGCGCGTTTCATCAGAAACACTACGGACCTGTTAGCCGACGTCCCGCATTCGTGGGCCATGCAGCGACCCGCTACCATCATAGGTCCGTTCGGCAAGCGGCGTGGCCGCAATTGCCTCGACAAACCCGTCACGAAAGGCCTGTTCGGCGCGATTGAGCCGGGCGCGCGGATTGTAGGCAAGATGGACATCGATCATCGGTGGATCGACATAGGGTGGCAGCCGCCACAGGAGATCCTCGTCAACGTCCCGCTTAGCAACATGGAGCGGCAACGCGCCGATGCCGAGGCCCGACAGCGTCGCCCGACGCACTTCTTCGAGATGCGACGACGTGGCGACAATGCGCTGATCGAGGCCGGCTTCGGCACGAACCAGCGCCACGGGCCTGAGCACATCATCCAACCGATCCGTCGCGAAGCTAACCGAGGAGTGGCCGCGCAGATCCGACAGCTCCAGCCCCTCGCGCCCGAACAGCGAATGGCTTGGTCCGCAGAACAGACCGAAGAACTCACGATAGATATGGACATATGTGAGAGCCGCATCGCTGCAGTCCGTCAGACACAGCGCAAGAGACGCTCGCCGCGCCCGCGTCTCGGCTTGCGCGGCAGCACTCGACATAACGTCGAGCGACAACGTGGCTGCCGGATAGCGCTTGTGAAACGTCTCTAAAAAGGTGTCGAACAGCGGGCAGATGACATGGCTCGCCATGACGATGCGGACATGACCGCGCACCTCATCGGTCACCTCGCGCATCAAGGTGCCGAGCCGTCCGACCGCGCCATAAATATCAACGGCTTCCTGGTAGAGCAGCCTGCCGGCGCTTGTAAGCTCGAAACGGCCAGGTGAGCGATCAATCAGCTTGCGGCCTAGCTGGCGCTCGAGGCGGTTAAGCGCGCTCGAGATCGTCGGCTGACGCCGACCGAGCCGCTCGGCGGCGTCCGTGATGCTGTCAGAGTCTGCTAGCACCACAAAGGTGTGCAGCAAGTTCCAGTCCATCTGACGGGAGTGACGGTTCAGGGCCGGCATCTCAGGCATCATCCATAGACCAAACAGATAGCAATCATTCTCACTATCTATTTTTCCTCTACCCTGGCGGCATGGTCAAGTTTGTATAGTCGCAGATTTGCGCCATGGCGGGGCCACGCACGAACATTTCTCAAGACGTCGCAAATCATGTGGTGTTCAAGGGGGATGGCCGGGTTGTCGAGGAAGGCCCGCCAACCCAGCTTTTTCGCACCCCGCAACACAATCGGACGAAGTCCTTTTTGCAGCAGGTGTTCCATGACTGAGACCAAACGCTCGCATCTCTTCTACCAGACTGAGTCACCGCGCCCGATGCTCGACCGTGCTGAAGGCGTGCATATGTGGGACGTGACCGGCAAGCGCTACATTGATGCGTCCTCCGGCGCGATGGTGTCGAACATCGGCCACTCGAACCCGGCCGTCATCGAGGCGATGCGCCGGCAGATGGAGAAGGCAACGTTCGGCTACCGGCTGCACTTCGAAACCGAGCCCGGTGAGCGACTGGCTGAGATGACGGCGCGTCTCGCGCCAGAGGGCCTTGATCGGGTGTTCTTCGTGTCGGGCGGCTCTGAAGCAATCGAAAGCGCACTTAAGCTCGCCCGGCAATATGCCTTGGCAAACGGGGACGCGCAGCGCTGGAAGGTCATCTCGCGCACGCCGAGCTATCATGGGTGCACGCTCGGCGCGCTGGCAGTGACGGGCTATGCCGCCTTGACCGCACCCTTCGCGCCGATGATGCAGCCAATGCCGAAAGTACCGGCGCCGCGCGCCTATCTCGATGGGCTCGACCGGGACGATCCAGCGACGGGCGCGCACTATGCCGCGATGCTGGAAGCCCAAATCCGTGCCGAGGGACCGGAGACCGTTCTCGCCTTCCTCCAAGAGCCGGTTGGGGGCGCCTCAACCGGCGCGCTGGTTCCGCCGACAGGCTATATGGAAGCCGTGCGCGAGATCTGCGACCGTTATGGTGTGCTGCTGATCCATGACGAGGTAATGTGCGGCGGCGGGCGTACCGGCCGCTTCTTCGGTGCCGAGCACTGGGACACACGACCTGACATCATTGCTTTGTCGAAGGGTTTCGGCGCTGGCTATTCGCCGCTTGGCGCAATGATCGCTGATAGGCCGATCGTCGACGCGGTGCTTGATGCCGGCGGCTTTGCTCACGGCTTCACCTATGCCGGCAATCCGCTGTCCTGCTCCGCTGGTGTCGCGGTCATCGAGGAGATCGAGCGCCACGGCATGATGGAAAACGCAGACCGTACAGGCGAGACGCTGCGTAAACGTCTGGTCAGTCTCGCGCAACGCTACGAATTGATCGGCGACATTCGCGGCAAAGGGCTCTTGTGCGCATTCGAACTCGTCACGGACCGGGACACGATGGAGCCGCTGCCGGCATCGCTCGGCGCGTTCAACCGGCTTGTCGACATTGCCTATGAGAACGGCCTGATAATCTATTCACGGCGCACCCGGGATGGGCTCGAAGGCGACCACTTCCTGGTCTGCCCACCGATGATCACGACAGCGGAAGATCTTGATGAGATCGTCGACGCGCTCGACCGCTCGCTGGCACAGTTCATGACCGAGTATGACGGACGCGGAGAAGCAGCGTGAGCAAGATCATCATAACTTGCGCGGTCACGGGCTCGATCCACACGCCGACCATGTCACCCTACCTGCCCGTGACGGCGAACGAGATCGCCGATCAGTCGATCGCCGCGGCCGAGGCCGGTGCGGCGATCCTGCATCTCCATGCCCGCGATCCCGAAACGGGGCAGCCATCGGCGAGCCCTGAGCACTTCATGGCGTTCCTGCCGCGCATCAAGCAGGCGAGCCCGGCCGTCCTCAACATCTCGACAGGCGGAAGCGCGGTCATGACCCTGGAAGACCGGCTGGCCGCTCCGAAGCTGGCAAGGCCGGAAATGTGCTCGCTCAACATGGGAACGATGAATTTCGCGCTTTATCCGGCCGCCGACCGCTATGACGCGTGGAAACACCCTTGGGAAGAGCCGTTCCTGAAGACCTCGGACGACCTCGTCTTCAAGAACACCCCGCGCGACATTGCCCGCATCCTGACCGAACTCGGCGACGAGCGCGGCGCGGGGTTCGAGTTCGAGTGCTATGACATGAGCCATCTCTACATGCTCAAGCACTTCGCAGATCGAGGGCTGGCGCGCCCGCCCTTCTTCATCCAGTTCGTTTTCGGCGTGCTCGGCGGCATGGGAACCGATCTCGCCAATCTCGATCATATGACGCGGCTTGCCGACAACCTGTTCGGCGATGACTACAGCTTCTCGGTTCTGGCAGCCGGCCGGCATCAGATGCGCTTTGCAGCCGTCGCGGCCTCCATGGGCGGACATGTCCGCGTCGGGCTCGAGGACAGCCTGTATCTCGACAAAGGTCGGCTGGCGACGTCCAATGCGGAACAGGTTCTGCGCGTGCGCGAGATCGTTGAGCGCATCGGCCGCGAGCCGGCGACACCCGAAGAGGCGCGCACCATGCTCGGCCTCAAGGGCGCCGACGCAACGGGGTTCTGAGAATGACAGAGGTCACCATCCGCCGCGCGGTGGCCGATGATGCCGAGCGTCTGGACACAGCGCTTCAGGCACTTGGGCACGGCCTTGGCGATCCGCATAACGTGTCGCCTGAGATCATCCTTAGAGACGCGTTCTCGGACCGCCCCGTTTTTCATGCGCTGATTGCGGAGCAGGACGCGCGTCTTGTCGGCATCGCGCTGGTCTCACCGATGTTTTCGACCGCCACTGGCGGCTCGGGCGGTTATGTCTCCGACCTTTGGGTCGACGGCAGTCTACGTGGGCATGGCATCGGGCGCAGGCTTCTGGCAGAGGCGTGCGCGCTTGCGATCGCCGAATGGAACGCAGTCTTCCTCCGGCTCAGCGTCTATCACGCGACGCCCGAAGCACGTGCCTTCTACGACCGGCTCGGCTTCACCGCCCATGAAACCCAGTCGACCCTCAGCGTCTTCGGACCCGAATTCGACCGTTTGAGAACACCGCAATGAGAGCCTTTCTCGACCCGCGCCAGAGCGCGCACGATCCGAGACACTTCATGGCCAACGGTGTCCGGCGTCCCAATCCAGAACAGCCGAAGCGCATCGAGGTCCTGAAAGCCGGCGCGGAGACCGCAGGTTGCCAGTTTGACGCGCCGACGGATCACGGCCAAGGGCCAATCGCAGCCATCCACTCCGCCGAATATCTCCGCTTCCTGGAGACCATCTATCCGCGCTGGCAGCGCATCGACGGCGCCGCCGATGAGGTCATTCCGAACGTCTTCCCGGACAATCGGCTGACGGCCAGCTATCCGAAGTCGGCTATCGGTCAGGCGGGATTTCATCAGGCTGATACCGCCTGCCCGATCGGGCCGGACACCTGGAATGCGGCCTAT
>JBCBSK010000061.1:0-19432 GCA_039819185.1 Pseudomonadota bacterium | reverse complement strand
GCAATAGCAATCCGGCTCCATCACGCTCGCGCGCCTCATCGACGGACACCCGGCCGGTACCATCAGCGGCAAATCCAAACATCTCCGGGGGACTGCTCGGCGGCGTTCGGGTGATCGATCTCACGCGCGTTTTGGGTGGCCCCTATTGCACGCAAATCCTTGGGGATCACGGGGCCGACGTCATCAAGGTCGAACCCCCGACCGGCGACGAAACACGGTCATGGGGTCCTCCGTTCAAGGATGGCCTGAGCGCGTATTACGCTGGTGCCAATCGGAACAAGCGCGTCATCACGCTCGATTTGAAATCAACGGCGGGACGGGACGTTTTGCTCCAGCTGCTCAAGACCGCCGATGTTTTGATCCACAACATGAAACCGGGAACTTTGGAGCGCTGGGATCTCAACTATGACACGGTCTTGGAACCGGCTTTTCCCCGTCTCATTGTCTGCGAAATCACCGGCTTTGGCGCCAACGGCCCCTTTGGAGGCTATCCGGGCTATGATGCTGTCATACAGGCACTGTCGGGCCTGATGTCGGTCAATGGCGACGCTGACAGCGGCCCGATGCGCATGGGCATTCCGATTGTCGACCTTGCCGTTGGACTGACGGCTGCCAACGCTATCGCCATGGCGCTGTTTCACCGCGAAACATCGCAACGCGGACAAAGGCTCGACGTCTCTCTTTATGATGTCGCCGTTGGCCTGCTGCACCCGCATGCGGCCAACTATCTAATGTCTGGCCGGGAACCACAGCGCACCGGCAACAGCCATCCAAACATCGCGCCCTACGATCTGTTCGACACGTCCGATGGCCCGATCTTCGTCGCCGTCGGCAACGACCGCCAGTTCGCCTCGCTCTGCGCAGAACTGGGAATTCCGCAAACGGCACGTGATGCGCGTTTTGCCGGCAATGCGGATCGGGTTCTCAATCGGGTGGCACTGCATGTGGCATTGCAAACACCGATCGCTGCGATGTCGGCCGAGGATCTGACCCAACGCCTGCTGGCGGCTGGCGTGCCAGCGGGTGCTGTGCGCACAATTCCCCAGGTGTTAAGCCACGAGCAGACACATCAACGCCAAATGGTCGTTGAAACAGACGGTTATCGCGGCATCGGCATTCCGATCAAGAGCGCCGAGACACCCGGTTCGGTCCGTCATGCGCCGACGGTCATGAACGCTGACGCAGACGCGATTTACCGGGAATTCGGCCTCGATAGGACCGAGACAGACGATCCACGACGGGAATAGCCGCGAGCCTGCGCCGGGCCCCGCAACATGTTGGCGCTTGGCGTTTCCGGACCCGCGCGGTGGCTCCCGCACGACGACACCGACCTTGGAGGACCTACACATCATGGCGCTCAGCCCGGATATGCTCTCGCAGTTCAAGGACACCATCGCCCGTTTCGCGCGCGAACGTCTTGTGCCCATCGAGGCCGACATCGCCGAGCACGATCACATTCCAGACGATGTCATTGACGAGATGAGATCGCTTGGGCTGTTCGGTCTCAGCATCCCGGAGCAGTATGGCGGCCTTGGACTGTCGGTTGTCGAGGAATGCGAAGTCGTGGTCGAATTGACCTATGCCGCGCCGGCCTTCAGGTCGGTCATAGGGACCAATGTCGGAATCGGCTCGCAAGCCATCATCCAGGACGGAACAGAGCAGCAAAAACAGGAGTACCTGCCGCGCATTGCGTCCGGCGAACTCATTACCTCGTTTTGCCTGACGGAGCCCGATTCCGGGTCGGACGCGGCGTCGCTGAAGACATCCGCCCGGCTGGACGGCGACAGTTATGTCTTAAACGGGACCAAGCGCTACATCACGAACGCCCCGCGGGCGGGATTGTTCACGGTGATGGCGCGCAGCGAGGCGCATGAGCCGGGTGCCGCCGGCATCAGCGCTTTCCTGATCGAGGCGGGAACGCCCGGCCTCCAGATTGGCCAACCCGATAAGAAGATGGGCCAACAGGGCAGCCATGTGGCCGATGTGATCTTCGAGGATTGTCGCGTGCCGGCGGCGTCCATTGTTGGTGGGGTTCCAGGTCAAGGCTTCAAGACGGCGATGAAAGTGCTGGATCGCGGCCGTATTCACATTGCCGCCGTCTGTGTTGGTGTCGCGCGCCGGCTAATAGACGAGTGCCTACGCTACAGCCGTGATCGCAAACAGTTCGGACAGCCGATCGGCGAATTCCAGCTCGTTCAGGCGATGCTCGCTGACTCCGAAGCCGAGTGCTATGCGGCGCATGCAATGACCCTCGACGCCGCGCGCCAGTTCGATGGCGGCAACCGGGTCTCGAAACAAGCATCCTGCTGCAAGATGTTTGCCAGCGAAATGGTCGGACGCGTGGCCGACCGCGCCGTTCAAATCCATGGTGGCGCCGGATACATGACGGAATATGGCATCGAGCGCTTCTATCGTGATGTCAGATTGTTCCGACTTTATGAAGGAACAACCCAGATCCAGCAGCTAATCATCGCCCGGCAAATGCTGCGCGAGCACAGCTAAAGCGCATTTGGCAAGAACGGTTAGTCCCCACGTCTTGTGGGTCACGATCGTGTGTGTGATGCGCTGGTCGGCGTTACAGCGCGATGCCAAGTTCGTCGGCTGCGCGCGCAAATCCCGCACACGCACGATCCAAGCGTTCGAGGATTTCATCTGCCAGATCGAGATCGATGATCAGCGGTGGCAGGAACTGCATCACCGACAGATCATTGCCCGCGCGCCATCCGAGAACGCCCTCCCGCACAGCACTCTTCATCGCAATGTAGCCGCCCTTTGGGCGATTGAACTTCAGCCCCATGAACAGGCCCAGCTGCCGAACTTCGATGAGCGTATCCGGATAACGCTGCTTCAGCTCATCAAAGCCTTCGGCAAAGCGTTGCGCCAATTGCGTGACATGATCCAGGAATGCCGGATCGGAGCTGATCTCGATCACCTTCTCAGCGACGGGACAGCCGATTTCGGCGCCGCCCATCGTCGAGACATGTGCGAACGGGTTCTCGTCGAAATTGGCGAAAACATCTTCGGTCATGAGCGTCGCGGTCACCGGGTATAGCCCGCCGCCCAGCCCTTTTGCCGAGACGAGCAGATCGGGCACAAACCCGAAGTGCTCGACCCCCCAGAACCGGCCCGTCCGCCCAAGACCCGTCTGCACTTCATCGGCAATGTAGAGGCTGCCATTGCGCTCGCAGGCAGTTTTGACGCCGGCCAAGTATCCGGGCGCCGGGATCGGCATTCCAAGTGTGGCTGGAACCGTTTCGACGATCACGGCCGCCACAGTGTCATCGAGCGCGGCCTCCAATGCAGGCAGATCGTTGAAGGGGACGCGCCTATTGTCGTCTGTCGCGGAGTTAAAATAGTCGATGTAGGACTCCGCGCCGCAGCCGAGCGCAAGCCCGGTATGGCCATGATAGGCAAGTTCGATCGAAACGATCTTGCGTCGGCCGGTCATGCGTCGCGCGGCCTTCAGCGCGACATCGATCGCCTCCCCTCCGGAGCTGCCGAAGACGACGCGGGACATGCCGCGCTGCGGCGATGTCTCGGCCAACCGTTCGGCCAGCCTTGCCCGGGCCATGCTCGGCAGATGATGGTTGCCGGCATCAAGAGTCTCAGTCGCGGCGATGAGCGTCTTGATGAGATCAGGATTGCGGTGGCCGAGATTGTAGCAACCGCCATTGACATGACAGTTGATCAACCTGTGCTGACCATCGACGTCCCAGACGAATGGGCCTTCCCGCCGACCATAGGGAAACTCGAACCCATAGGCGCGCCAATGCCGGACCTTACCTGCGGACACGTGCCGGGAGAATGCATCGAAGACGGCGGAATTGGTGGCGGTCATGGGGCCTCCGAGGACGCGGTTTTGTGGGTGAGTGCGGCGAGTATCTGCGTTGCAAGCGGGTCGGATTCGATCGACTTCCGTGCGCAGGAAACATCGCCAGATCGAGACCTAACGATCAAAGCGCTGTCCGTGTCTGCGACGTCGGACGGCAGATACGCGACGGCGGCGTCAGCCGTGGTGACCGCGAGATACGCCACGACGCGATCGTCCTGGGCGACCAGGTCGCCGGCACTCAGCACGGCGCCCTGCTCACACGGCTCAAGAACCACACGCGAGACGGCTGACGGCGTCGTTTCCTGGTCGTAATCGACCGCGCCACTGGGCAATCGCCCTGGAAACAGCAAGCGCGGCGCAAGAAGACCGGGGTCCATCGCCAACACCTCGCCATCGGACAGAAGACCTGCCTGTAGCGCCAGACGGTCGTAGTCGCGCCGGCCACCAAGCGTCAGGCCGATCTCTGACCCGTGGTCAAGCAGCATGCCGACCACCGGCTCCGCGTTCGGCTCGTCGATGAGGATATCAACGACTGCAAAGCCGCCAGCCGTGCGTTTGCACCAAAGGCCGTCGGCCAGACACGACGTCAGCAATTCGTCCACGGCGTCGCCCGCGCCAACCGACGGAGGCACGAACAGGACCAGATGAGCACGTCCCCGTTCCGATGAGATTTCGACTGATGCCGGACCACCTGCTTGGTCCGAGACGCTGTTCAAGAGTTCTTGCCAGGCGATCTCCTGTTCAGGATCACACAGGATCAAGAGGTCCTCCTCGGATAGGCGCACCGCGAGCGCATGGCTGACCAAAGAGCGGCCACCTGGCGCTGCGAAGACGTGGCCAATGCTCCCGACAGCCTCGTCCAGATCCCCTAAAACGGCCCGAGCGCAGACGTCGTCGAGGGACGGTCCGCGAACCCGAAACTGTCCGCCCGCACTTCGGTCAATCAACACAGATCGCTGCGCATGCGCATCGTTCAACTCCGGCCGGTCTGGGTGCGGCATCACGCAGTCGGCGACCCGCCATCCGTTCCAATTGCGGAATTGGCCCCCGGCGCGCTCCAGAAGTGGCGTCAAAGGAGAATCATGAACGGCCCCAAAGCTCGGATCGGCATGTGCGCCTTGTGGAGGGCCGTAATGGGTGGCCTGACCGCGCAGGGTCTGCGCAAAGACCTGATCGCGGTCTTGGAAATGCAGTCCGAAGCGGCGAATATCGAGTTCAGCAAGCTCCGCGGGCTGACAGCCCGAGACAACCCAATCGGCCAACGTAGCCCCTACCCCGCCGGCATAGGAGATGCCGTTCGCATTGAAACCTCCGGCAACAAAAAGCCCCTGTAGTCCCGGCACATCGGACACAACGGGTGCGCCGTCCGGGGTGAACGTTTCCAACCCATTGACGACGGTCTTCAAACCGGTGCTCTCAAGCTGCGGGATGCGCGCCGTCCAGCGCTCCATGAAGCCTTCGATCTGGTGCCAGTTCTCGTCGCTGAGGTGAAACGAGAAGTGCTCGGGCACGGCTTCATCCGGCCAGGGCTGTGGATCTGGCTCATAGGCCCCGATGACCAGAGACCCGACCTCCTCCTTGAAATAGGTGTAGTTGTCGGGATCGCGCACGAACGGCAGATGCCGATCCATACCCTCGATCGGCTCGGTCACGATGTATTGGTGATGGGAGGCCCAGAACGGCGCATGCACGCCATGACGGCGCAGCAAGGCCCGGTTCCAGACCCCTGCGGCACAGACAACCATACCGCACGTGATCGTGCCCCCGGACGTCTCAACGCCGACAACCCGATCCCCTGTGACACTGAGTTCGGTAACGTCAACGCCTTCAATGATGCGCACCCCGGCCTGTCGGGCCGCGCGCGCCAGGGCCATCGTGACATCGGATGCACCGACCGTCGCGTCATCGCGGCACAAAAGACCCGAAACAACTCCGTCGAAACACATCGTTGGAAAGAGCGCCGCAAGATCGTCTGGCGCGATCATCGACATATCGAGACCGTAGGATTGCCCGAGCAGCGCGGCGCGGCAGTTCTCCGCATCACGCGCGGCACTGGTCGCAAGGCGTAAGGACCCGTCGGAGCGCCACCCGGTTGCGAGCCCAGTCTCGTCCTCAAGCCTGCCATAGAGATCGGCTGACAGCGTCAAAAGACGTGTCAAGCGCCGGGAGGCGCGAAACCGGGCAACAATGCTGGCGGCATGCCAGGTGGCGCCTGCCGTCAACTGATGCCGTTCCAGGAGGACGACATTGCTGATCCCCGCCCGTGCAAGGTGATAGGCGATGCTCACGCCCACGACACCGCCGCCGACAATGGCGATCTCAGCCGTCCGGGGACACTCAGGCATGGCCGACGTCACGCGATGCCCGTCGCCACCACGGCCTTTTCGAAACGGGCAAGATAGTCATCGGTGTAGGCGACGAAGTCGATGTCGGCCTGATTGTGTTTCTCGGAAACGAGTGCCCACATCGCTTCGCGCAGCAGACTACCAGCCTTCATGATCGCGGCCTGCTCATCCACGGCTGGGCCCATCTTGTCACCGAAGTAGCGTGTCAGGATTGCGGTCTGCTCTTTGGCGTCAACGCCAGCATGTTCCATGACCGCGCACAGATCGAAGTGCGGGTAGTTCCAGCCGCCATACTCCCAATCGACCAGCCAAAGACGGTCACCGTCATCGATGATGTTCTCGGTCACAAGAAGATCGTTGTGACCGAACGCGCGCTCGGCGCCGCCCATGCGCTGTTCCATTTGATCGTTAAGCGCCAGAAGGCGGTCGAGATCATCGTCAAGCCGGCACCGGTAACGCTTCAGCGTCGCAGCGTAGCCTCTCACAGCGTCGAACGTTGAAAACGTGATCGGCGGATTGCTGTGAACAAGAGAGCCCATCGTCCGGTGGCAGCGCGACACGATTTCAAACACGCGCTCCAGCATTGCGTCGTCCTGCAATCGGTCGGGCGACAACGGCACTGCGCTTTCGATGAACTCGGTTACCATGCGGCCCGGCTCATAGTGCACGACACGGGGTGACAGCCCAGCCTCATAGGCTGCACGGCTGATGACGACTTCGTTTCGCCGATCCACATGAAAGATCGGATTGTCGCTGAGGATCCGCGCGACATACCGGCTCTCACCGGTTTGCACCAGAAAGACCTCATTGCTCATGCCGCCTTCAAAACGCTCGATCGTCGGCGCGCCGCTCCAGCACGACATCTCCGCGACCTGTTCCAACGCACTCATGTCCACTCCCCAAATCCCCTCTCCTCCATCGCGAAGACGGGACGCTTATGCAGGTTCAACATAAATTCCAACATACGGAATTTCATTCCATTAGTTGACAGGGACGTTACCCCATGGAATCGATGCTTTCAAAGAGAAATCGAACAGCTGGTCTAATGGCAGGGAGAATTGCCTAACCGGCTGGCCGAGTGTAGCCGACGGATAGCTTGGGAGGACAGCATGAGACATGACGGAAAGACTGCTCTCGTTACGGGCGCGAGCAGTGGGATCGGGCGTAGCGTTGCACTTAAGCTAGCGGCAGACGGCGCCAATGTTGTCATCCATTACAATGCGCGCAAGGACGCGGCCGAAGAGGTTGCAAACCAGATTGTTGGGATGGGTCGAAAAGCCGTCGTCATACAAGGTGACATGGCCGATGCTTCAGTCGCGGAAAAGGCCGTGAACACGACCGTCAGTGAACTTGGACGGATCGACATCCTGTCGACGAATGCAGGCGTTATCGGCCCAATGAAGCCCTTCTGGCAGGTCGAACAGGCCGAATGGGATGAATGCATCGACGTCAATCTGCGCGGCGTCTTCCTTTGCAACAAGTATGCCGCTCTCAAGATGATCGACCAGAAGGCTGGCCGTATCGTCAACACAGCCTCCATCTTCGGCAAGAAGGGCTGGCCAAACTATGGTGTCTATGCCGCTACCAAGGCCGGCATTATCATGTTCACCCAATCAGCGGCGAACGATCTGGCACCGCATGGCATCACGGTGAACTGCGTGTGCCCCGGCGTGACGGACACAGCGATGCTTGATTACGAAACGGAGCATTGGGCCAAGGAATACGGCCTGACCATCGATCAGATGGAAGCGGAGTGGGTTAAGAACATCCCCCTTGGGCGGATGCAGACTGCCGACGAGCAGGCCGGAATCGTGTCGTGGATCGCAAGCGACGAAGCTGCTTACCTGACCGGCGTCTCCCTGTCCTGTGCTGGTGGCATGGAAATGAACTAGCGCAAGCGCTTGCGGTTGCCTCCAAAGGCACAGCGTAGGGCCATCAAACGCTGGCGACTGACCAAAACCACAGTCGTTGGCGAACCCTCATATCTCCTCAGACCTTGGCGCCCCAATGGCCAGTGTCTGAGGCTCTTGGCCCGCTGGACTTGCCATCACCGGGCCTGGATTGCCGCATGTCCCGCGCCGATCTGCTTTGCAGCGCGTATCGATGCAAAAAGCTGTTTCTGAAGAACCGTGAGCGTGAGAGACGCGCATTGCTCACTGGGCGTGGTAACACGCCAATAGAGCGTGTTCCTGTCCGAAAACTGCACGTACTTTTCGGGAACATGCTCCAGAGCATGAACGGAGCGTGTGGCCGATGATTCAGCTTGGTGTATTCAAGACCTGATTTTGCCACGTCTTGTGCTTCACCCTGGCACCGTTTTCCAGAGCGTCGAGCCACCCGTCTATAGAAAACCCATTCTGCGTGACGCTGACAGTGACCTTGCTGTGGATGTCCACTTCCCACCCTTGTCGCCGGTAGACCAACCGATGGGAAAACGTAACAGACGCGCTGCTTGGATCATCAGGCGAGATGGAATAGTCGGCTGAGTTTTCAAACCCGAAGTCGAGCCCGATTTCGGGGTGATGCGTCACCAGAAGGGGTTGTCGCCAGCCACTTTTCAGGATCGCCCCATCGGCGATCTGCTCGTTCCAGCGCTCAAGCGGCGGCGCGTCGACAACACGATGACGTGCCTCGTCAATCAGTGCGGACGCAGCACCGAATTCGGTCGGCCGGTCCGGCTCCGTGGCCTGGCGGACAGGCAGCGTCATCGTGCTGTCGCTCACGACCAGCGTCACTCGGGATTGCCTGGACGACGGAAACACAATCGGCCAATAGGACGCCGAGATCGACAGCCGGATGCGGTGCCCGGCAGCGAACCGGTAGGCCGTGTTAGCGAGAGTGATCTCGACGTACCGGTGGCCTGCGGCGTTCATGTCCACCGCCTGTCCGGCTTCATCGAGCGCCAGATTTCGAACCGCGTAAGTCACGCGGTGAACTTCGCCCCCAGGCGGCACATCATTGAGCCGGATGGCGATCTGGCCTTCCGGCGTTTTCATATCGACCATCAGCCGCAGCTTGGCGGCACCAAGGATCTCGACAGGTTCGGCAAGCGGCTCGGTTTCGAAGATTAGCGAGACGGCATCGTCCGGCGCCTGGTCCAGCGGCAGTCCGCCCGGACGTCCAAAATAGCCCGTGTCGCCAGCCGCCATGCCAACCGTAAGATCAAGCGGCACACTGGCCGACCCCGCATCCGGCATCGGCTCAGGCATCAACTGACCGTGGTTCAAATGCAAGCGCTGTTCCATGACGGACGCCGCAGGCCATTGCGGCTCGCTGATCCAGTGCCCGGCCCTGAGGTCGATGAGGTCGCGCGGGGTCTGATAATCCTGGCACCACGCGGTGAGACGCGGCTCACGGTCCATTCCGTTGTCGACGCCCTTCAGCCAGCGGTCCCACCAGCGCAGCGCCAGTTGCTGCGAACTGATCCCCGGCCCCGGATGGCCCTTATCGGGATAATGATGCCCCCACGGTCCGATCACGCCCCAGCACTGGTCATGCCCCCCGGCAAGGAGGTTCATCACCGTATTGCTGTAGCGATCCGCCCAGCCGCCGATGGCCAGAACCGGACAGGTGATTGCACCAGGTTCATCGCAGACCGAGCCACGCCGCCAATAGGCATCACGCGTCTGATGCCGGAGCCAGGATTCGAGCGGGAATGCAAGATCATCGAGGCGCGCCTGCCACAGTTCCCGCCAGCCGGGGCCGGCGATCTCGGGATCGGGTGGCGACGCAAGGATCGCCGGCAGCGTCGCGCCCCATTCGACGGAATCCGCCAGCACCGCGCCGCCCATATAGTGGATGTCGTCGTTGAACCGGTCGTTCGTCGCGCAGACGGCGATGATCGCCTTCAGAGCGTCGGGACGCCGCGCTGCCGCTTGCAGGCTCGCCGTGCCGCCCCAGGAGGTGCCGAACATGCCGACCGCGCCATCACACCAGGACTGACGCGCGATCCAGTCGATCACATCGACCGCATCATCACGTTCGTCATCGAGATACATGTCGGCCATAAGGCCTTCCGACTGGCCGGTACCGCGCATATCGACCCTGAGGCAGGCATAGCCATGGCGGGCGAAGACAGGATGCTTGCGCTCATCACGCGCCCGCACCATGTCGCGCTTGCGGTAGGGAATGTATTCGAGGATCGCCGGCGTCGGCGCGCCGTCCGGCATCTCAGGCAGCCACAGCCGCGCCGACAACCGCACGCCGTCGCGCATCGCGATCCAGCAATGCTCGATCTCGGTGACGGGGACTGTCCCCTCGGGTGACGAGACCGGTTGCGTCTCCGCGGCTTTGGCAGACAGGCGGCGCGAGGTGCCCCCTGCCCCGCCTGTCGTCCCAATGCTGCCGGATGGCCTGTCGGCTCCGTACGGCATCAGGCGTTGAACCACCAGCGCCGCGCAAGCCGGCTGTCATCCATGCGCCGGCTGACACCGACCGGGCCATGGCCGAGCCTGTCGGACACACCATGCAGGAAGCTCGCGAAAGCGAGGACGATCGCCCCGCCCTCATTGTGCAGGATTTCCTGAAGCTCGAAATACATCTCCTGGCGCTTGGCCTCGTCACCCTCGGCGCGGGCTTCAGCAAGAATGCGGTCGAAGCGCTCGTCTTGGAAATAGGTGCTGTTCCAGGGTGAGGTCGAGATGTAGGTCGAGGTCAGCATCCAGTCGACCGTCGGCCGGCCGTTCCAGTAGACGGCGCACCAAGGTGCCGTCAGCCAAACATTCGACCAGTAGCCGTCCGCCGGCTCGCGCTTGACCGTCATATCGACGCCGGCCTCCTTGAGCGACTCTTGCATCAAAACACCCATATCGACAGCGCCCGCGAAAGCGCCGTCGCTGGTTGAGAATTCGACCGCAAGGCTGTCGAGGCCGGCCTCTTTGAGGTGGAACTTCGCACGATCGGGATCGAACTCCCTCTGCGGCAGATCGGTGTTGAAGTACCGCACGCCGCGGCCGATCGGATTGTCATTTCCGACATAGCCGAAACCGCCGAACACCTTGTCTAGGATCTCCTCGCGGCGGATGCCATATTTGATCGCAAGCCGGACATTGTTGTCGGTGAAGGGATCCATGTCTGTGCGCATATCGGCGGTGTAGTGCTGCGTGCCTGGAACTTCCAGAAGCGAAAAGCCCGATACACCATCGAGACGCCGCGCCGTGTTGACGTCGGGTTGACCGATGACATCGACCGAATCCCCCAGAAGTGCGGTCGCCTTGGCTGCGGCATCAGCGATGTTCAGGATCTCGACAGAGTCGAAATAGCCCTGATCCTCGCGATAGAAGTTCTCGAACCGGGTGCCGCGGAACCGGACGCCGGGCTCGAACTCCTCAAGCCGGTAGGGACCGGTGCCGACCCCAACGTTCCAATCCTCAGTGCCTTCCTTGCCGATGATCAGGCCAAAGGCGGAGAGATGCGCCGGAAGGTCGAAATTGACCTCCTTCTGCACCATGACGACGGTGCGGTCGTCATCGGCCTTGAGCTCTTCGAGATTGGCGATGATCTGCTGACCTTCAGCGAACTTATTGTCCTCTGACAGATGCTGGTTCAGCGACCAGACGACATCCTTGGCGGTCAGCGTCTGCCCGTCATGGAACTCGACCCCGCGCCTGAGCTTGAAGGCCCATCTCGTGCCATCCGAAGAGACGTCCCAGCTTTCCGCCAGGCTCGGCACCGGCGTACCCGTGGCATCGATCTCGGTCAGTGTGTCGTAGCAGGCCAACACGCCTTGGGTCGGATGATCAGCGCCAAGCGCCTGCATCGGATCGAAGGTATCAGACGTGCCGCCACCATCGGCACCGATGCGGAGATGGCCGCCTCGGGTGGGCATGGCCTTGACGTGACCCGACCACAGTGTCGTTGCCATAGCAGTCGAGGCGCCCAGGGCTGCTGCTGCCGTCATGAACTCGCGGCGGTTGAGACCCACCGCGGTCTTACCCGTCAGCAACGCTTTGAGTTTTGCGTGATCCGTCATGCCCGTCCCTCCGGTTTGTCTGGTCGCTCTTTGTTTGGTTGATCTTTGTTTGGGTGATCCCTCTGGACGCTCGGGTCCGATCCCCTACAGACCGAGGCGCTAAACAGCAGCGTGACTCACAGACAAGAATTTGACAATGAAATTCCTGCTGAATCCGAAAATGAAAGAAATTGTTTTGCCTACGCAAAACCGTCATGGATTGTTAGGTTGGTGCGGAGAGATTCAGAGATTCAAGGGTCAGCCGAACAGCTACAAAGATCCCGGACCAAGCCATGCCTAGACAGTCCACCCCGTCCATGCCGTCCGCCGGTTCCGAAATCCGCGAGTTGCGAAAAGCGCGCGGGCTGACCTTGAAAGACTTGCAGGACAGGACCGGCGTGTCGTTGAGCTATCTGAGTGCCATCGAGCGCGGCACCAATAAGCCGTCACTCGATGTTCTTGAGGCCGTCGCCAAAGCACTGTCGGTCGATGTGAACTGGTTTTTCCCGTCGCGCCGCGGCACAGGACCCATGGAACGGGCCTATATTGTCCGGGCCGAAAATCGACGTAACCTCAACAACCTCTATGAGCAGAGCACACAGGAGATCGGCTACACTGACAGCCTGTTGTCAAGCTCGATCGGCGGGTTGTTCTATATGGGCATCGCTGTTTACGCCCCAGGTGCCGAACGGCCAGACGAACCGGATCACGTCCACGACGGCGAGCAGCACGGCATTGTCATCAAAGGCGAGCTGGAAATGACACTCGGCGATGAGGTTATCATTCTGCGGGCCGGTGATAGTTACAGTTTCGATGCCCGCATTCCCCACCATGGACGCAACCGCACCGGCCAGGAAACCATCCTGATTTGGGGTGTGTCTCCCGTTGTGATCCCTAAGACCGTCGAACGGGAGACACGTGGGGATGTCCCGGTGCGTGTCGACAGCGATGTCCGCCTTCGGGCTAAACGCGTGCGGCAGGATCGCTAAGCTGTATCAATACTGGCGATTTTGAGCGCGCCTCAACCGTGCTCCAGCACCGCATTGCGATAAGCCATCGGCGTCGTCTTGTAGCGACGTGAGAAAAGTCGCGTCAGATGTGCCTGATCACAAAAGCCGCATTGCGCCGCCACCTGTTTGGTCGGTGTCTGTGTTTCCGCCAACAGGTGGCGTGCACGATCGAGACGGCGTTCTAGTACGAAGGCATAGGGGGTCGTCCCGGTCGTGCGGCGGAAGTAACGCGTGAACGTGCTCGTTCCCATGTTCACCTCGGCGGCGATGGTATCGAGATCGAGCGTTGCGTGCAGGTTGGCTTCTATGAACCCGACAATGTGGTCAAGTTGGGCCTGACTGAGGTTGCCGGGCCGCGCCGTCTGACGAAACCGAACGTCTGCATATTCCCGAAGAAGGTGGATCACGAGCTGACGTGCGACGGCTTCGACATAGAGTTCGTTGCCAAGGCCAGCGCCGCGCGCCTCAGCGGCAATTGTGTTGATCGCCATTGTCATCACCGCATCATCGGTCCGCAGGACGTCCGCCAGATCAACCGTATCAGCGGTCCTGCCAGAAACATCACTGGCGATGTCGGAGACGAATTTCTGAGTAAGATAAACGTGTGTGACCTCGACGTCCTCGGTCCAATGCCAATGCGATACCTGTGACCGAGTTAGAAGAGATACAGCACCCGGGCCGCACGTCGTTTGTGTCCAGCGGCCACCAAATGTTCGCTGCATGGGCGTGACACCCTGCTGGTACGACACCAACATGTAGTCTCGTAATCCCGGGATCTCGACGTCCTGGCCGTAATAGGCGTATTTGCGTAACGCGACGCCGTTCCAACCCAATCCACCGCTGTCGAGCAAAATGCGTCCGGGCACGAAAACAGGCAGCGTCTCCGGCGCGATAAGCTCCGTCAAAGACTTTCCTCCCCGGGCCGGATCGTTGCCGGCCTCATTGTGCCGATGTATTTTTTAGTACCGACTTTTTTAACGAGCTTACTGGCCAGCGCGATTTTCATCAATTGCAGCCAGATGGCACGCATTCAAATAGACAGAATCGTTCAAGCAATTGCCGCGATCATACAAAAGATCTCCCGGAATCTTCATCCCGGCGATGTGATCCTCCAAGATTGCCGGCCATCCCCCGCTTAGGCTTTTGGCACCTGGACGCTCAACAGCAACCCATCCCCGATCCCTTGGGGTTGGAGACAACGAAACACGGCCAGGAACAAAGCCAAACAAAGCGGAGGAAACCGACACGATGACCAGTGAAACGAATGGCGGCGCGCAGACCGCAACCAAGCTTGACGCGATGATTATCGGTGCCGGCGTCGCAGGGCTTTACCAGCTCCATATGCTGCGCAATCAAGGACTTAAGGTACGCGCCTATGACAATGCGGACGGTGTCGGGGGCACTTGGACTTGGAACCGCTATCCGGGCGCGAAGTTCGATTCCGAATCCTACATCTATCAATACTTCTTCTCCGAAGATCTCTACAAGAACTGGACCTGGAGCTCGCGCTTTCCCGAACAACCGGAAATCGAGCGCTGGATGAACTACATCGCCGACGAGCTCGACCTGAAGAAGGACATCCAGTTCTCGACCACGATCACAGCAGCCCACTGGAACGAGGACACCGAACGCTGGACCGTCACCACCGACACCGGCGAGACCATCGACACCCAGTTTCTTATCACCTGCTGTGGCATGCTTTCGGCACCGCTGGAGAATGTCTTCCCTGGCCAGGACAGCTTTAAGGGACCGATCTTCCACACCTCGCGCTGGCCGAAGCAAGATGTCGACCTTTCAGGCAAGCGGGTCGGCGTGGTTGGCATTGGCGCGACAGGCATTCAGGTCATCCAGACCATCGCCGACAAGGTCGACCACCTGACTGTTTTCGTACGCACGCCGCAATATGTGCTGCCGATGAAGAATCCGCGGTTCGAGGATGATGGTGCCGCCTATAAGGGGCGGTTTGAGGAATTGAAGACCACGATCCCGAACACATTCACCGGTTTTGAATATGACTTCGGGCCGACCTGGGCGGAACTGACACCGGAAGAACGCCGGGCGCGGCTTGAAGACATCCATGCCCATGGCTCACTCAAACTCTGGCTCGCCTCCTTCGCCGAGATGTTTTTCGACGAGGCGGTGTGCGAAGAGATATCTGAATTCGTGCGCGAGAAGATGCGTGCGCGCCTCAAGGACGAACGTCTCTGCGATCTCCTGATCCCGACCGATTACGGCTTCGGCACCCATCGCGTGCCGCTGGAGATGAACTACCTCGAAGCCTATCTCAGGCCCAATGTCGAGGCTGTCGGCGTGCGCGACAATCCGATCAAGCAGGTAACGCCGGAGGGGATCGAGCTCAGCGACGGTACCGTTCACGAACTCGATGTCATCATCCTTGCAACCGGCTTCGACGCCGGCACAGGCGCGCTGACCCGCATCGACATTCGCGGCCGCGACAACCGTTCGCTGACCGAGGAATGGGGCCGTGATATCCGCACCATGATGGGCCTTCAGGTGCATGGCTATCCCAACATGTTCACGACAGCCGTCCCCCTCGCCCCCTCGGCTGCGCTGTGCAACATGACGACGTGTCTCGCGCAGCAGACAGAATGGATTAGCGACTGTATCGCGCATATGCGGGCGAACGGTAAATCCGTCATCGAAGCCACGGCGGAAGCCGAGGAAGCCTGGGTCCAGCATCACGATGAGACAGCCAACGCAACCCTGATCTCGAAGACGGATTCCTGGTATCTTGGCTCCAACATCGAAGGCAAGCCGCGCCGCGTGCTATCCTATACCGGCGGGGTCGGAACCTATCGGCAGAAATGCGCGGACGTCGCCGAGAGCGGCTATTCTGGCTTCGCGATGAACTGACCAAATATGTGGTGCCGGCGCCGCAGACCGCTATACGGCAACGACGCCGGCACCACCTGACGCGCAGACACAAAGAAACACTGCAAGGGAGCGACGACCGATGACCGACATGCAAAGCAAGCTTGACGCGATCCTCGATGGAGTGACGAGTGGCGACATGGGAACACGCGTGCCTGGCGTGGTTGCCATGGTGACCGACCGCGACAGCAACATCTTCGAAGGCGCCAAGGGCGTGCGCAGCCTCGCTGACAATGCCGCGATGACCACCGACAGCGTGTTCGCGATTTTCTCAACCACCAAGGCCGTGGGCGGTACGGCCGTGATGCAGTGCGTTGAGGAAGGTCTGCTTGATCTTGATGCCCCCGCCAAGACCTATGCGCCGAAGATCGGCGAGCTTCAGGTGCTCGACGGCTTCGACAGCGCCGGAACGCCTAAGCTGCGGTCGCCAAAGACGGACATCACAACGCGCCAGCTTCTTCTGCATACAGCAGGCTTCGGCTACGATTTCTTCAACGACAATTATCTGAAACTCGCGACAGAGCATGGTCAGCCTTCCGTGGTGACGTGCACGGAAGCAGCCCTCAAGACCCCGCTGCTCTTCGATCCCGGCGAGAAATGGGAATATGGCTCCAACATCGACTGGGCCGGCCAGGTCGTCGAAGGCATTCGCGGCAAGCGCCTCGGCGCGGTGCTGCAGGAGCGCGTTTTCGCTCCGCTCGGCATCACGGACATGGCCTTCAGCCGGACGGGCGACATGAAGTCCCGTACGGCAGCCATTCATGCACGCGGCGAAGACGGGTCCTTGACGGCGATGGACTTCGCCTTACCCGATGCACCCGATTTGGACATGTCGGGACACGGATTGTATGCCTCTGTCGGCGAGTATATGAAGTTCATCCGCATGTGGCTGAACGACGGAATGGGGCCAAATGGCCGTGTGCTGAAACCCGAGACAGTGGCCGCAGCCGTCAAGAATGGCCTTCAGCCGCATCAGCAAGTCGGAATGCTGCACAGCGTCATCCCGTCGCTATCGAATGATGCGGAGTTCTTCCCCGGCCTGAAAAAGGGTTGGTCATATACGTTCATGACCAATGAGGAAGAAGCGCCGACCGGACGACCGGCGGGCGCCATCGGCTGGGCAGGCCTCGCGAATTTGTTCTACTGGATCGACCGTCAGAACGGCTTCGGCGGCTTCTGGGCAACCCAGATCCTGCCGTTTGGCGATGCAGTCTCCTTCGGCACTTATCTCGACTTCGAGACGGCTGTCTATCAGAGCCTCACGCAGCGCCAAGCAGCCTGACAAAGGGCCAAACGCAGACCCCGGGCGGGGCCGCGCGCCCGGGGACTGTCCATGCGCGCGCACAAGCTTCCCCAGCCCAGTTGAGCGCATGTGGCCCGGTGTCGCCGACCTAGAGCATCATCCGTTCAGATTGACGCGCTTGGCGCTGAAACCTGAACGGATGAAGATGCTTTAACACCTTAAGACATAGTGCAAATCCATCCGATCTGATCGGATCGGCACGAGTAAATCAGATCGAATTTTGCTCTAGGTCGTGGTGAGGATTTAAGGATTTGGGCTTCCGTTTTCGGTCCAAATCAGATTCAAGACTGGTTTTGGAGATACGCCAGTCATGTCTTACGACAACGATCCTGATTGCCTGACCGACGACCAATGGGCGCGCCTTGCACCCCTCATGCCGGGCGGTTGCAAGGGCAAACGCGGCCCACGCACCAACAGCCGTCTGTTTATGGATGCGCTGCTATGGATGGCACGGTCAGGCGCGCGATGGCGCGACCTGCCCGACCGGTTCGGTGACTACCGCACCGTGAAGCGGCGTTACTATGATTGGGTCGAGCGCGGCGTTTTGACGAGCATTTTCAGAACGTTGAGTGAGGATGGCGACTTCGAGTGGCTTTCTGTCGATGCCACCGTCATTCGCGCACACCAACATGCCAGCGGGGCCAGGAAGGAAAAAGGGGGCCTGATGCCCAGGGCCTTGGCCGCTCCAAGGGTGGGCTCGGGACCAAACTCCATGCCACCACCGACAGCCTGGGCAATCCCGTCAACCTGATCGCCAGCCCCGGCCATCGTGGCGAGGTTCTGTTCGGTGCAGCGCTGATCGAAAACATACCATGTGGGGCCGTGATTGCCGATCGTGCCTACGACGCCGAACACTTCCACGACGCGATCCTGGAGACAGGCGCCATCCCCGTCATCCCGCCACGCCAAAACAGGCGCCGCCCTCATGTCTGCGATTGGCACCTTTACAAAGAACGCAACGCGATCGAACGGTTCTTCAACAAACTCAAACACTTCCGCCGCATCGCAACCCGATATGACAAGCTCTTGGCAAACTTCATGGGCTTCGTCACCGTCGGTGCGATCCACCTACTGATCAGGTGAAATCCTTAAATCCTCACCACGACCTAGGGCAATCCCCCATAAACTGTCCAATCAGACGCACACATGTGCCCCGCATCAACCGGCAGCGTGATCCCGGTGATGGCGGACGCCAATGGTGACGTCAGAAACAGGATGGTCGCGGCAATCTCGTCCGGCGAGACCAGCCGGCCAAGCGCCGAGTTCTGCGCCATCCGATCGCTCTCCAGCGTCCCATCCTCAATACCACGGCGCAGCGCCTCGGTTTCAGTGAAGCCTGGCGCGACCGCGTTGACGCGCACGTTCTTTGGCCCCCATTCGGCGGCAAGGCAGGACGCAAGATGGGCAATCGCAGCCTTGGCCGGGCCATAGGCATGCAGTGGGCCTGCACGGAGACCTGCGATCGACGATACGAGCACAATCGTGCCTTCGGAGCGTTTGGCCATGCGCGCCCCAAAGGCCCGGCAGCAAGCAAACGTGCCGCGCTGATGTACAGCCGTCACAAGATCCCACTCCTTCCAGGTCAACTCGTCAGGCGGCAGCGTGCGCTGTAGGACGCCAGCGCAGGTTACGAGCACGTCGACCGGCCGCCCACTGGTTTCCAGTTGCTCAGCCAAGGCCTCGACCTGCTCCTCATCGGCAACGTCGAGAGATGCGAACGCTGTCCCAAGTCCGATAGCCGTCTCGGCCGCCTCCTCCGCACGATCGGCAATCGTGACGTCTGCCCCTGCCCCGCGCAATGCCTGAGCCGTCGCACGTCCGATACCGCTGCCGCCCCCAGTCACCAAGGCATGCCGCCCGGTCATGTCCAACTGCATCACGCACCTCCTTCAATGACTTATGATTCATAAGTCATAATCATTGACAAACAACCATCGGGCAAGCGATGCTGATGACGGCCAGCCCGGAGGTCATATGGACGCGCCACGCCTCAAGCAACGCTATCGCGACATGCTTGTCATCCGCCGCGCCGAAGAGCGGCTGCAAAAGCTGTTTGCCGATGGTCTCGTACCAGGGTTCCTGCATCTGTCGATTGGCCAG
>JBCBSK010000060.1:0-19502 GCA_039819185.1 Pseudomonadota bacterium | reverse complement strand
TGCGCGGGCCTGGGCGGTAATCTCAGTGCGGTCGGCGATCGATTGACTGTCGCTTTCGTCAACAATCACGGCGACGACGCCGGGCAATGGATCACGTTCCTCGCCGCGTCACTGCCGAGCTTCATTGTCCGGATGCCCGGCGCCTGGCTCAGGCTGACCGCCTTCGCTTTGTTGTGGCTCGCGCTTCTGTCGCCAGAATTCCGCCGCGAGGAACGTGATCCATTGCCCGGCGTCGTCGCCGTGATTGTTGACGAAAGCGACAGTCAATCGATCGCCGACCGCACTGAGATTACCGCCCAGGCCCGCGCACTGCTCGAAGACCGTTTGGCCAGCTTACCGGAGTTCGAGCTTCGCCTCGTAACTGCCGGGCGGGATCAAGCGGATGGCACCGAACTCTTCGGCTCCGTCATCGAAGCACTTGCCGACGTTCCGGCCGAACAGGTTGCGGGCGTCGTTCTGGTCACCGATGGCCGGATCCATGACGCGCCCGATGTCGCCGCCGCGCTTGGGATTGATGCGCCGATCCACACACTTCTAACCGGGCACGAGGACGAAGCCGATCGCCGAGTGGTGCTGGAAGCAACACCACGCTTCGGCATTGTCGGTGAGCTGAAAGAGGTGACCTTCCGGCTCGCCGAAGAAGGGCCGCTGGTCAATCCGGCGCCGGATGGCCGGGTCGAGATCCGTATCCGCCGCGACGGCCAGCTCATAACGACCCAGCGCGTATTGCCTGAAACGATTGTCTCCATTCCGATCGAGATCGCACGCGGCGGGCGCAACCTGATCGAAATCGAGGCCGATACCGCGCCGAACGAACTGACCGCTGTCAACAACCGCGCTGTTTTGTCTGTCGAGGGCATACGCGAGAATTTGCGCGTCCTGCTGGTCTCGGGCGAACCCCATGCCGGTGAGCGCACCTGGCGCAACATTTTGAAATCAGATGCCGCGGTCGATCTCGTCCACTTCACCATTCTACGCCCTCCAGAGAAGCAGGACGGCACGCCGATCTCGCAGCTCTCGCTGATCGCCTTCCCGACCCGCGAACTGTTTCAGGAGAAAATCGGCGAGTTCGATCTCATCATCTTCGACCGCTATCAGCGCCGCGGCGTATTGCCGATCTCGTATTTCGACAACATCGCGCGCTATGTCGAAAATGGCGGCGCGCTGCTCGTTGCGGCTGGTCCGGATCTCGCGCTGCAGGGAAGCCTCGCGCGCACGCCGCTGGCCAGCGTCCTGCCGGTCGTCCCAACGGGACGCATGATCGAGGAGCCCTATTATCCTGTCTTGTCCGAAGTGGGCTTCCGCCACCCGATCACGGAAGGTCTCGACGGCAGCGAGCAGTCGCCGCCAAACTGGAGCCGTTGGTTCCGGATGGTCGATGCCAATGTCGAGCGCGGCAATGTCTTAATGACCGGCCCCGGTGACCGGCCGCTTCTGATGGTCAATCGCGAGGGCGAGGGTCGTGTCGCCATGCTGCTGTCTGACCATGCCTGGCTGTGGGCGCGCGGCTATGAGGGCGGCGGTCCCTATGTCCAAATGCTGCGTCGGCTCGGCCATTGGCTGATGCAGGAGACAGACCTCGAAGAAGAAGCGCTTGAAGCGATCAGTGAAGGCAATGGGCTGACCATCGAACGGCGCACGTTGGGTGAAACGGTCGATCCGGTCACCGTTATCGGGCCTGATGGCGAGATCCGGGAAACCGCGCTCGAAGAAGTCCGCCCCGGCGTGTTCCGCGGCCAGATTCCGGTCGATGGCTTCGGGCTCTACACGGTCCAGGACAGCGACATCGTGGCTTTGGCGAGCGTTGGCCCGTTAAACCCGCGCGAGTTCGCTGAAGTCACGAGCAGTGATCAGGTCGTGCGGCCACTGGCAACGGAAACCCGCGCCGGCGTGTTCCGCCTTGTTGACGCCCAGGGTGGAGACGTTTCGGTGCCGCGTGTTGTTCCGATGCGGGCAACCACGACGATGGCCGGCAGCGACTGGATGGGTTTGCGGCGGAGTTCAGCGTCGGCGCTCGCGGGCGTCTCGGCGACACCGATTCTGGCGGGCCTCGCCGGCCTTTTGCTTTTGATTGGCGCGCTTGGCACCACCTGGTGGCGCGAAGGCCGCTAGAGCCTTCTTGCATGGTTGACCTCCGCATCGACGTCCCAAGCCGATATTGACACTCTCTCATATTTGAGATTTCTTCCCTCACATGAGAGATACACTTGACCACCGCATTGCAGACCGTCTCAAGGCGCTCAGAACCGAGCGCGACTGGTCCCTGGATGCATTGGCCGAGCGTAGCGGAGTCAGCCGGGCAACCTTGTCACGGCTCGAAAAGGCCGAGGTAAGCGCAACAGCGCAGGTTCTTGGCAAGCTGTGTGCAGCCTATGGGCTGACCCTGTCGCGCTTGATGCATCTCGTCGAAGATCGCGCAGCACCTATGGTTCGGCGCGCAGAGCAGACAGTCTGGACCGATCCGGAAACGGGCTTCATGCGCCGCTCCATCTCACCGCCCTCGCACTCGCTGGCGGCGGAAGCGATCGAGGCGGACCTGCCGGCGGGTGCAGAAATCTCTTATGACGCACCGCCGCGCCCGGGACTTGAACACCATCTCGCCCTGCTAGACGGGGCTCTAACCGTACGGATCGCGGACCAGGACCATCATCTCAACGCCGGTGACTGCCTGCGCTATCAGCTCTTTGGACCAAGCCGCTTCACGGCGCCAGCAGATCGGCCGGCGCGCTATTTGATCTTCACCGTATGAGGCGAGGATGGCTGACACTCAGGATGTGACGCTTTCACTGTTGTCTGCGGATGCAGCTGAGGCGCGACTCAATGATCTCGCAGCGCTCATGCATTCTTGCGTTCGCGCCGGCGCCAGCATCAACTTCATTCTGCCCTTCGAGATGCCGGAGAGTGTGGCGTTCTGGCGGGCGTCGGTCATGCCGCCACTTGTGACAGGCACGCGCAAGATCTGGATCGCCGAGCTTGGCGAGCGGCTTGTCGGGTCTGTACAACTCGACATCGGCACACCGCCGAACCAACCGCATCGCGCCGAAGTGACCAAGCTGATGGTGCATCCGGACGCGCGACGCCGAGGCATCGCGCGTTTGCTGATGGCAGAGCTTGAACGGGAGGTGGCTGCCCTTGGGCGAACACTGATCACGCTCGATACCCGCACCGGCGACAGCGCAGAGCCGCTCTATACCTCGCTTGGCTACAAGACGCTCGGGGTGCTGCCGGGCTACTGCATCGATCCCGTAGATCGGTCGATGGACGACGCGACGTTCATGTTCAAGACGCTGGGGGCCTCTCAACCTGCGTGATCGGACCCGCGCGCACCTCCCCTTTCGCTTTGACCAAAGAGCCTTCCACCAGTTCAAAAGCTAAAAGCCGCGCGGGATCGACCGGGCCTGGCAACGTGATCTGACCACGCGGTACGGGCTTGAAGCCGACGCGCGCGTAGTAAGGTGCATCACCAACGAGGATCACAAGCTCATGCCGCTCGCGGCGGGCTGCCTCGAGTCCCGCTTTCATCAGAGCCTTCCCGTAGCCGCGATTGGCGTGATCGGGATGAACGCAGAGCGGCCCTAAGAGCAGAGCTGGGAGATGCCTTTCGCCAATCTCCATGGGAGCAAACTGCACCGAGCCGATCACCCGCGCACCGGCCATGGCAACGCGGCCGAGCGACAGGATTGGCGTTGTCTTATCGCGCAGACGATAGGCAGCGCGCGTGAATCTGCCGGGGCCAAAGGTCAGATCGTTCAGCGCTTCGATCGCGGCCGCATGAAGTGGCAGTTCCGGCGCGATGGTGACAGTGGGAGAAGACACGTGGTCCAGCATGACGAGGCTCGCTTTAACGGCGGGACGAAGGCATCGCGTCCGGCCTAACAAGCAGGTGTCATGCGGTGGTTAGTTGGAGATCGGCATGACAACGTAGCCCGCGCCAGACAGAGTCGGCAGGCATCGGCGTCGTCGCAGGCGGTTGCCTCTATTACACATGAAACGGGCTCAATTTCGTCTGGTCAGTAGACCCGGCGCGCTGCGTATCATGGCGTCGTTTGACTGTCGAGCCCGTCTCCAGAAGCGACGAGCGTAGATCAACGCTGCTGATGAGAGCGTTGAGGGGGAGGCATCAGGCCGCTGTCACTTCATCGAGGAACTGGCTGATTTCAGCCTTGAGCCTGTCGTTCTTGGCAGCAAGCTCGTCATAGGCAGAAAGAACGCGTTCGGCCGAAGACGAGGTCTCGTCGACGGTGGCCGCCAACTTGGACATATTCTCCGAGACGGCCGTCGTGCCTTTGGAGGCCCGCTGCACATTGGCCGAGATCTCCGATGTCGCTGCCCCTTGTTCCTCAACGGCAGCCGCAATGGTCGAGGTATAGGAGTTCACCTCTTCCATAATGCCTGCGATGTGGCCGATGGCTTGGACGGCCTCTTCCGTCGCCCCCTGAATGGCGGCGATCTGTGCACCGATCTCTTCGGTTGCCTTCGACGTCTGCGTTGCAAGGCCCTTGACCTCGGACGCGACGACAGCAAACCCCTTTCCGGCCTCTCCGGCGCGAGCTGCCTCGATTGTCGCGTTAAGCGCCAGAAGATTTGTCTGCTCGGCGATCGCCTGGATCAGGGTGACGACTTCACCGATCTTGGCCGCGGATTCGGCAAGACCAGAAACCTTGTCATTGGTTGTGCGGGTACCTTCGGTTGCGCGGTCGACGATCTCGGTCGTTCGGGCGACTTGGCTTGAGATTTCCGAAATGGACGAGGCGAGTTCTTCCGCCGCGCCGGCGACAGTCTGGACGTTTTGCGTCGCCTCGTCGGCAAGCGCCGACGTTTCGGAGGAGTGGTTGGTGCTTTCGCGCGCAATGCCTGATAAGGCCTCAGCCGTCTGGTCAAGGCCCGATGCCGTTTCCTCTACAGACATCAAGAGTTCTGTGGATGTCGTGCGGAATGCGTCGATCAGCTTGCTGACCTGACGTTGACGCAGCTCGGCCTCTTCCTTGCTGCTTGCCTGATCGGCCGTAAGCTCACGGCGTTCCGCCGAGCGCTGTTTCAGCGTCTCGACAGCCTGAGCCATCCCGCCGATCTGATCAGAGCGTTCGGTGTAAGGCACATCGACGTCAAGCTGATCGTTGGCAATGTTGCCGGTCACCTCGGCAAGACGGGTAACCGGGCGCATCAGGAAGCGCACCATGAACCAGATCAGAGCGAGAAAGAGCAGCACGACAGGCGCCGCAAGCAGCAGGAAGCTCATCATCAGCTCCTGCACATTGGCGAGAACGGCAGCACGTTCCACCCCAGCGTAGAGAATACCGATGACGTCATCTGCCGGCGAGAAGATCGGCGCGTAAATCGTATAATAGTCCTTGCCGAGGATTGTCGCTCGTCCAACGAAGGTCTCGCCCGCCATGATAACCGGGTAGACCGCCCCGCCGGTGCCAAGCGGCGTGCCGACCGCACGGTTACCATCCGGCTTGATGATATTGGTCGTGGCACGCCAGAAGTCCTCGGTTTCCGGGTCCCACGCAAAAACGGTCGCGGTTTCGCCGGTCATCCGGGTAATTGTGTCGATCATGCCGTGATCGGAGAACTCTGGCAGACGTTCCAGTTCAATGCGTCCGACCGAACCATCCGCTGTCCAGCTGATGCGCGCGCCCTCGACACGCTCTTCGAAGATCGTAGCTGCTGTACGCAGGCTCGCATTCTGTTTGTCGACAGCCGTGTTGCTCGCCTGGCCACTGGCAACGACATAGACGATACCGCCAACGACAACCATCGCGAGTGCAAGAAAGCACGCGCTCGAAAGCGCTATTGCAGATGTGATCGGAAGTCGTGAAAACATGTTGCGCATTGTCACCCCCCAGTGCCAAAGCAAAGATCCCCATCTGTACAGAATTGACGGCAATAAATTAAGGAAGGCTTATGTAAGAAGCGTACCGCGCTTTCTCATGCGCACAGACACTCCTCCCAGTAGGGCGTGTCGCCGAATGCATCGACCAGATGATCAATCAGCGCCCGCACCTTGGCTGACAAATGCCGACCCGGTGGATAGACGGCATAGGCTGCAACCTCCGGCCATGTGCAATCGGTCAGGATTGGAACCAGACGGCCCGCGGCGATGGCGTCGGCAACGATGAACACCGGATTGACCAGAATGCCCAAGCCATCCTCCGCAGCACGGCAGAGGATGTCCCCATTGTTGGCCAGAAGCCTGGTCGGCACACGCGGCGATACCTCCGCTCCGCTGGGATCGATCGCCGCCCAATAGCGTCGCTCCGGCACGTTGGAATAGCGCAGGCCCTGATGCGCCTCCAGATCCAGTGGCGTTTCAGGTGTGCCGTTGGCAGCGAGATAATCAGGGCTTGCCACGCAGACCGAGCGGATCGGTGCCAGCCGCCGCGCAATCATGCTGGAATCGGCGAGCGTGCCGATGCGAAGCGTCACGTCAAACCCTTCGTCAATCAGATCAACGTGGCGATCGTTCAAGTCGAGTTCGACGCTGAGACGGGGATGCTGCGCCATGAAACTGGCCAGTGCCGGCGCGAGATGCAACAGCCCGAAGGACATCGGCGCGCCAATCTTGAGGCGCCCCTGGAGCGTTCCATGAACCTGCGCGGCTGCCAGATCGGCCTCGTCGAGATCAGCCAGAATGCGGGCGGCCCGTTCATAATAGGCTTGGCCGGTCTCGGTTAGGCTGAAGCGGCGCGTGGTGCGGTTGATGAGGCGCACGCCGAGCCGCTCCTCAAGATCCTTCAGACGCCGGCTGACGGCAGATTTCGCGATGTCCTTGCGCCGCGCCGCAGCGCCGATGCCGCCGGCTTCGACAATGGCGACATAGGCATCGATTTCGGCCAGCCGGTCCATACAACACGCTCCTGCTATTGTTCGGTTCAAGAGAACAATCTTTTGTGCCTATGCCATCCTGTAGCGCTTCATAGCAACGGCTATGTCAGATCCATTACAGGCGCCGCGTTGCGGCCTATCTGGATGGAGAGCATGACAATGGCGAAGATTCTGGTTCTGTATCATTCGAGCTACGGCCACATCGAGACGCTGGCCGGCGCGGTCGCTGAAGGTGCACGGTCCGTTGCGGACAGTCAGGTCACGATCAAGCGCGTGCCCGAAACCATGTCGCCGGACCTGCTGGCACAGTTCAACATGAAGGCGGATCAAGCCGCCCCGGTCGCAGACCCTGGCGAACTTGGCGACTATGACGCAATCATCTTCGGCACACCGACGCGGTTTGGCAATATGAGCGGCCAGATGCGCACCTTCCTCGACCAGACTGGCGGCCTTTGGGCCAAGGGCGCGCTGATCGGGAAGGTCGGCAGCGTGTTCACCTCGACCGGCACCGGCGGCGGCAACGAGACGACAATCACATCGTTCTTCAACACGCTGATCCATCACGGCATGGTGCTCGTCGGTCTGCCCTATTCGAACCAGGATCTGGCGAGCACATCGGAAGTGCGCGGCGGTTCGCCTTATGGTGCGTCGACCATCGCCGGCGCCGATGGCAGCCGCCAGCCAACCGAACTGGAACTCGGGCTGGCACGGGCACAAGGAGCGCATGTTGCCGGCATCGCGGCGAAACTAAGCGCCTGATCGGCGCAAACCCAACCAAAGCGAGGGAGACAGTCATGGGCCTTCTGATCGACGGCATCTGGCACGACCAGTGGTATGATACCAAAGCCACGGGCGGAAAGTTTGTCCGCAAGGACTCAAGCTTTCGCAACTGGGTGACGCCTGATGGCACTGCCGGCCCGACCGGCAAGGGCGGCTTCAAGGCGGAGACCGGCCGCTACCATCTCTATGTCTCCCTCGCCTGCCCCTGGGCGCATCGGACGCTGATCTTCCGCAAGTTGAAGGGGCTGGAGGAGGCGATCTCGGTCAGTGTGGTGGACCCGCTCATGCATGAACATGGCTGGGTGTTCTCCAATGCCCCCGGCGCTGTTCCGGACAGTGTCAACGGCGCCGCCAAGATGCATGAGATCTACACCAAGGCGGACCCGACCTATACGGGCCGAGTGACTGTTCCGGTGCTCTGGGACAAGGAGACCGAGACAATCGTCTCCAACGAGTCGTCCGAGATCATCCGCATGTTCAACACAGCGTTCGCTGGCATCGCCGCCAAATCGGTCGACTCCTATCCCGCAGCACTTCGCGACGAGATCGACGCGATCAACGCAACCGTCTACGACCGGGTGAACAACGGCGTCTACAAGTCCGGCTTCGCAACAACGCAGTCAGCCTATGAAGAGGCTGTCACGGCGCTGTTTGAAACACTCGATGATCTGGATGCTCGCCTCGGTCGCCAACGCTATCTCGTCGGTGACCAGATCACCGAGGCCGATTGGCGATTGTTCACGACGCTGGTTCGCTTCGATCCAGTCTATGTCGGCCACTTCAAGTGCAACATCCGACAGATAGAGGACTATCCGAACCTCAGGAACTATCTGCGCGAACTTTACCAGGTGCCTGGCGTCGCAGAGACGGTGAACATGGATCACATCAAGCGGCACTATTATGCCAGCCACGAGACGATCAACCCGACCCGCGTGGTACCGCTCGGCCCCGATCTGGATCTGACAACGCCGCATGACCGGGACCGGTTCAAGGCGGCGGCATAATCGCTCACCAGTGCTCGGACACGGGGGCGCCGGCGAGGACTTCATCAAGCCGGCGCCGCGTTCCGGGCGTTGCGTCGTCCGGAAGCGCATCAGGCGCAAACCAGTTGTGGCCTGTGATCTCACCAGTGGGCTTGAAGTCGCCCAATGACCGCCAGGCGCGCACAACGAACAGCGCGACATGATCGCCACGCAACGTGGCGTCGTTGGAATAGAGCGCAAACAGGTCCGGCGCTGCGGTGGCCTCGATTAACGCCTCCTCGGCAAGTTCACGATCAAGCGCCAAACGCATTGTCTCACCACGCTCAACGCCACCACCCGGCAGATACCAGCCTGGCGTATAGCTGTGACGGATCAGCAGAACGCGGCCTTCGTCATCAAGCACCAGCCCCCTCACGCCGAACAACATGCCCCGGCTCAGCCGCCAATACGGTGCCAGGACCAGGCGACGCAAAAACCGGAATGCTGGCGATTTGTCTTCGGGCATGAGGCAGGTCCGAGATCGTTAACGTCATCACAGTCTCGTAACACGTGAAAGGGTGGTGAATTAAGCCATGCGTCAGACGCAGGGCTCAGTTTCAAAATTCTGCGACAAACTGTCCAGAATTTGCCGCTTTTGCAGACCAAATATTCACTCGCACTCACGAAACTCTGAAAATCATCCGCTTTTTCCGCAAGGAGCTTAAACCAATGTTCCGCTACCTATTCTTCTGGCGCAAGCCGCGCTTCGTCTGGCAGCCCGACATCACGATCCGCGATGGCCGCATGGCCTGCGATCTGATGACCTTTTCAGGGAACTAGTCTCTGAAACCGATCCATCGGATGTTTACGCTGGCCGGACCTTAGCATCGCCATAACTGTTCGTGTGCGTCGCCTCGTCACGCATGCTAGGACGATCCCATGCGGATCGCCCATCTCACCGACGTGCACCTCGGCCCGTTCGCGCGGCCACCGCTGCCGGAACTCCTGTCGAAGCGCGCGCTTGGCTATGCCAATTGGCAGCGCAAGCGCAAGCGCATCCACCAGGCTGCAATCCTTGAGCGCATCGTCACCGACCTCAAACGTCACGAGCCGGATCTAATCGCCGTCACCGGCGATCTCGTCAATGTCGCCGCATCGACCGAATGGCACGCCGCACGGCGCTTCCTCGAACATCTCGGGCCGCCGGGCAGGGTCTTCCTCGTACCCGGCAATCACGATGTCTATGTCAGTTCTGCAGTCGATGCCGTTCGAAAGATCTGGGGCGATTATCTGATCGGTGACGGCGACCGGCGCAACCCGCTCGCCCCGGCTGGGTTGGCCAACGATCCGCATCGCGGCTTTCCATGGCTTGCCCTGCGCGGCGATGTGGCGCTGATCGGCTGTTCCTCGGCGGTCGCGACGCGCGCCTTCATGGCGACGGGACGATTGGGATCAGGTCAGATTGAGCGTCTGCGCAACACCTTGATCGAGACCGGCGCCAAAGGCTTGTGCCGGATCGTGCTGATCCACCATCCACCGCTTACCCGCCTCGGCCGGCCGCGGCGAGCGCTCGACGATGCCGAGGCTCTGACAGACGTCCTTACCAAAGCCGGCGCGGAAGCCATCCTCTATGGTCACAATCACACCGCTACGCTGGACTGGATTGAACATGCATCTGGCCGCGCTGCGGTCATCGGCACGGCGTCAGCCTCGGCAATAGCCTACAAGTCTGCCCCGGCAGCCCAATACGCTCTGATCGATGTCCGACGTGACGGGTCATGCTGGACGTTAACGCTAACGCGCCGGGGTCTGGGAGTGGATGATGAGGTGCACACCCTCGATCACCGCGAGCTTCGACTTAGCGCGGCAAGCCGGGTTACTGATTGATCAGGACATATCCCACTGCCAGGAGACCACCAGCACCAGCCAGGATACCGAGCAGAAATCCAACGACCGGCGACCAGACGCGCGCGCCGCGCGAGGTGTCGTTAGGCGCGACTGATTGAGAGGGCGCAGGTGTGTCGCTTGAATCTGGCTTGCGCTGCTGCGTCTCCTTGTCCTCGTCGGCCTCCACCGGGGCGGCCGGTGCATCCGACAGAGGCTGAGTGGCAGCCGCTATCGGCGTTTCGATCAATTCGTCGGAGGCGAGCGCGCGTTCCCGCTCGATCAGCCGGTGAGCGACATATTGCGTGATCCGAGCCGCTACATCCTGAATGTTGGCGGTTTCAAGCAAGACCTGGCGGCCATTACGTGCTGAGCGCAGGAAGCGATAGGTCCGCTTGTCATTACCCATGACGACGTAAGCCAACACGTCGATCCAAAGTCTTGGCGGATTGCCGGGCAGGATTTCGCACGCCAACAGGTCGGCATCCTCGGGGATCGCGGCGAAGACATCTGCGAGTTCCTCACGCAGAAGTTCAAGCCGCGCGGTTTCGCCATCGCGAATGGCGACGATCACGTCCGACCGGTCCGCTTCAACGATGCGGGCGGATCGGAGCGCCTCGCGCAGCTTGCGCTCGCCCTCCCCGCCGCTGTGCGCTGCAACCGTTTCGGTATCGCTCTGAGCATTGTCTGTGTCACGTGCTGGCGCGTCGGACATGGCCATGCGTCGTCCCCCGTCTGCACCCCCAACCGCGTTGGGGAATACTGAATTTTCCCTTGTCCGTCCAATCCGGATCGCGGAAAACACCAGCTATGACCGACGAAAAACGTACCGGCAGCGTGGCACGCGTGCGTCAGGCCGCCCTTGACCTTGGCCTCGACGTGGACCTTCGCCTCATGCCCGACACGACTCGCACCGCGCCGGAAGCAGCCGCAGCGTGTGGCTGCAACGTCGCCGAGATCGTTAAATCCTTGGTGTTCACAGGCGCCGACAGTGGCCAGCCGATCCTGCTGCTGGTGTCCGGCGTCAACCGCGTTGACGAGACCGGCGTCGCCGAGCATATCGGCGAGACACTGACCCGTGCCGACGCCAAGCGGGTCCGCGAGGTGACGGGCTTTGCTATCGGTGGCGTGGCACCGATCGGCCAATTGACGCAAATCCCGGTTTATCTCGATCAGGACCTGTTGCAGTTCGACCGGGTGTGGGCTGCTGCCGGCGCGCCGAACACGGTGTTTTCAGTGTCGCCACAAGCCCTCAAGGACGCCATCGGCGCGCCTGTGATCCCCATGTCATGACCCAGTCCCGGCCCTGTCACTGCAGATTTCGGAACAGTTCTGTGCCGAGATCAAGCAGCGGATTGGCCGGCTGCTGATCCTGGTCTTCGGTGTTGTTGTCATTGTTGCGGTTGTTGTCGCCGAGGCCAAGCTGGTCGGCGATGCTGTTCAGGCGGCCAAGAATGCTCGGCGCGCCGCCCAGTTGCGCGACCGCGTCAGCCAATTGCGCGATCTGACGCGTCGAAAGTCGATCGACAGGGCGGCCGAACAGAAGCAGCGCCAATTGCTCATCAAGCCCGAGCGGCGGCTCGGAATTGATCCGAAAGCCCGGCGAGGAGGCACGGCCCTGAACGGCCACGGTCACCCGTGCGCGGTTGGTGTCACGCCCTGCCAACATATCGAGCAGCGGATCGTAATTGCCGTCGAATGTCACATCGCCACGCTCGAAATCGAGCCTTTGACCGAGGAAGTCGAGGTGGCCACGACGCATCTCGAACGCGCCATTCGGTGCCGGCTCGTCGACGGGCCCGGTCAGGCGCAGGGACCCGCCCATTTCAGCGTCGAGCCCGCGTCCCTGAACAAAGACGCGGCGGGGCGCGTTAACGGTCACATCAAGCCGCGCCGGAGTTGCGCCACCGCCTTCACGCTGGCCGCGCCCCTGTGACGGGCGTCGGGGGGATGTATCCCCGCCTGACAAGCCGACCGGTCCATCGGGCACGGTGATATCGGCTCGCTGGACATCGACAGTGCCTGCAATGAGAAGATCACGCTCGGTTGCGCCACGTGCGGTGAGATCGGCGCCGAGGCGTGCGGTCACCAGATCCTCATGCTGGAATCGCGCCTCACGCAAGCGCACGGCGAGATCGACCACCGGGCCGTTGCGGTTGGCGTAGTCGACCTGACCGGTCACACGCAGATTGCCCTGCGGTGCCAGCACGCCCGTCAACGGATCAAGCTGGGCCCGGCGTCCGTCAAGCGTGATTGTGCCGCCGATATCGCTGATCGACACGCCGGCATCCGTGAGGCGTGCACTGGCATTGCGTGGCTGGATGGAACCGGCCACAACCGGCCGCTCCGCCGTGCCGTCGACCCGCAGGTCAACCCGTGCACGACCGCCAAGCCGTATGCCCGAGCCGCGCAAGGCCCGCCGCGACAGGGCCAGTGCCGCCGTTCCATCAACCCGGAGCGCAAGCCGGGTTCTCTCATCAAGCGTGACGCTACCACGCGTTCGTAAGGCCATTTGGTCGCCGGCGGTCGTCTCGATATCAAGTGTCAGATCCTGGCCTCGCAAGCGGCCGCTTCCTGTGACGCGAAACCCGGGCAGGTCAAGCTCACGCGTGGCAGAGACACTGGCTTCACTCAGCCTAATGTTCCAATCGGCTTCAGGCGCCTCAGCGGGGCCCGAGACCGTCACATCGGCCCGCAGGGTTCCGCGCGGCTCGATCCCAGGCACGAACGGAGCAGCGACGCGTAGTGGCACTTGACGGGCGACGGCCTGCAGGTCGAGCGTCTCACCAGCCGTGCCATCAATCTCCACCGAGCCACCACCAACAGCAAAGCGCGCGTCGCGCACTTGGGTTACACCACCAACTAGGCGGAGTTCGGTCGGTTCGGCTAGAGACGCAACAACACCACGGGTCTCGATGCGTGCTGCGCCAAGCGCCACCGTCAGCGCCGTTTCGCTCGCCGTGACAAGGCCGTTGCCGGAGACGGTAGCGTCACTCAGTGTCGCCTCGACTGAAACCGAGGTGCCGGCATCTTGCGCCTGGGCACTTAGGGTTGCCGTCTCGATCGTCTGACCACCAAGATCGACGGAGGTCAGAACGCCGCGACCATTGGCCAGTCGCGCGCCGAGAAGATCGCGAACACGGCCCCGAAGCTCGGCCCGCCCGACGGAAATCGTGTCGTAGCGCACGGTTTCCGCCTGGGCATCGAAGGTCAGTCCCGGCAGGCCATCGATCTCGGCGAAGTCGACCCGTCCCGCCAGGCGTCCTGAGAGATCGGTCAGCAGGAAGGGGCCAATCACCGAAAGGTCAGGAATGTCGATGTCGAGCGTGCCGTCAGGCGCCCCACCAACCGGCCAGACGAGCGCGCCCCCGGCCGAGGCGCTGGCGATCTGTGCCGACAGCCGGTCGATCCGCAAAGCGCTCCGATCCGACGAGGCATCGACGGAGACGTCGACAGGCTGATCGTCGAGTCTGCCGGTGAACGCTAGAGTGCCGGTCGGCGCTCCCTCGATCAGCCCGGCATCGATCACAAGGCGCGGCTCGGCGAGCGGACGCTGCATCAGCGTCACCTCCTCGCCGGTCGCGACAAGATCGAGGCGCGGCTCCGGGACCGTGCCGGAGGCTTGAGCCTGAAAGGTCATGCTGCCGGTTACGCCGGGTTCGAGCACGTCGAGCCGGCGGACCGCGCCGTCAAGTGACAGGTCGATGCGGTCTGGTGCCAGATCGCCATCAGCGGTCAATACGAGTCCGTCACTCGTCAGATCGATGCCGTTGAAACGGAACCCGCCATCGTCCTGTCGCCGGATCGCACCCGTTAGCACCACATCACCGTCGAACAGATCGGCGCCCCGGAACCCATCTGTATCAAGCCCGGCAAGTGCCGCGTCTAAGTCAAGATCAAACCGGCCTGAGGATGTTGTGTAATCGACCGCTGCCGCGACCTGACCGCTGCCGGCGAGGATCGGACCAACGGGCCCAGCCTCGGTGTCGATATCGGCCGCGATGTCGCCCCGCAATCGATCCGGCGTGGCCGTACCGGAGAACGCTAGCGAAAGCGCCCGGCTGGCAGCACGGGCCTCCTCGATCACAGGTCCCCGATCGGTGTGATGGTTTCCCGTTGCCGAAAACCGCACCCGGTCACCGAACCATGCGACAAGATCAAGCGCTTGGGCGGCAGCACCAGCCAGTTCGCCCTGAAACGCCGTGTCGAACCGGGTCGACGCGACCAGGCCCGGGCGGTTGCCCCAGGCCCTCAGCGTGATATTCCCCTGTCGCGCGGCGAAGATGTCGAGCCCGACATCAGCAATGCCGGCGTGCATCGTGACCGTGGATCGGCCGCCCGACGTCGCAACGGTGGCAAACACATCTGCCCGGCGAATCGGCCCCGCGAACGGCATAGCGCTATCGCTGTCATCAGCATCGCCCTGACGGCCGATCTCGCCGAGACGGGCTTCGACTTCAAGATCGTCGCTCCCGCGTCCAAGCGACAGGCGCCCCGTAGCATCCGCCTCTATCCCTGGTCCCGTCAGGCGCGCGATGTCGAACGTGATGGCCTCATCGGCGGCAATCCTGGCATTGATGTCCAAGTCAAGATCACCGCCAAGATAAGGTGCAAGCCAGTCCGGCACGACACCATTGAGATTGCCGGCCACCGTCGCTGTCGCCTGCCGCTCCGCCGCCGACCCAGACACACGGCCAATACCTTCGAGAACGCGATTGCCGGCGAAATCGAGCGTCAGATCGCCAGTCAGATCATCAAGTTCACCACTGATGCGGGCGCTTAGCGCATAGGCGTCGCGCCGGGGTAGATCGAGCGCAGTCTGGACCAGCCCGTCCGCGGTCTCGGCCGCCTCGAAACGGGCATCGATCCGCCACGGCCTCGGACGGATCGCGGCGTCAAGTGCCATCTGACCCGGACGATCGAGACGGGCCAGATCAAGCCGCACGCTGAGACCCGCTGCCGATATCCAGCCATCAAGCGCACCATCCGCCGACAACACCGCCGCCTGGCCCAGCATGGGGGCATCGAGCACGATCTCGCGCGCTTCGAGCCGCACGATCTCAATCGGGAGCGCAATGCGTGGCAATCCGCCGCCACCGGCGCCGTTAGATTCCGGCGATCGTAGGACATGAACGCGCCCAGCAGAAGCTTCATCAATCCTGACCCTGAGCAGCAGCAGGGCAAGGGTTCGACCGGTCACCACCACGTCTTCGAGTCGCAGCCACATGCCGTCCGCATCCGACAGGCGAATTTCGTCAAATGACAAGTTGAGTGGAAAGCCACCGTTCGCGCCGTCGAATTCCAGAGTGCTACCGTCACCGGAGGCTGCGCGCTCGATCGCGCCAAGCGCCATATCGCGGCCAAACGAGGTCTGCAGCACAGCCACGGTCGCGCCGATCAGCGCAACAACACCAACCAGTATGACCCCAATGCCGATCAGAATGCGCCGCCAGATCATACCCGGCCTGCCCGCGCCAAACCAAGGCGCACGCAGGACGGTCTCCGCCGGTCCATCACATTCAGGGCTTCACAGCCTCGTGACACGTCTCGCGATCCCTTGCGCGCGTTGATTCGTCCGCCATCTCTACCCGAGAGTTTAGCCGGTTTGACGGCAATCGAGCGAGCCCCTGGCATCGCCTGCTTCACATACACCGGCCATCTGGCATCAGGCGATGATGCCTCGGGGGTCACACAACCGGCCGCGATGCTGACATGAAGCCATGCCAGGACGGCAAACATGCGAGGATGTCGCGCGTGAAATGCATGACTGTGTCCCGGTCCAAGGCCGAGTGAAGCCCGGCGCCTTCGTGGCACATGACGCAAACTATGTTAGTTGTCCTAACGTAACCCAATGAGCAACTGCACGCCCTCCGGTCTGACGCGCGAGCGACCGGGCGGGCTCCGGGAAGATAGCAATGAGTTCTGTTCGGCCCATACCCCGTCCTAGGCACGTCCTGCGACACCTTGCGAGCCTCGCGGCGGCGGCTGGGTTGATCCTCGCACAGCCACTTGGCGCGGCGGCACAGCAAGAGCGTCCGGCGCTGGTTCGCGTCGACCTCGTCCAGATGGTCGATGTCGACGAAACAGCCCCCGTCCTTGGCCGGCTGGTGACACGCCAGTCTGCAACGATCACGGCCCGTGTCGCAGGTCCGGTCCAAATGGTGAAGGTCAACGTTGGCGATATCGTCGCGGAAGGTGACGAACTGGCGCAGATCGATGCGACGCGGATGGCGATCGCCCTGCAACTGCGCGAAGCCGATCTCGAACAGGCGCGCGCCAACGTTGACGTTGTCGACGCTGGGCGCCGACTTGCCTCACAGGTGCTCGATCGGCTGATCTCGCTGCAGGGATCGGCGGCGTTCTCAGCCGCCCGTTACGAGGATGCGCTGCTTGAACTCGCCCGCACCGAACATGGACTTTCAGAAGCACAAGCGCGCCTGCTGCGCTCGGAAGCCGAAGTCGAACTCGCCCGTGTCGATCTTGCCGATGCAACCGTGCGTGCGCCTTTTGCCGGCGTCGTCGTTGAACGCCAGGCCCAGCCGGGTGCCTATCTCGCAATCGGCGGCAGTGTTGTTACCCTGCTCGATGTAGACAGCCTGGAAATCGAGGCGGACGTTCCGGTTGATCGCATTTCGGGCCTGACACCCGGCCGCGAAGTCGCAGCCCGCCTTGCCGATGGCCGCGGCTTTACCGTCGTCGTGCGGGCGATCGTCCCGAACGAGAACCCGCTGACCCGGACACGCGCCGTCCGCTTCGACAAGGGCGACGACAACGGCTTCAGCGATCTTGCCGAGAACCAGTCAATCACCGTCAACGTGCCCTTGGGCGAACAGCGCCAGGCGCTGACCGTCCACAAGGACGCCGTGATCACCGGCCCGCGCGGCACGATCGTCTATGTCGTCACCGAGGACGCCGCCGATATGCGCCCCGTCCGGCTCGGCACCGCCATTGGCGATCGCTTCGAAGTGTTGTCAGGCCTAGCAGATGGTGACGTGGTGGTGACCCGCGGCAATGAGCGGCTCAGACCCGGGCAACCGCTTCAGATCGTCGGGGAGACGCCTCAGGAGCAACCGACATGAACCCGATCCGCTTGGCCATCGAGCGCCCGATCGCAGTTGTCGCCGGCGTGTTGATGATCGTGATGTTCGGCTGGATCGGCCTGTTGTCGATCCCGATCCAGCTGGCGCCGGACGTCAACCGCCCGATCATCAATGTCGAGACGGCCTGGCCCGGCGCCGCGCCGGCCGAAATCGAGCGCGAGATTATCAACCGCCAGGAAGAGGAGCTCAAAGGCCTCGACGGTCTGGCGTCGATGAACTCGACGTCACAGCCGAGCGAAGGCTCGATCGAGCTCGAATTCGACATCTCGGCGAATATGGACCGGTCGCTGCTGCTGGTTGCCAACCGGCTCGACCGCGTTCAGGGCTATCCCGATGAAGCCGACCAACCGATCCTGTCGACGGCTGGCGCCGAGGACAATGCTATTGCCTGGTTCTCGATCGTGCGCACGGACGGCAATGATCGCGAGATCCACACCTATGGGGATTTCGTCGAAGACGTGGTCCAGGAAGCGCTCGAACGGGTTCCGGGCGTTGCCCGCACGAATGCTTTTGGTGGCGCCGAACGGGAGATGCAGGTCATCGTCGACCCCGAGCGCATGGCGCAATATGGGTTGACGGTCGGCGATGTCCGTGACGCGCTGAGAGGCGCCAACATCTCGTTGTCGGCCGGCGATGTCGAGGAAGGCAAGCGCCGCTATGTCGTGCGGACCGAGGGCGAGTTTTCAACCGTTGAACAGGTGCGCGCGACCGTCATCCGCAGCGACCGCGGGTCGGATTCTGGCCGGCTGAGCCGGCTGACAGTCGCCGACATTGCCAATGTCCAGATGGCCTACAAAGAGCCGTCAGCGCGCATCCGCTATCTCGGCCAGCCGGCGCTGGCCGTGAACGTTTTGCGCGAGACTGGCGCCAATGTCATCGAGACGATGGAAGGCATTCGGGCGGTCGTCGAGGATCTGAATCGGTCCGCCATGCCTGGAGCAGGCCTGGAATTCCGCCAAGTTTATGACGAGACCATCTACATCAATTCAGCGATCGATCTCGTTCAGAACAACATACTCTTTGGCGGCTCGCTGGCAGCCATCGTGCTGCTTGTCTTCCTGCGCTCGATCCGCGCGACGCTTGTCGTATCGATTGCGATCCCCGTCTCGGTGATCGGCTCCTTTGTCGCGATGGCGGCACTCGGGCGTTCGATCAACGTCATCTCTCTGGCCGGCATGGCGTTCGCCGTCGGCATGGTGGTCGATGCGGCGATCGTCGTGCTCGAAAACATTTTCCGATTGCGCCAACAGGGCAAACCGGCGCGTGAAGCAGCTTATCAGGGCGCTTCGCGGGTCTGGGGTGCGGTGCTGGTCTCCGCGCTGACAACCGTGATGGCCTTCATCCCGATCCTGGTCATGGAACTCGAGGTCGGCCAGTTGTTCCGCGACATCGCCGTGGCGATCTCAGTCTCTGTGATGCTGTCGCTTCTGGTCGCCGTCACGGTGATCCCGGCGCTGTCGTCCAGGCTGCTCGGCGGGTCGGGCGCGATCACGCGCATCCGCATTCCGATCATCGATCACATCGCCGATGCCTTTGTCTGGGTGATCATGAGCTTTACGCGCATGGTGGTCAGGCTCCCGGTGGTCGGACTCCTCGTTGCGGTGAGCGTCGTGGGCGGGGCGATGTATGGCGCCTGGACCTATTTGCCCAAGCTCGAATATCTGCCCGAAGGCAACCGCAACTTCGTGTTTGGTGTTATCCTGCCACCGCCAGGCTACAATCTCGACACCAATTCCGAAGTGGCGGGCACGGTCGAAGGTGCCGTCCGGCAGTATTGGGCGAGCGAGACGGGGCCTGAATCCGCGCCCGGCGAACCGCCGAAGATCCAGAATTTCTTCTATGTCACGACACCGTCCACCACCTTTGTCGGCGCGTCCGCCGTCGATGATCAGCGCGCCGGCGAACTGATCCCCGTCATCTCGGGACCGATCTTCTCCGAGCCCGGCAC
>JBCBSK010000059.1:0-19576 GCA_039819185.1 Pseudomonadota bacterium | reverse complement strand
GATCGCGAAAATAGGATCAGGACTTCAGCTTAGAGCAAAGTCCGATCTGATTGAATCGCATCGCTACAATCAGATCGGATAAGTTTGCTCTATATCTTAAGGTGTTGGAGCATCATCCGTTCAGGTTGAAGCGCTTCACGCTGAAACCTGAACGGATGAAGATGCTCTAACACCTTAAGATATAGAGCAAACTTATCCGATCTGATTGTAGCGATGCGATTCAATCAGATCGGACTTTGCTCTAAGCTGAAGTCCTGATCCTATTTTCGCGATCCGAGTGTTAGAGGATCGGTTGTCATGGCAGCAAACATCCCTGCATCCGACCTATCGACGAACCAGCAGGTCACAAAGCCGCATTCCGAACGGTTGCGGCTGGCAGCACTGATTGGCGCTGGTGTTGCCATTGCAACGATCGTCGGTGCCTGGGCCTTCGAGTTGATCGGCGGACTGATCCCGTGCCCGCTCTGCTTGACGCAACGCATCCCCTATTATGTCGGTCTGCCGGTTGCGGGCCTTGCTGTTGTCTTGGCGGATCGCGCCACCGGCTTGGCACGGCTTGCCCTGGCGGCCTTCGGGCTGATCATGATCGTCAGCGCCGGTCTCGGAGCCTATCATTCCGGCGTCGAGTGGGGATGGTGGCCCGGCCCCGCAGACTGTGCTGCCGCTGCCCAGGCCGATGCGGCACTATCAATCCAGGATCTGCGAGACCAGATCGAAGCCGCGCCGCACTTGGTTGCCTGTGACGAGGCGGCGTGGCGGTTGTTCGGGCTGTCGCTGGCTGGCTGGAATGTTGTTGCGTCGCTCGCGGTTGCTGGTGTTGTGGCGTGGGGCTTGCGCAGGAGCTAGGTCGTGCCGGCCGGCAGAATTTGCGGTGTACTGCCCACCGAAATTGGTACGTTACAAATGCAAAGACGTCGAAGGCGGCAAGTCAGTATCGCCTCATATCGAACGTCTGTGCGAAATCCCGCTATCTAGACACGATTGTATCAGAGCATGTGCTCATCATCTTCGCGTCCTGAGACACCAGGATTTCGCCAGGTTGCCATCTGCTGGGTCAAGCCACGGCAGGTGCCAGAGCTCCGATCCTCACATTGTTAGCCAATCAGTATGTTGCCGGTAATCACCAGCGCGCCACCATCTTGCAGATCCTGGAACGTCAGCCCTTCGTCGAAAGCCACACCCGCGAGTTCGATTGTGCCACCTGGATGCGTGATCAAAGTATCGCCGTCATCGGAAGCACCGAGTGACCAAGCCGGACTTTCGTCCAGATCCGCTGCGGTCAGTTCCGGATTGCCATCAATGCTTGCGATGTCATCCGTAGCCGCTTCGATATCGAAGGCTGATATCTCGATCGTGTCGGTCGCCTCAATGAGTATCACTTCCTCGAATTCAATGGAAATCTCGAAATCGCGGATGACGTCATCGCCCTCGCGATTGTTCGAGGGATCGAAAACAAAGCTGTCGGCCCCATCGCGACCGAACAGCCTATCGTTGGCCGAACCGCCGATGACGCGGTCATTGCCCACATTGCCGGATATTCTGTCCTGGCCGTTTCCACCAAGCAGTTCGTCATCTCCGCTGCCGCCAGAGATGTCATCACCTTGGCTGCCACCGACAATGATATCTTCTCCGCGACCGCCCAGGATCTCGTCGTTACCCTCATTGCCGCGGAGTTCGTCATTGCCCTTTCCGCCGATGATGAGATCGTCGCCGTCACCACCGTCGATAAGGTCGTCGCCGCCATTCCCATCCAACTCATCGTTGGCGTCGCCGCCAAACAATCCGTCGGCGCTACGTCCTCCGTTAAGCGTGTCTTCGCCGGCGCCACCGATGATGACATCACTGTTGAGGCGGCCTCTCAATGTGCTGCCATCATTCGTGCCGATCAGAATAGACAAGCTGTCGCCTCTGGCCACAGTGCGGCCGGCAGGGTCGTCTTCGGCCAGGAGAACCGCATCAAAATCGTCAACTAAGGTTTGGATGTCGGCTTCGATCTCTGAACGTGACACATCACCGTCAGCAAGTGATGCCGCTATCTCGGATGCCTGATTGACGAATGCAGTCGACTCAATGCCTGCCATTTCCGTTCTCCTCACGCAAAAATGGTTTACGCTTTATGAACGGGACGTGTGTTAGAGTTGAACGAAAAGATCAAGTATTAATAGATTCGAAATGCCCAGTTTGCGCAAATATATAAAATAAATGAAGTGTGGATGACAGTCTCATTACACGAAAGAGAATTTTATGTGACACGATAATGCGATTGATCTATTTTGTTAGACAAATATAATTTTCATATGGAGGCTAAGGTGAATTCGCAAGATCTGCATCTCACCCTGACCTCGAATGTTGTAAGTCGAAACTGAAATGGATCCAGAAGACCGTATTCACGCCTGAAGAGGGTGCAATCCAGGCTGCGAAGGCTAAGGCCTGCTTTCTGGTGGCAGGGGTGGCGCTTCGCGCAAGAGCAGGATGGAAATCCGGCGGTTGGCAGCAAGGAAAGAGTCTTCCGGGAACAGCGGCTCAGTGTCTGCTTTCCCCGTGACTGAGGCGAACCTGTCGCGCGGTACACCGGCATTCTGCAAGATCGCACGCACCGCATTCGCCCGGTCGGCTGACAACTCCCAGTGACCATATCCCGGCTGTTCGTCTGATGTGTCGGACGTCGTATGGCCGGTGATCGCAAGCCGGTTCGGCAGGTCTCGCAGCACTGGAACCATGCGCTGTAGGATAATCCGCGTGCGCTCATACGGATATTTCGATCCTTCGGGGAACATCGACCGGCCGTCTTCATCAATCAGCTGAATGTTCAGCCCTTCGGGCGTCTCCTCGACCAGGATCTGCGACGAGATCTCCATGATCTCGGGCATTTCCTGCCAGGCCTGGCGCAATGACGCGGCAGCTGTTGCGAACTGGCGCGGGCGCTCGACGTCGGTCTTGGCAATGTCGTGCGTATTGGCCTCTGGGCCTTGCCGGGACCGGTTCGGATTGGATTCATCGGCAAAGTCGGAATCCGCTTCCTGCGGCATTGGCGACGTGTGGCGGACATAGTCACGCACGGGAACGCCATGGACTTCGATCATGCCTGTACGCCGGTCGACCTGCTTGACGCCGAAGGCCTCGCGCATCGAGCCCGCCACAACCTGAAGCTTTTCTTCATCCTGGATCGAAAACGAGATGATCAGAACGAAGAAACACGCAAGCAGCGCCATCAGATCGGAAAAAGTGACGATCCACTCCGGCGGTCCGGATTTCTTCGCCCTGGCGTTCGCGCGTGCCATGAATGCGTCCCTTCGAGAAGCGGGAGCGAGTTAGGCAGCCGCTTCGGCGGCGGTGCCGGCGATCATGTCGCCGCGATGTTTCTCAGGCAGATAGGCGACCAGCATTTCGCGGATCAGGTTCGGGCTCTTGGAGTCTCGAAGCTGCATGATCCCATCAAGGATCAGCGTCTGATTGACCTCTTCCATCATGCCCTTGAGTTCGAGCTTATCGGCAATTGGCAGACAGACGAGGTTGGCGATCACAGCACCATAAAGCGTTGTAAGAAGTGCGATCGCCATGGACGGGCCGATCTTGGACGGGTCGTCCATATGGGCCAGCATCTGCACCAGGCCGACCAATGTACCGATCATTCCGAAAGCGGGTGCCGCGTCTCCGATCGCCTTGAAGATCCGCTGACCGCTTTCGAGCCGCTCTAGGCTGCGGTCACGCTCGCGTTCGAGGCTTTCGCGGATATGGTTGGGATCATAGCCGTCAGCGATGTATTGCACGCCCTTGGCCAGAAACTCGTGCTTGACCTCGACAGTTTCCAGACCAAGCGGGCCTTTCTTGCGCAGCAAGTCGGCAAGTTCAGCGATCTGCTCGATGATCTCACGCGGCTCGGTCTTCTTATGTGTGAAGGCCACCTTACCGCCCAACAGGATTGCCGCACCGACGCTCGCCAGCGGAAACCGCACCAGGGTGGCCGCCGCGGCGCCGCCAATAACGATCAGAACGGATGGCAAATCGACAAAGCTTCCGGCCGATCCGCCGAGAAAGATCGCCATCGCGACCACGGCTGCGCCGAACAAAATGCCGATAATTGTGGCGATATCCATGCCGGACTCTACGCGCTACACATCGCCGCCCAGCATTGGAAAGGCGGCCCCACACCGGTCGCCAGTTAACCGCACCGAGCCTAATCAAGACTTAAGGCGCGACATGAGTTTGCGTGAATCCGCCCATTCTCTGCCTTCCCTGCCGTCGCGTTGGATCAGGCATTGGAATTCCCAGCACACAGCGGCTCTTGCTGAGTGATGCAATGAACGCCGCCGCCGCCCTTGAAGATCGGCACTGCATCGACCGATACGACCTCGCGATCGTTGAACAAACGACGAAATAGGCCCGCGACGTCCTCGTCCTTCGGGTCACCGAACGCGCATAGGACGATGCCGCCATTGACGAAGGAAAAGTTGACATAGGACGCGGTCTCTTCGTCGCCATGCGCATCGAAAGTCGGTGTCGGCGCGTCGAGCACGATGACCTCCAACGGGTTACCAGCGGCATCCTTTGCCGCGCGCATGACTGCGGCGATCTCCTTGGCGGCTTCATGGTCGGGATGGGCAGAGTCCGGTTGACCATGCACGACCACAACACCTGGCTTCACGAACGCAGCCAGCGTATCGACATGTCCGTCGGTCCCGCCTGCGACCGTGTCGGCAAGCAGGCCGCGTGGCACCCAGACCGTCGTGTTGGTGCCAAGCCGCGCATGCAGTTCAGCCTCGATCTCAGCGCGGGTCCAGGACGGATTCCGGTTGCGGTTCATTTGCACGGTTTCTGTCACGAACAGCGTGCCCTGGCCATCAACATGGATACCGCCACCCTCATTGACGAGCTTGGAGGGGATGCGTTCAGCGCCAGCCTGTCGCGCGACAAAGGCCGCAATCTCGGCATCTGCCGAGCAGTCGGGAAAGGTGCGTCCGCCCCACCCGTTGAACGTCCAGTCGACGGCGCCAAGCGCACCGGTCACGTCATCAACCACAAAGGTCGGACCGAAGTCCCGCATCCAGGAATCGCCGAGTTCGGTTTCGAGGATCGAGACATTGCCGTCGAGATGGGTTCGAGCATGTGCGCCATGCCCATGGTTGCAGATCATGATGACCGGCTCGAACCGTGCAATGGCGTTTGCCACGTTAGCCCAGGCCCGATGGGCGTCTTCATCCGTGCCGATCGGCTCGATCGTGTCGGGATTGTTTGGCCAGGCCATCCAGGTTCGCTTATGCGGCGCCCATTCCGGCAGCATACGATAGGCCATGGTTGTTCCTTAGTCGTCGAGCGGGGTGCAGGTGGTTTCAAACTGGCCCTTCACGCCATACACAGCTTCGTCGCCGGAGTCCCAGAAGATGAAAACATCATCCTCATATTTGGCACCGGACCCGGACGGCACCTGCGGCAGATCGATCAATTCACCACCAAACAGAAGCGTCACGCGGTCTTCGTCAAACTCAGCAGAGAAGTCGCGCCCGTCCGCACAGATATAGATGACGGGATTGTCCGCCAGTACCGGCTGATCCGATACCAGGAGTGCTGCGAAGCCGGTCAGTCCTACCAGAGCAATCTGTCGAGACAGTCGCATGACGTTCTCCTTCCGAACTGGATTGGGCGGAGGCTAAACGCCCCATGCCCAGAAGTCGTTGGCCTCATTCGCGTAAAACCGTGCCAGTACCATATCATGTACTTCGCTGGCACCGTCGACGATGCGAGCACACCGCGCGTAGCGATAGATCCACTCCAGATGGGTATCCTTGGAGTACCCGCGCGCGCCGTTGAGCTGGATTGCGACATCGGAGGCACGGTGCAGCGTGTCCGCAACGTGCACTTTGGCCATCGAGACGTCCTTGCGAGCATAGTCGCCTTGATCGAGCTTCCAGGCCGCATGTGCGACCAAGAGCCGGCCGATCTGAATGTCGCGCGCCACCTGACCAAGTTGGATCTGAACGCTTTCGCGGTCCGCCAGACGGAGTCCGAAGCCTTCGCGCCGCGTGACATACTCGCCGGCGATCTCCATGCAGCGCTTGGCCAGACCCAGCCAGCGCATGCAGTGGGTCAGCCGCGCCGGACCAAGGCGAATCTGTGTCACCTTGAGCCCGTCACCGATCTCCATCAGCCGGTCGGCATCATCGATCTCGAGTCCGTCGAATTCCAGCTCGCAGGTTCCGCCATGCTCGTCCGGGCCCATCGACAGAACACGACGCACGATGCGCCAGCCCGGCTGGTCGGCATGAAACAGGAAAGCCGAAAGATGGCGGCGCTTCTCATCGGGATTTTGGTCGGTGCGGGCGATCAGGATGAAGTGCTTGGCGACGGCGGCGCCTGAGATATACCACTTGCGGCCATTGATGACCCATTTCGCCCCCTGTTTGTCGGCACGCGTCAGCATCATGCCCGGGTCTGAGCCGCCGCCGGGATGCGGTTCGGTCATGACGAACGACGAATTGACTGTGCCATCCACGATTGGCTGTAGCCAGCGCGTTTTCTGATCCTCGGTCGCGGTCTGTTCGAGAACACGCATGTTGCCGTCATCGGGGGCTGCGCAATTCAGGCAGACCGGGCCGAAGATCGAGCGGTTGGCGGCTTCATAGAACGCGGCTTGACCGATCATCGGCAGGCCGAGCCCACCGCGATGCTCCGGCATCTGCGGTGCCCACAACCCCTCCACCTTGGCCTTCGCACGGATCTGGTCACGCAGATCCAGCTTGATGTTTTCGAACTCGTTGAAGCTCTTGGGGTCGGTTTCGAGCGGTAGAACCTCGTGCTCGACAAAGTCAATGACGCGACGGCGCAACTCGTCGTGACGCGGAGCTAGTGTGAAATCCATGGATGAGGGGTCGCTGATCTGTGACGGGAGACCAAAGTGGGCCATGAGGGTGGGGCGCCGTCAATTCCCCAAAGCGCATGGCAGAGCCCATCTGCTCGTCCTGGCGCTCACTTTGCTCAACGTCGTTCAGATCGGGGACAAATGGCCACCGTCGATCACCACGGTCTCACCGGTCATGAAGCCGGAGGCATCTGACGCCAGCAGTAAGAGCACGCCGTCGAGATCGGACGGATCGCCGATGCGCTTCATTGGGATCGTCTGGATCAATTCCTCGCCCTGCGGGGTCTCGAAGAAGTTACGATTGATCTCGGTCAGGATGTAGCCTGGCGCGATCGCATTGACGCGAATGCCCGAGGTTGCCCATTCAAGCGCCATGGCGCGCGTCAGTTGTACGACGCCTGCTTTGGCGGTGGCATAGGCCGCGAGCGTTTTCGATACGCCGAAGCCGAGGATTGAGGCGACGTTGACGACCGTGCCGGACTGGCCCGCTTCGATCATGCGCCGTGCCGCTTCGCGGCCTGCGAGGAACACACCGTCGAGGTCAGTGTCGAGAACACGGCGCCAGTCTTCCAGGGAGTGTTCGAGGATGGTCTGCTGCAACGCCATGCCGGCATTGTTGAGCAGGATCGTTGGAACGCCGAGCGCCTCGGTTGCCCGATCGAAGCCTTCTATGACCGAGGCTTCGTCGGTCACGTCCATCTCGATCGCCACCGCCGTGCCGCCGGCTTGCTCGATACGATGAGCGAGGCTGGCGAGCTTGTCGGCAGAGCGCGCGCACAAGGCGACAGACGCGCCATTGGCCGCAAGCACTTCGGCGAACCGCCAGCCAAGTCCGGACGACGCGCCCGTGATCAATGCGACGCGGCCCGAGAGATCGAAAATGTCGACAGCAGTTCGCGTCATCCGTAGATCACCACCGGCAGCCAGGTCGCAAGCGTTGGCAGATACCAAAGAATGATCAGCGCCAGAAGCTGGATGAACACGAACGGAATGACGCCACGATAAATGTCCATCGTCCGGACCGTCGGGGGCGCTACCCCCCTGAGATAGAACAGCGCGAACCCGAATGGTGGGGTCAGGAAGGAGGTCTGCAGGTTCACCGCCATCATCACCCCGAGCCAGACCGGATTCATCGGCTCTCCATTCGGCATGTCGAGCGTTAACAAAACCGGTGCCACGAGTGGGACAATGACGAAGACGATCTCAAGGAAGTCGAGGAAGAAGCCGAGGAAGAACATCAGCAGCATGACCGCGATGATTGCACCCGTCGATCCGCCGGGCAGGCCGGTCAGGACCTCCTCGACCATTTCCTCGCCACCAAGACCGCGGAAGACCAGGCTGAACAGCGCTGCCCCGATCAGAATGACGAACACCATGCAGGTAATCTGCGTGGTTGAGCGCATCACCGGCGTCAGAACATTGGCGCGGAAGACCCGCAACAGCGATACGCCGAGGCCATAGGCGACGCCGAGGCATAGAGCCAACGCCGCATAGATGCCCCATTGATCGCCGGTTGGGATCTCGCTACGCGCGACCCGGAGATCGACGTTCGTTGTCAGAAACAGCAACGCGATCAGGCAGGTAGCCGCGAGATAAACCGGAATGGGCTTGTCTTCGTTCAGCCTGTAGCCCGCCAGCAGCGTCGCACCAACCGCGCCGACGGCAGCCGCTTCCGTCGGCGTTGCGATGCCGCCAAGGATCGAGCCGAGCACCGATATGATCAAGACAATCGGTGGGATCAGCGCATGCATCACCTTGCCGAAGGTGACCTCGTCGCCTTCTTCCGGCGGCATGGCGGGAGCTGCGTGCGGGCGCAGGATCGCGACCGAGATCTGGTAGAGAATGTACAAACCAACCAGCATGAGGCCCGGAATCAGCGCACCGGCGAACAGGTCGCCTACGGACACGGTCTTGGGCGCGAAGATCCCCATGTCGAGCTGCGCCTTCTGGTAGGCGTTCGACAACTGGTCGCCGAGCACGACAAGCACGATCGACGGCGGGATGATCTGGCCCAGCGTTCCCGCAGCCGAGATCGAGCCGCAGGCGAGTTCCTTCGAATAGCCGCGCTTGAGCATGGTCGGCAGCGACAACAGGCCCATGGTTACGACGGTCGCCCCGACAATGCCGGTGGATGCGGCCAGCAACGCGCCGACGATTGACACGGAAATGCCCAAGCCGCCGCGCATCGGACCAAACAGCTTGCCCATGGTCTCGAGCAGTTCCTCGGCGACCTTGGAGCGTTCGAGCATCACCCCCATGAAGACGAAGAGTGGCACCGCAAGCAGCACCTGGTTCGTCATCGTGCCGTAAATGCGGTTTGGGAACGCACCGAGGAAAGAGAGATCGAAGACGCCGACTGCATAGCCGATCATTGCGAAGGCAAGCGCCGTTCCGGCCAGCGTGAACGCCACCGGAAAGCCCGACAACAGCAGCACGCAGACCGTGACGAACATCAACAGGTCGAGAAGATGGGCGAGCCCGGCATCGTGCATCTTAGTGTCTATTGCCTCGAAAGTTGGTCAGCGCGTCGGGACTCTGACTCTTGTCATCATTCCGTGTGGTGGCGCAGCCGATCGAGCTCTCGCTCGTCGCCCCCAATCGCCAGAAGCGAGCGTAGCGCCATGGAGACACCCTGCAAGCCGACCATGACCGCAAAGCCGATGATTGCCGTTTTCAGGATGTAGACGAAGGGAATGCCGGAGGTTTCCATGGACCGTTCGCGGATCGCCCAAGATCGTTCAACATAGGGCCACGATATCCAGATGATCAGCAGGCAAACCGGGATCAACAGCAGAAGCGATCCCAACAGATTGATCATCGCTTTTCGGCGCGGGCTGGCCTCGCGATAGAACACGTCGACCCGGACATGGCCGTCATTTTTCAGCGTGTAAGACGCCGCCAGCATGAACAGGAAGGCATGCAGGTAGATGATCAGTTCCTGATAGAAGATCGCGCCGACGCCGAACACGTAACGACCGACGACGACGGCGAACTGGATCAGAACGATGGCGAGCGTGAACCAGGCCAGAAAGCGGCCGGTATATTCGTTGAACCCGTCAATCAGGTCCGCGATCGCGCGCATAAAGCTGTTGCCCTCTGGAAGTTGCCGACGCGCCTTATTGGAATGCCTCTGGGGCGGACGCTTCCGGCAAGGAGAAACGGCGGACACATGGTCCGCCGTTCCGAAGCGTCAGTGATCAGCCAAGGGCCGCCTGGCGCGCATTGACGTAAGCCTGGTCGGCGATCCGGGTCCAGCCGCCGACATCGCGGCGTGCGGTCTGGTAGCTTTCCAGAATCCGCTGGCCGATATCATCTTCGGCGGCTGCCTCGACGACTTCTTCCGAGACGCGGGCGATTTCGTTGAAGATCTCGGACGAGAACTCGCGCAGTTCGACATTGTGCTCGTTGATCAGCGTCGACAGCGCGGCGCCGTTGTTGGCCATGAATTCGGAGAACATAAAGTTGTTCTCGGCCATGCAGGCATTCATGACGATGTTCTGGTCTTCGGCGCTCAGCCCGTCATAGACGTCCTTGCGCATGCCGCAGGACAGACCCGAGCCAGGTTCGTGGAAGCCCGGCCAGTAGTAGTAGCTCGCGACCTGATAGAACCCGAAGGCAAGGTCATTCCACGGGCCAACCCATTCGGTGCCGTCGATCGCGCCCGACTGCAGCGCCGGGAAGATTTCACCGCCCGGCAGCGCCTGGACGTTGACACCGAGCTGGCGCAGCACTTCGCCGCCGAGACCCGGCATGCGGAAGTTCAGGCCCTTGAGGTCTTCCAGCGAGTTGATTTCCTGGCGGAACCAGCCGCCCATCTGGACGCCGGTGTTGCCAGCCATGAACGGCTTGATGTTGAAGTCAGCCGCGAGTTCGTCCCAGAGTTCCTGGCCGCCGCCATGATTGATCCAGGCGTCCAGTTCGTTCGCCGTCAGGCCAAGCGGCACGGCGGTGAAGAAGTTGAAGCCCTTGTGCTTGCCCTGCCAGTAGTAGTCGGCGGCATGATAGAGTTCGGCGGTGCCGGTGGAGACCGCATCGAAGGATTCGAACGGCGGAACGAGTTCACCAGCGGCGAACAGGTTGACCGTCAGACGTCCTTCGGTCATCGCGGTGATGCGGTCGGCGACGCGCTGGGCGCCGGTGCCGAGGCCGGGGAAGTTCTTCGGCCAGGTCGTGACCATCTTTAGTTCTTGCAAACCCTGCGACAGTGCGGGTTTGGGAAAGGCTGCGGCTGCAACGGCGCCGGTGCCGGCAAGTCCGGCCTTGGTTAGAAAGGAGCGGCGATCCATGAGTGTCCTCCCAAAGGATACTGAATGGTGGTCTGACGACGTTCAGCCGTCGTTCGTAGACTGCACTGCCTTCTTGCATGGCAGCAGTGCGGCGATATAGAGCACGTCCAACGAGACTTACAAGCTTTTCCGTCGGGAAAGGTCGCGGAATTGCTCGAAGCTGCCTATAATTTGATCACGCAGTGAGCAAAACGGCATGATCATCACCGGAAACTACGGAGTGCACTATGGTCCCGATCGTCGCCATTCCTTGTGATCTGCGTCATGCCGACGGCTATGACTGGCATGCGGTTGCTCGGCAATATGTCGATGCGGTGCAGCATGTCGCGCAGTGTTTGCCGGTGCTGGTGCCGGCGCTTGGTGATGCACTCGACCCGGAGGTGCTGCTCGGCCGCGTCGACGGGGTGTTGCTCACCGGCAGCCGGTCGAACGTCCATCCGGGCCGCTATGGGGTTCCGGCCACGGAAGCCTATGAGCCGTTCGATGAGGCGCGTGACGCCACAACCTTGCCGCTGATCCAGGCGGCGATTGCAGGTAGTGTTCCGATGCTTGCGATCTGCCGTGGCTTCCAGGAGCTCAATGTGGCGCTTGGCGGCACGCTGATGACCGAAGTGCAGGACGAGGAGGGGCGCTTCGACCATCGCGCGCCGGTGCATGACGATCAGAGCGTTCGTTTTGCCATTCGCCATCCCGTTACGCTGCAGACGGGCTGCGGCCTGGCCGGCATCTTCGGTGCCGATACAATCGAGGTGAACTCGCTGCACCGTCAGGCGATCGGCGATCTCGCCGGTGGTCTGGCGGCGGAAGGCCATGCCGAGGACGGCACAGTCGAGGCCGTCAGCGTCAATGGCGCTGAAGCCTTTGCGTATGGCGTGCAATGGCATCCGGAATACTGGGCGACGACGGACACCCCCTCACGGCGTCTGTTCGAAGCGTTCGGCGCGGCGGTGCATGAAACTGCCGCTCACCGCGAAGCTGCGAAACTGGAAGATTACCTCGCCGCGCGTATGGCCGCGCATGCGCGGATGCAGGAACAGCTTTGAAGACGCACGCTAGCTACGATACCGACCGTGCGGCCTCGTCCATCGGGTCGAGCGGATAGATCGGACGGCGCACACGAACGAAGCGAACCAGGCTGTTGTCCGACGTTGTCACGCCAATGCCGTCCAGCGTCAGTGTGTGCTTGCCGATCGGCTTGAAGCCTGCCCGATAGTGGATACGGGATTTCAGCAGCAAATAACGGCAGAAGCGCGGATCGATGCCGTTGTTTTCAAAAATGCCAGCATCCCACGGCTCGTGATGCACGCTTGTCACGACAATCCGCATCGTGCCGACCTGGAGCACGGCCGTCGGTCCGGTTGAGACCTCGGAGCCGGTATACATCGGCCCGCGCACGGTCCAGCGCCCGTCTGTAAGAGTGCGGACGATACCGGTCAGTCTGAGCGGTGCGCCGACTTCCGAAAGTGATGGCATGTTGGTCCTGCCGCCAAGGTCGAGCGTCAGTTCGGCGCCGGGGCCTACGGCGACCATTTTCTGAACAGCATCAGGATCCCAGACGGCAGCAACCGCGACGTCGTTAAGGCCAGCGTCCAACACTGCCTTGATTACCCCCATGACGTCCGACGTTCCGCCCGAGCCGACGTTGTCGGCATGATCGAGCAGGATGATCGGACCATCGTCGGCCAGCGACCGCGCCTGATCGAGTTGCGCGGTGATTGGCACATGCTGATAGACGAACTCTTCCCGGTTCTCCCACGCGAAATCCAACAGCTTGTTGCGCGCCATGTCGGCGAGTGCCTGATCGCCATCGGCCACGACGATCGCAGACACACCGGCATGGGCGATATCGGCCATCGGAAAGCCGCCGAACACGGTTGCGGCGAGAATGCCGGGACGGGCTTCAAGCTCGCGAGTCATATGTTGCAGCGGGCCCATCGGATAGTCGTCGGTGCCCATACGAAGCGTCTGCGCCAGAACTGGCACCATGCCGAAGCTGATGACCGGCGCGACCTCGCCCTTAAGCGCACGGATCATGACATCGGCTGCGCTTTTGCCGGACTCATACATGTCGGTGTGCGGATAGATCTTGTAACCATTGAACACGGTCAGGTGGCCGATCATCTCCGGATCGATATTGCCGTGCATGTCGCAGGTCAGGCAGATCTTGATGCCTGGCTGCGCCCGCTTGATCGCTGCAACAAGAGCCGCCTCGCCATCAACCGCGGCACCGTCCTTGTCTTCAGCGACCATTGCGCCGTGAAGATCGAGAAACGCCGCATCGAATGGGCCATTGTTGAGGGCCGACAGAATGGCGCGCTCGAAATAGTCGTAAGCCGCGAAGCGCACGATACCCGAAGGCATCGCTTCACCGGCAATCGGCGTGACGATTTCAAAGCCTGCGGCGTCAGCAGCGTCCAGGAAAGCTGCCAGCGGATGGTTGGTACCGCGATAGGCGGTGACCACGTCCTCGCCCTCTTGAAGGCCCCAGGCGCGGAAGCGGGCGAGGTCGGTCTCGATCGGTGAGAACGTATTGGTTTCATGCTTCATCATCGCGATCAGGACGCGCATGTTGGACCTCCATTCGGGCTGGACCGTCGATTGCTAACCAGAGCAATTCCAGGAAAAGTGGGAACCGGTTTTCCGTCCGGAATTGCGAAAAGTGGACGCCTAGAGCTTCTGCTCATAGACCAGAAACGGCGTCTTGACCGCGACCTGGTCATAGAGGCCACGGGCGCGATAATTGGTTTCCGCCGTTAGCCAGCGCACCGCCGTCCAACCGCGTTCGGCGCAGACTTGGGCAACGGCCTCGATCAGTTTCTCAGCTATACCTTCGCCGCGCCGGTCCGGTTCCACGAAGAGATCGTTGAGAAGGCAGGCCGTGGCCGCATGCAAGGGCCGCGTCAGTTTCGCGAAATGGGTCAAACCGACACAGCGGCCCGTCGCGTCGACCGCGACAAAGCCTTCCGTATCGGCGTCGGGGTCATTCAGCCAGTCCCAAACCCGGTCGCGCATCGCTTGGGTCTGGTCAACCCGGTAGAAGTCGGCATAGCCCTGGAACAGCCTGTCCCAGTCGTTGCGATGCTCTACGGCGATGGGGACAATGCGGACGTCGGTATCGGACATGGGACGAGAACCAGGACGGCCTCAATAGGGCGCGTCTATGTCGCCGGTCTCGACATAAACGCTCTTGATCTGGGTGTAGTGCTCGATCGCGGTGCGGCTATTCTCGCGGCCAATGCCGGACTGCTTGTAGCCGCCAAAGGGCAGGTCGATCGGCGCGAGATTGTAGGTGTTGAGCCAACATGTCCCGGCCTGCAGTCTTGAGATCACCCGATGACCACGCTGGAGATCGGTCGTGAAGACGCCGGCAGCAAGGCCGAGGTCTGTCTTGTTGGCACGGCTAACGACCTCATCCTCATCCTCGAAGTCGAGCACGCTCATGACGGGTCCGAAGATCTCTTCGCGCGCGATTGTCATGTCGTCTGTCACGCCGGTGAAGATCGTCGGCGAGACGAACAGCCCATCCTCGAAGCCTTGCAGTTTTGGCGCGTCGCCGCCGGTGACGCAGCCGGCGCCTTCGGACTTGCCGATCTCGATATAGGACAGAACCCTGTCATATTGTGCGCGATTGACCAGCGGCCCCATTTGGGTCTCGGGATCGAGCGGATCGCCAAGCCGGATCTTCTTGGTGCGGTCGAGCAGTCGGTCGAGGAAGCGCTCGCGGATGCCATTCTGCACGAAAACGCGCGTGCCGTTTGTGCAGACCTGGCCCGAGGAATAGAAGTTTCCGAGAAGCGCCCCGGACACGGCATTTTCGAGGCTGGCATCGTCGAACACGATCAACGGTGACTTGCCACCAAGCTCGCAGGTGACCTGTTTCAGCGTGCCGGCAGCTGTCTCCATGACTCGCTTTCCGGTCGGCACCGAACCGGTCACCGAGATCTTCGCGATGTCCGGGTGCGCGGCGAGTGCGGCACCGGTCTCGCCACGCCCCTGGATGACGCTGAACAGGCCTGCCGGCAGGCCGGCTTCGGTGAGGGTTTCTGCCAAGACAAGCGCCGTGAGCGGGGTCACCTCGCTCGGCTTGAAGACCATGGCGTTGCCGCAAGCCAGCGCGGGTGCGGTCTTCCAGGCAGCGATCTGAATGGGATAATTCCAGGCGCCGATGCCAGCGCAGATGCCGAGGGGTTCGCGCCGCGTGTAGCCCCAAGACGCCCCCATATCGATGGTTTCGCCGGCGATCGCCGTCACGGCGCCGGCAAAATATTCGAGGCAATCGGCTGCGGACGTGATGTCTTCAGCGCTGGTTTCCTGGATCGGCTTGCCGGTATCGAGCGTTTCGAGGCGCGCGATCTCGTCCATGCGCGCCCGCAGGAGATCGGACGCCCGTCGCAGGATACGGCCGCGGTCCATGGGCGTCATCGCGGCCCATACAGGCTGCGCCGCCTGTGCTGCCCGGACCGCCTGATCGACGATCGAAGGCGTTGCGGCATGGACCGTCGCGATGACCTCGCCCGTCGCCGGATGGATGCTCTCGATTGCTGAACCCGAACTGTCTTCAACGAAGGCGCCGTTGATGTAGTGGGAGGCAGTTGGCTGGGTCAGAAGGGTCATCTTTGTGTGGTCTCCCAGGATGGATGCAGCCAGGGTTCGAGGTTCGATTTCGACAGGGGATCACGATCGAGGATGTGATCGGCGGCCTTTTCGCCGACCATGATCGACGGGCCATTGAGATTGCCATTGGTAATCTGCGGGAAGATCGAGGAATCGGCAACGCGCAAGCCCTCGACCCCGATCACCCGGCACTCCGGATCGACGACGGCGCGCGAATCGTCGGCGCGCCCCATGCGGCAGGTGCCGCACGGGTGATAGGCACTTTCGGCGTGGTCGCGGATGAAGGCATCAAGCGCTTCGTCGGACTGTGCGTCTGCGCCCGGCTGGATCTCGCGACCGGCAAGATCCTTGAAGGCGTCTTGGCCGAAAATCTCGCGCGTCAGGCGGATCGCGGTGCGGAAGTCGGCCCAGTCCTCTTCATGGCTCATATAATTGAAGCGGATCACTGGATCGGCATTGGCGTCATTGGAGCGCAGGGTGACGCTGCCGCGCGATTTCGACCGCATCGGCCCGACATGGGCCTGAAAGCCATGCCCCGGTGCCGCCGATTTGCCGTCATAGCGGATCGCGCCGGGCAGAAAGTGATATTGGATATCGGGATAGCGTATTCCCGCCTTCGAGCGGATGAAGGCGCAGGCCTCGAAATGATTGGTTGCGCCGAGGCCCGACTTGAACATGAGCCATTCGAGTCCGATCAGTCCCTTGGAGACAAGGCCAAGCTTGCCGTTAAGCGAGATCGGCTGACGTGCTTCCTGCTGAATATAGAGTTCGAGATGGTCTTGCAGATTCTGGCCGACTCCGGGTCGATCGGCAATAACCTCAATCCCATGTTCGGCGAGATGAGGGGCAGGCCCTATCCCGGATAGCATCAGCAGTTTGGGCGAATTGATCGACGACGCCGCAATGATGACCTCGCGCCGCGCGGTGACGGTCTCGATATGTCCGCCACGTCCGATCTCGACGCCTGTCGCACGGCCTCCATCAATTACGATGCGCCGGGCGAAACAGCGGACCAGGCTCAGATTGGGACGCTTCAGCGCCGGTTTGAGATACGCGTTCGCCGCAGACCATCTCCGCCCCTTCCAGACGGTCATCTCCATGGCGCCGAAGCCTTCCTGCTTGGCGCCATTGTAGTCGTCGGTGGTCTCGTAGCCCGCCTGCCGTCCAGCCTCGACAAAGGCCTGGTAGAGCTGGTTCGTCTGCGGTCCCCGTGTCACATGCAGCGGGCCGGAGATTCCGCGCCAGTCAACCTCGCCGCCATGGCTGTGTTCCATGCGTTGGTAGTAGGGCAGGACGTCGGCGAAGCTCCAACCATCGGCGCCCATTTCGGCCCAGGTGTCGAAGTCGCACGCGTGCCCCCGGACATAGACCATGCCGTTGATCGACGACGACCCACCGATCACCTTGCCGCGCGGGGTGGCGAGCCTGCGGTCGCCGAGATGGGGTTCCGGCTCTGATTGAAAGCCCCAGTCGTAGCGGCGCATGTTCATCGGATAGCTGAGCGCCGCCGGCATCTGGATGAACGGGCCGGCATCGCTGCCGCCATATTCCAAAACCAGAACAGAATGCTGGCCGTCTTCCGACAGCCGTGACGCCACTGCCGAGCCGGCAGAGCCTGATCCAATGATGACGAAATCCGCTTCCATATCGTGAGCCTAGAGCATCATCCGTTCAGGTTGAAGCACTTCGCGCTGAAACCTGAGCGGATGAAGATGCTCTAACACCTTAAGACATCGAGCAAATTCATCCGATCTGATCGTATCGACGCGAGTCAATCAGATCGGATTTCGCTCTAATCCAGGTCTCTCTGGTGCCGAAACTCTTTTCCGTCTTGGACCTGCGGGAAGACGACATGGCTGACTTGGCTATGAAGGTCATGCGGGAAAAGTTACCTAAAAGTTAACTCGAAAGATAAAATACGGCAGTTTACCAATATTCGTCATAGTAAATTGTAATAGTTAATGATCATATCAACAGAATTGATGAAATTACTGTTGAATTTTACGAGAATTATTGGCATCAAATCCTCATCAGGGCGGCGGGAAGCGCAAGCTTCTTCTGATACGAGGAGACTGACTCATGACTGGTCAGACCAACATTTCCATTTATTGGGCGTATGATGACGTCCACGACATGACGCTGCGCCATATGATTGGCGATGGCAAAGACGATCGCATGACCGGTAAGGACCGGCAGGACGCTCTCATCGGTAATGGCGGTCATGATCGTTTGATTGCCAAGGGTGGGAATGACGTGCTCGCCGGTGGCAGCGGTCACGACACGCTGAAAGGCGGCACTGGCCACGACTTTCTCTATGGCGATGGCGGCCGCGATACGCTGTATGGCGGCAAGGGTAAGGACTCCATGGCTGGCGGCGGCGGTCGCGACACGCTCTATGGCGGCAATGGCGACGACCGCATGGTCGGCGGTGGTGGCCGTGACAAGATCCTTGGACAAAAAGGCGATGACATCGCCTATGGCGGCAACGGCAAGGACACGATGTCCGGCAATGACGGAGCCGACACGCTCTATGGCGAAAAAGGCAATGACCGGCTGTTTGGTGACGGTGGTGCTGACAAACTCTATGGTGGTGCCGACCATGACGCGCTGCTCGGCGGCTCCGGCAAGGACCAACTCCACGGCGGAAGCGGCGTCGATTTCCTAATGGGCAATAAGGGTGACGACCAACTCCACGGCGGCAACGGTGTCGACACGGTCGGGTATGACGGCAAGTTCGCCGACTACGACATCTCTGTCGATGCGAACCAGCCAGGTGTCGCCATTGTCACGCACACCAAGGGCACTGACGGCACGGACTACATCACCGGCACCGAGTTTTTCGAATTCGCCGATAAGGCGCTGAGCTTCAAAGACCTCGTCAAACGTGCCGAAAATGGTGGTGATACGACTCCTCTGCCCGAGGTGCCGGTCGACAATGGCGGCGATCCGAAGGACGAGTTCAACTGGGTCCCTGGTGACAGCGGAAACAACGCCCTGACCGGGACCGATGCTGCCGATCGCATCTACGGATTTGGCGGCAAGGACAGCATCGACGGAGGGCGTGGTGCCGACGTCATTCTCGGCGGTAGCGGTGATGATGTCTTGTCCGGTGGCAATGGTGTCGACTTCATCATGGGCAATGAGGGCAATGACAGTATCGATGGCGGAAACGGCATTGACACGGTGGCCTTCGAGGGCAAGCGTGCAGATTACGACATCTCGCTGTCCACGCTGAAGCCCGGCATTGCCCTCGTGACCGATCTGGTTGGCAATGAAGGCACTGACGATATCGTCGGCGTGGAGTTCTTCGAGTTCGCCGATCAGTCGCTCTCTGCGCAGGAACTCTTCCTGCTCTGATTCTTCTTCACGCCCGATAGGCCGTTTTGATCCGGCTGAAATCTGGCCATCTCAAGCGCCGCGATCGGAGTATTCCCAATTGCGGCGCTTTTTATGAATCCTGAACATAGGACAACAGGGGGTTCAGATCGGGTTCAAAGCAGGTTTGCCAAGATCCCGGCCAGGATAACACGACGGGCGACACGCCCGGCAAAGACTGGAGCACTCCCATGGCAGTCATCGACAGCTACACCGCGTTCGACGTCACGCTCGATGCAGTGTCGTTCTTCCAGATTGGCTCGAACGGCAATGACCGAATCGAAGGTGACGGTGGCCGCGATTCGATCTTCGGACGCGGCGGCAATGATCGCCTGATCGCCAAGGGTGGCAATGATCATGTCCGCGGCGGCTCGGGCAATGATGAGATCTCGGCCACCGTCACCTTCGATTCGGTCATTGCCGTTCGAGCCAATCTGGAAGAACG
>JBCBSK010000058.1:0-19960 GCA_039819185.1 Pseudomonadota bacterium | reverse complement strand
TGCCGATCTGGGCGTGCATGTCTCCATGGCTGAAGTCGACATGGCGCTGCGCGCGAGCTTCGAAAAGGCGTTTGGGTGCGAGACGGTGAACAGCAGGTAGAGATATTCTCCCCGCCGACACTACTCCGTCGGCAGGACCGCAAACCCCGCAGGCACGCCACCGCCCTCGCTGATGATACGCACATCCGTGACGCGGGCGTCCGGCGGGCCGTCTATACAGAGACTCAGCATCCGCGCAACAGCGTCCGGCACGCCTGAGAACACCGCCTCCACCGACCGGTCGCGACGGTTGCGTACCCATCCATCCAGTCCGAGCCTCACGGCCTCACGCTCGGTCCAGGCACGATAGTAGACGCCCTGGACACGCCCGGTGATGCGGATATGGACGGTGCGAAGCGTCATCGCCTAAATCATATCTGGTTGGCGTAGGACCGCACGGAAAACCGGTTCCCGTTCGGCTTTGCCTCACGCCCGATCCCGCTTTACGCCTTCCAGCTCGCGCCGGGCCGGCGCGGCCTGGACGGGCCGATGCGATAGGCACCGAACCAGCTGTCGAGCTCGTCGATATAGTCTCTCGGGAGGCCCCAGAGCCGCGCTGCCGGGATCACGACGCCATCTAGATAAGCACGTACCGGCCGCCCCTCAACATGGCTCATGCCCTCATAGACGAAACCATGCAATCGCTCGCCATGATAGTCGAGATCGACTTGGCGCTGACGGTAGCGGCCGAGCCTGATCCCCTCAAACCGATCGAGCGTCTCGACACATCGGTGTGTCACACGGAACACAACGCCATGGACAGCCGCGCCGTCCCAGCGGCGAACAGCGGCCGTGCCACGGCGGTTGATGAAAAACCGGAAGCCATCGAGCCTTGCCGGGCCGACTGGCCGCGCCGAAGGGCAACGTGCCCGCATCTGGCCCGGTGACATGTTCGAGCCATAGGCAAAATAGAGGCGGTAGGCCATGCCGGCCCGACCTGGTCAGAGGTTATTCGAATTCCATGATCACCGCATCGACCGCGAGCGTATCGCCCGGCGATGCTACAATCTTGGAAACGGTCGCGTCTTTCTCGGCGCGCAGCACGTTTTCCATCTTCATCGCTTCGACAACGGCGAGCACTTCACCAGCTTTGACCTCCTGGCCATCTGAAACGGCGATCGAGACCACGAGGCCAGGCATCGGGCAGAGCAGCATCTTGGAGGTGTCGGCGACAGCCTTTTCCGGCATCAGGGTCGCAAGCTCAGCCTCACGCACGGTGAAAACATGCGTCTCGGCACGCACGCCGCGATGGTCGAGCAGCATGCCGTTGAGGATCGGTCGCATCAGCACCGCGACGGGCTCGCCGTCGACGGCCCCATGAAACACCGGCTGACCCGGAACCCAATCGCAATACACTTGGGCCACGGGATCGTCGGTGCCTTCGAACGCAACGGTATATTCGGGGAACTCGCCGCCGACCGTGACAGTCACTTCGGTTTCGCCGATCCGCACGACGCGGGTCGGGAGAAACCGAACTGTCCCACCGTCGAGCTGCTGTGAGATTGCCCGCCGACGCATATTGTTGATGTGATCCGAGATCGCCGCGACGGCAGCCATAACCCTGAGCGCACGCGCATCCGGTGCGCGCGGGGCAAAGCCATCCGGATACTCCTCGGCAATAAATCCGGTCGACAGCTGACCCGACCGCCAGCGCTCATGCTCCATGATGGCCGACAGAAACGGAATGTTGTGCTGAATGCCGTCGATATAGAAGGCGTCAAGTGCTCGGCCCATGGCCGTGATCGCCTCGTCGCGGGTCGCGGCATGGGTCACCAGCTTGGCAATCATCGGATCGTAGTAGATCGATATTTCGCCACCTTCCTCAACACCGGTGTCGTTACGCACCGTGACGCCGCGCTCGTCGGTCCCCTCCTCCGGCGGGCGATAGCGTACAAGGCGCCCGGTTGAGGGCAGAAAGCCGCGGAAGGGATCTTCGGCATAGACCCGGGATTCGATCGACCAGCCATCGAGCGTGACGTCGTCCTGGCCAAAGCTCAACGGTTCGCCGGCAGCGACCCGGATCATCTGCTCAACGAGATCCAGGCCCGTGACCATTTCGGTCACCGGATGTTCGACCTGAAGACGGGTGTTCATTTCAAGGAAATAGAAATTCTTGTTCTGGTCGGCGACGAACTCGACTGTGCCGGCAGTCTCGTAGCCGACGGCTTTGGCAAGGGCGACGGCCTGGCCGCCCATTTCTGCGCGTGTCGCCGCGTCGAGAAGGGGCGACGGCGCTTCTTCCAGAACCTTCTGATTGCGTCTCTGGATCGAGCATTCGCGCTCGCCGAGATGAACCGCATTGCCGTGCTTGTCGGCGAGCACCTGGATCTCGATATGGCGCGGATTGACGATGAACTTCTCGATGAAGACCCGATCATCGCCGAACGATGACTTGGCCTCCGACTTGGCACGGGCGAAACCATCGGCCACCTCGTCGGTGGAGTGCGCAATGCGCATCCCCTTGCCGCCGCCGCCGGCAGACGCCTTGATCATCACCGGAAAGCCAATTTCTTCAGCGATCGTGACCGCTTCGTCCGGGCTCTCGATCACGCCGAGATGACCCGGCACGGTGCTGACGCGGGCTTCATTGGCAAACCGCTTTGACTCAATCTTATCGCCCATGGCTGCGATAGCCTTGGGTGGCGGGCCGATGAAGACGATCCCGGCGGCTGACAGCGCTTCCGGAAACGCCGCGTTCTCAGACAGAAAGCCATAGCCCGGATGCACCGCCTGAGCGCCGGTGTCCTTGCAGGCTGCAACGATCTTGTCGATCAGGAGGTAGGAGTCAGCCGCCGCCGGCGGCCCAAGATGCACCGCCTCATCGGCCATTTCGACATGTACGGCATCACGATCTGCGTCGGAAAAGACGGCAACGGTTGCAATCCCCATCCGCTCGGCGGTGCGTATGACCCGGCAGGCAATCTCGCCGCGATTAGCAATGAGGATTTTTTCGAACATTCCGTCCCCCGAAAACACATCATCATCGCCCACCAACCCACGCCCCAGCCCCTAATTGATGAAGTGGTGACGGCAGGCGGACGGCGCGTTTTAGGCCCTGCGACGAAAAGGGGCAACTACAAGACGCCCCTTCGCTAGGCGCATGACAGTCGATTGGTTCATCAAAGCGGATTGGTGCAACGTGCTTGGCAGAGCGTGCACGACGTGATTTATGCCGCCGTCCGGGGGATGTTGCCCGATGGACAGCCTACCGGAGCCGTACCTCGTGATAGCCGCCGCCACAGCCAATCACCCATCTCCGACGCGCCGCTACATCCCGCAATGCGCCGACCTGGCCGCAGGCCGCGGGCCAGCGCTGATGGGCGTGATTAATGTCACGCCTGACAGCTTTTCCGACGGTGGCGATGCGGCGACGACATCACAGGCGCTTGGCCGGGCACATGCGTTAATCGCGGAAGGTGCCGACATAGTCGACATCGGCGGCGAATCGACCCGCCCCGGCGCAGATGAAATCGACGCGCAAACCGAAGTGGCCCGCGTCTTGCCGGTGATTGCCAGGCTGCGCGCAGCAGACTCAAAGATTGCCATCTCGATCGACAGCTACAAGGCCAGTGTCGCCGAAGCAGCGCTCAATGCCGGCGCGGATATCATCAATGATGTCTGGACCCTACGCCGTGATCCTGACCTTGCGCGTGTCGCGAGCGATCACGGCGCGCCTATCATCCTCAGCCATTGGGACCCCGACCGCGACCGGACCAAGGACGTGGTTGGCGAGGTCGCCGCGTTTCTGTCGCACTCGGTCGAGATCGCGCTGTCCGCCGGCGTCAGACAGGACGTAATCATTCTCGATCCCGGCCTCGGCTTTGCCAAGGACCCAGCCGAGAACTACGTGCTGCTCGACAGGCTCGGCGATCTCAAGGCACTCGGCTTTCCGATCCTGATCGGCGCGTCGCGGAAATCCTTTATCGGCCGGGCCACGGGCCGCGAGGCGCCAAAGGCACGGCTCGCTGGCACCCTCGCCTATCATTCGATGGCCGCGCTGAACGGGGCCGATATTCTGCGCGCCCACGACATCGCCCCGCATTGTGATGCGCTCGCCGTGCTCTGTGCAGCCAAGACCGGAACCGTCTGATGGATTGCATTTTCCTCGAAGGCGTGACCTTGCGCGGCCACCATGGTGTCTATTCGGAAGAGACGCGCCTCGGCCAACGCTTTGTGTTCGATGTCGCCTGCTATCTCGACTTCGCCACCGCACCCGATCACGACGATGTCTCGGACACGGTGAACTATGAGGCCATCTATGCGGTTCTGGAACGAATCGCGACGGGCGAGCCCGTCCACCTGATTGAAACGCTCGCAGAGCATATCGCAGACGCGTTGTTTTCTGCTTTTGGCCGTGTCCAGCGCATCGATGTGACCGTAACCAAACCGGAAGCGCCGCTACCGATGGTCGCGGGTCGGGTCGGCGTCAGGATTTCCCGGCAACGTCCGGCCTAACCACCCTCAATTTGATATCCCTACCCCATCGATCTGTTTGAGTAGGACTTTTCATGATCACAGTTGCGATCGGCATCGGCAGCAATCTTGGCGACCGTCAGGCGACGCTGACCTCGGCCCTCTCAGCGCTTGACGCCCATCCGCGCATCACGCTCCAGAAGGTCTCGACCTTCTATGAGACCGATCCTTGGGGTCCCGTACCGCAAGGCCCTTATCTCAATGCTTGTGTTCTGGTCGCAACCGACCTCGACGCCGAACCGCTTCTCGATGTCTTTTTGGAGATTGAGCGCGTGCATGGCCGCGAACGTGGCGAACGCTGGGGACCGCGCACGCTCGACATCGACATGCTGACCTATGGCGATCAGGATCTGACCGCCGACAGGCTGACCGTGCCGCATCCGCGCATGTTGGACCGGCCCTTCGTCTTGGTGCCGCTGACCGAAATCGCGCCTGATCTTGAAGTCCGTGGCCGTCCGATCGTGGAGTGGCTGTCGGAAGTGGACGCCAGCGGGGTTCGCCCATTCACACCCGTGCCCAAGCTCGCGGTGATCTAGAGCAATCCCAGCGAAAGTGGGACCCGTTCGGGCAAGCCGAACCGCGTCCGGAATTGCGACAAAACAAATGCTTGGAGCGCTTTTGGTGACTCGGGTTTACCCGGACGCACTCCAATCGGGTCAAATGGCCCCAGATTGATCGACGTCACGCTGCGTCGACAAGCGTCTGCAAGGCTGGTGGCAGGTCGGGCGCCGCCTCGCGCAGGAAGGCCAGAAGCGCCTCTTCGTTTTCGTGCAGCGCTCCGTCGCGGCCGATGCGGTCGGCGAGCCAGCGCGCTTCATCCGGTGTTACCTGTTCGGCCACGTGGCTGGCATCCGCATGGGCAGCGTTGCGTTCGGCCCAGGCGTCCTGGATATCGCCCATCCTATAGGCATCCCAGACAGCGCGCAGACCACCAGAGACCATCCGCGCCATGAAGTCCGACACCCCCGGGCGCTCATCGAGAAACGCCTCGCGACGCAGCGCCTCTTCGCGATTTGGCACCTGATAACCGGCCGCTGCCATCAGGCAATTGGCGATCGCCTTGACGAAGAGGTCGGACCAGGCCGGGTGGTTGTCGGCGCCCGCTGTTTGATCGTTGAGGTCGAACAGAACGTCAGCCTCCTCGCGCGTGATCGCCACCGATCCCACGCCGCCAAAGGCATAGAGAATACGCCGCATCAGCGTGACTTCGACCTCGCCGATCACGCCCTTGACCAGCTTACCATGCAACACCGGCCCCTCGGCATGGACCACCGCATGGCCGATCTCCGACAGCGCGAAAGCGGACAGCCGCGCCGGTGTCGACTGCGCCGTCTCCATCACCTTGATCAGAAGTTCAAGTTCGCTGCGGGTTTCGAGATGACCATCGCACGTGATCGCAGACATCAGCCAGTCGGCATTGGCCTCATCGACATACCCCACGGGAACACGCTGGCGAACAACGTAGTCGGTCAGCGCTTCGACGAAAAAGCTGTTCCACTCCGGCGATCGGCTGCGTGCTTTGGTATCGAGATCGACCAGCGCTTCCGCTTCACGCTCCGAGACGACACCATCGCGAAAGATGCCGCGCCTCAGATCCAACACCTCATCAGCACCAAGCCGATCGCGGCCTGCGATCGCGCGCAGGCCCTCCGGAAGAGTGTCGCTGGTCATCCTATGTCCCCGCCCTGACAGTCTGGCGAAGACGATAGGCGTCAAGCGCTCAAGAAACCGTTGAAGCGGTGGCGTGACCGACTTGTTTGGTCAACAACCGGCTAACAGCTCAGCGCGCGCTCGACCCCGACAATCTCGTCAACATTGCCGCGCTCGAACCGGTTCATATTGGACCGCGCCTCGGCCTGGTTTGATGTCCAGCAGCCGCCATTGCCGAAGAAATTGCGCGCTCGGTCGGTTTGGAAGCAGTAGCCGTTTTCCTTGAAGATCTGATTGCGCATCTCCCACAGCGACTGGCAGGAGAAGTTCAGAAGATCGGCGCGCACGAAGCTCGCCGTATCGCTGCAGCCCATACCGCCAATGCAATAGGCCCGTGCCGGCGACGCCGGCATAAATGCTACGGCCAATGCCAGCGCCAGCGCTGCTCCCAATCCGAAAAGACCGCGTGTCATTCTCTCATCTCCCCTGCTCTCCGAACGCCTAGTCGCAAGGCCGACGTGGCGTCCCTGATCAAACTACAGATTAAGCAGGATCAATGACAGTAGGACTGCAACGCATCACGATCGCGGTGCGGGGGTCACTCGGACGCGGCAGGGCTCAAGCCCACGACCTCTTCGCCAGCAGCATCGACAAGAAGCAGTCCGGTGTCGGTCATGCGGTAGCCGACGACCGTCTCAAGTGCCGCGAAGAACGCCATTTCGACCTCCATCTGCGGGTCGGGACAGGCCATGCGCGTGGCTGCGATCGCCCCGAGGCTCAGCGTCTCACCATCCAGGTCATAATCACCTGAATAGCGATTGCAGCCGCCAGTGCCGGACACCATACCGGTCGCGAATGTCATGGTTACCTCAACGTCGGCGTCGGTCTCCTCGCCAGAGATGGCGACGACGCGCCACACACCATTGAGCGCGTCGGCATCAGATGCAGCCAGGGGTTCGGGCACCTCATCAGCTCCAATGGGAACGACCTGCCTCTCGATAGCAGGCCCTTGTCCGGCCAGCTTCAGGCCCACGTCGACGGGCGCAGATGCGTTCAGCGCGGCTTCGGACGGGGCTAACAACGCATTCGGACTGGCCAAAGCCATCGCTCCCGTTGCACTGACAAGTCCGACGAAAACAGTAGAGGCGGCAAGGACGCGGATCATGGTTGTCTCCGATAGGGCTAGGCGTCGTGGAGGAGGTCCGCCGGGCGAGTTGGTCAACCCTGCCATGGCTCGTGACACAACTTTGGTAACATATGTCACACTGCCTGCACCTTATCAACGGGCGCAAAGGGCGACGGGACAGCGTATTTTACTGTCGATGCTGGTCATGCCTCAGGTTCTCTATCCGCCGCCCGGTCACGCGCACGCTTGAGACGGTCGATCTCGTTTTCGAGCCGCCGCTCCTTGCGTTCGAGACGCAAGCGTTCGTCGGCTGTCTCCTCGTCGGGACCAGCAGCTTCGAGATCTAACTTGCTTTGGCGCACCTCGGCCAGATCGGTGTGGGCGTCGCTGAGATCGCGCTCGATCCGATACAGCCGCTCGCCAGCTTGACGCGCCTCTTCGAGCGTTGCCGGATCGGCGATCAGGTCCGGCGTGCAGACCGGATGGAACCGCCCACCACCCGCCGCGACCCGAAAGGCGCTACGCGGCGTGCAATAGACCTTGAGCCCCGCCTGCCGCCCCTCGCGCCACAGGGTGACATCCGGTGCGATGTCGATCCGCGCACAGGCCTCGCCATGGAGGTCGACAAACGTGATATCACGCCCGTTCAACCCGTCACGATAGCCGATGCCATACCAATCGCCCTGCGCGCATTCCTGCTTGTTCAGCGTCGTGCACGAGCCCGCGAGCAGCAGACATCCCGCCACCGCGCCGATACGCCCAACGCCACATACAACTGACACCCAACGCCCCCAAACACGCCTTACGTGCAAGCAGGGAGTATCAGGGTTTGCGGCAGGGTCCGCTATCCGGGGAGATCGTTATGGGCGCGCAGCATATGACGCTCAATGCCTCATAGCGGAATGTTGTCGTGCTTGCGCCAGGGGATCTCGACCTGCTTGTCGCGCAGGAGTGCGAAGGCGCGCGCGATGCGCTTGCGGGTCGAGTGCGGCATGATCACCTCATCGATATAGCCGCGTTCTGCGGCGACGAAGGGATTGGCGAAGCGCTCCTCATATTCGGAAATGCGTGCTGCAATCTTATCGGGATCAGACAGTTCAGAGCGATAGATGATCTCGGCGGCGCCCTTCGGCCCCATCACGGCAATCTCGGCTGACGGCCAGGCATAGTTCATGTCGGCGCCGATGTGCTTCGACGCCATGACGACATAGGCCCCGCCATACGCCTTGCGGGTGATTACGGTCACGAGCGGCACGGTGGCCTGGGAATAGGCGAACAAGAGCTTGGCGCCGTGCTTGATCAGCCCGCCATATTCCTGCGCTGTGCCCGGCAGGAAGCCCGGCACGTCGACGAATGTGAGGATGGGGATCGAGAAGCAGTCGCAGAAGCGCACGAACCGCGATGCCTTGCGGCTTGCATCGGCATCGAGCACGCCGGCCAGCACCATCGGCTGATTGGCGACGACCCCGACCGTGCGCCCGTCGATCCGTGCAAAGCCCGTGATCATGTTCTGAGCGAACTTGTCCTGCAGCTCGAAGAAATCGCCCTCGTCGACGACCTTCTGGATCAGCTCCTTCATATCGTAGGGCTGATTGGGATTGTTCGGGATCAGCGTATCGAGGCTCATCTCGACCCGATCCGGGACATCGAAGCTCGGCAGGTCCGGCACGCCGGTCTCGTTGTTGAGCGGCAGGAAGTCCATCAATCGGCGGATCTGTAGCAGCATTTCGAGATCGTTGTCGTAGGCGCCGTCTGCGATCGAAGACTTGGTGGTGTGGATCGAGGCGCCGCCGAGTTCTTCCGCCGTCACGGTCTCGTTGGTGACGGTCTTCACGACATCGGGGCCGGTGACGAACATGTAGCTCGTGTCCCGCACCATGAAGATGAAGTCGGTCATCGCGGGACAATAGACATCACCGCCGGCGCACGGCCCCATGATCAGCGAAATCTGCGGGATGACGCCGGACGCGATCACATTGCGATGGAAGACTTCGCCATAGCCGCCAAGGGCCGCGACGCCTTCCTGGATGCGCGCCCCACCCGCATCGAACAGGCCAATAACCGGCGCACGCGTCTTGAGCGCCATGTCCTGGACCTTGGTAATCTTCTCGGCATGGGCTTTCGACAGAGAGCCACCGAACACGGTAAAATCCTTGGCGAAGACGTAAACTGTACGTCCATTGATCGTGCCCCAGCCGGTGACCACGCCATCGCCAGGGAACTTGGTCTCTTCCATGCCGAAATCGGTGCAGCGGTGTTCGACGAACATGTCGAATTCCTCGAACGAGCCGTCATCGAGCAGGAGTTCGAGCCGCTCGCGGGCGGTCAGCTTGCCACGCTCATGCTGGGCGGCGATGCGCTTCTCACCGCCGCCGAGGCGGGCGCGGTCACGGCGCACATCAAGCTGATCGAGGATTTCTTTCATATCTGCCCCCAAAAACGCTGAGCGTTAGGCTACTGGACGGGAGAGCGCCGGCGGCGCTTCAAACACGGTGGGACAGCCTCTTAGCACGCGTACTGGCCGCAGCAAATCAGCCAGTTCGCGCGAACTCACGAAGAATGAGCGCTGCGGCATCGAACTCCATACGCCGAAAGGCCCGACGCGCCGCTGCCTCCGCATCTTCGCCCCATAGGCTGATCTGCCAATCCTCATCGACATGGGCGGCAATCCAGACATCATCGGGCGTCGCCACGCCGGCGTCGAGCATCAGCGCAAGCGCTGCCGACCCGGTCAGCGTCGTGACGGCGGACAGGGCGGCGATCTGAAACGCCGAACGGTCGGAAAGATCGGCGGCGATGCGGGCGAGCGCAGTCTCGGACTGAACGATATGAGACAGGCCCTCGGTCAGAACAAGCCGCACGCCAAGCGCGTCATGGAGCCATGCAATCACCGGATCCCACTGTTGACATTGCAGCGCCACGAGCCCCTCCGGTGCATCGGCACGATAGCAAATCATGTCCGTACCGGCATAGCGGGCGATCTCTTCGGCTACCGGCTGGATAGCGTCCGCGACCCCGTCAATCGCGGAGTTAACGAGCCGCGTCAGCGGCATCGTCTTGGGATCGATCGTTACCTCTTGTGCGCGCCACTCCTCAGCGACGGCCTCAGCCAATCCTTGCGTCGGCAAGGCAAGCACGTTGCGCGCGGGCGTCCTGACAGAACGGCCATCAAGCAACACAGCGTGGTGACCGTCATCGGTCTTGGCAGTCGTGACGTCCTGATAGAAGCGCTTGGGCAACTCGACCCGTGCCTTCAGCTGCGCCGCGAGCACGGGATCGATCTGAGCCGACCCGTCTTGCGACTCACTCACCGGGATGTCTCCACGCGCGTGTTGGTTGCCATGCATGCATCGTCTTCCAGGAGTTCAGCGAGATGGTCGGCTGTGTCCGCAATCATCTCGGCACCAGCACCTTCCAAAGCATCAACAGGATGATAGCCCCACGCAACACCGATCCCGCGCGCGCCAATGGCTTGCGCCATGATCATGTCGTAGCTCGTGTCGCCAACAAATGTGGTCTCATCCGCCGTGACACCAGTCTCGGCCATGGCTTGGTGCAGCATGGACGGGTTTGGTTTTGACGGGTGATCGTCGGCGGTCTGGATGGTGACGAACCGGCCTTGGAACTCATGCTGGTCAAGAAACGTACGAACACCGCGCCGCGATTTGCCGGTGGCGATCCCGAGCAGCGTTTCGGATTGATCAGAGAGCCGTTTGACCAGGGCGCCCATGCCTGGAAACAATACCTCGTGATGGTCACGATCGCGCTTGAGCTCCCAAGAGGCCGATTTGTAGGCTTTGGCAAGGCTGACAGCCGGCCCGTCGGGTCCAACAAGCTCTGCCATGGCTTCCGGCGGAGACAGACCGATCGTCGCCAGAATCGCCGCCAGTTGCGGCGGCGGCAGGTCGTGAGCCGCAAAGGCACGCGCCATTGCAGCAACGATGACAGCCTGGCTGTCGACGAGGGTACCATCAACATCGAAGACGATCAGCCTCATGATGTTGTGTTTCTCTCGGCATCGGACGTGCCGGTTTCAAGCCGATCGACGCGCTTCGAGAGATCTCTCACCTGAGTCTCCATCAGGTCGTTGGCGCGGCGCATCTCACTGACGGCTTCACGCATCAGCTTCATGTCGCGCGGCTCGAAGACGTTTGCCAATCGCGCTCGCGAGCGCAACACAAGCGCAAACCCCGCGACGAGCAGGATCAGGATTGCAGCGAGAACCCATTCCCAACTCATCTGACCCCCTCACGCATCATCGACGGTATGATCGGCGGCAAAGCCAAGAAACGCGAAGCTTTCCGTCATGTGAGCGGGAAGCGGCGCTGTCACATCGACCTTATCGCCGGTGATGGGGTGCGCAAAGCTTACCCGTCTCGCATGCAGGTGCAGCCGACTGTCGAGGCTCGCAGGCATCTCGCGATCGCCGCCATATTTGTCGTCGCCGGCGATCGGCGTGCCAAGGGCCGCAAGATGCACGCGCAATTGGTGCTGGCGCCCGGTCGACGGCTTCAGCGTCACCCAGGCGAGCTTGCTGCCGGCCTGATCGACGACGTTGTAGTGCGTGACAGCGAGATCGGCCGCCTTGCGTTCATGCTCCTGGGCGGGGCGGATCGTTTCACCGCCCGGCCCTTGTGCCTTGATCAGCGGCAGATCGATCCTGCCCTGAAGCGGCTTCGGGACGCCCAGCGTCACGGCCCAATAGACTTTCAGAACCGAGCGGGTCTGAAACGCCTTGCCAAGCTCGGCAGCCGCTTGGCGCGTTTTGGCGATCAACAGCACACCGCTGGTCTCACGATCAAGCCGATGCACCAGCCGCCAACGCGCGCCGGTTTCGGGTTCGAGCGCCATCAGCATACCGTCGATGTGGCGCACCGTCTTGCTACCTCCCTGGACGGCAAGCCCGGCCGGCTTGTTCAGGACCAGAAGCGACTCGTCTTCGTAAAGCCTGGCATCGTGGAGCAGTGCTCGATCGGCAGCATTCAGAGATCGGGGTGCGGACGGCTTTTTATCCGTTCCCGAGCCTCCACCCGCGATCGGCGGCACGCGTATGGTCTGGCCAGCTTCCAGACGGGCATTGGCCTTGACCCGCTTGCCATCAACGCGGACTTGGCCAGTGCGCAGCAGTTTCTGCAGATGGCCATGCCCTAGGGTTGGATAGCGGGCTTGAAACCATCGGTCGACCCGCATTCCGCCCTCATCCGGCCCAACGGCAATCTGGCTGACACGGCTCATCCGGTGGCGCCTACAAACACAGCACGCCCAATGGCAAGCCCGGCAACAGCACCGACGACGCACAAGCTGACCGACAGGCCGACATAGGCGAGCGCAACGAGATAGCGCGCCTGCTCCAGCATCAGCGCGACATCAAGCGAGAACGACGAAAACGTCGTGAAACCGCCCAACAGGCCGACGGCTAGGAACAGTCGCCAGGCATCCCCCTGCCCCGGCCCAAGCGCCTGGGTCAGCACGATGACGATACCGATCAACGCCGAGCCAAGAACGTTCGCGATCAGAATGCCCCACGGAAACCCCGCGCCGAAGGCTGCGACCGCTCCGAGCCCCAAGGCATAACGCCCGACCGCTCCAATGGCGCCTCCGGCAGCGACCAACGCAATCTGCAAGACGACACCGGTCATCAGGACGTGCCTTCTGGTCCCCGCTCAGCGCGCAGCTTTGCCCAATAGTCAAGCCGCTTGCGGATCTCGCGCTCGAAGCCGCGACCGGGCGGATCATAAAAGGCTTCACGTACCATGCCGTCGGGGAAGTAGTTCTGGCCGGAGAAGGCATCAGGCTGGTCGTGGTCATAGGCATAGCCCGAACCGTAGCCCTCGGTCTTCATTAGCTTGGTTGGTGCATTCAGAATGTGTTTGGGCGGCGACAGGGAGCCATGCTCGCGCGCCGCCTTCGTGGCCGCCTTAAAGGCCACATAAGACGCGTTCGACTTCGGCGCGGTGGCGACATGGACGACGGCCTGAGCAATCGCCAGTTCGCCTTCCGGACTGCCGAGAAAGTCAAACGCGTCCTTGGCGGCATTGGCGATAACGAGCGCCTGAGGGTCGGCCATGCCGATGTCTTCAACCGCCATGCGCACAACCCGACGGGCGATGTAGAGCCTGTCTTCACCAGCCTCAAACATGCGCGCTAGATAGTAGAGTGCCGCGTCCGGGTCCGAGCCCCGCACACATTTGTGCAGTGCGCTCATCAGATTGTAGTGGCCATCCTGGCTCTTGTCATAAATCGGCGCACGGCGCTGAACAATCTCGGTCAGGCTCGCGAGATCGAAGCACTCACCGGGTCGGGCCGCACGGGCGACGTCCTCGGCCAGCGTCAATACGGCGCGGCCATCACCATCGGCCATGGCAATCAGCCCATCGCGCGCGTCTTCATCAAGCGGCAGCGCCGCGCCAAATGCCTCTTCTGCACGGGCCAGCAACACGCCAAGTGCCTTGTGATCGAGCCGGCGCAGAACCAGCACCTGCGCCCGCGACAGAAGCGCGGCATTAAGCTCAAAAGAGGGGTTTTCCGTCGTCGCACCGACAAGCACGATCGTACCATCCTCCATGACAGGCAGAAAACTGTCCTGTTGCGCCCGGTTGAAGCGGTGGATCTCATCAACGAAGAGGAGCGTGCCCTGCCCAGATTGGCGCCGCGCGCGCGCCCTGTCGAAGGCCTTCTTCAGATCGGCAACACCGGAGAAAATCGCCGAGATCTGCTCGAACTCATAAGCCGTGGTCGATGCCAAAAGACGCGCGATCGTGGTCTTGCCGGTGCCTGGTGGCCCCCAGAACACCAGCGAGCCGAGACTGCCGCCGGAGATCAGCCGCGTCAGCGTGCCGTCAGGTCCAACGAGATGGTCCTGGCCAACCACATCGGCGAGATTGAGAGGCCGCAAGCGATCGGCCAGAGGCCGGGGCACATCGTTTTCGAGACCCGCCGCGGCGAAGAGATCGGACATGGCATGCGCCTGATTAGCCGCCGACGACGGTCGACAGGATGCGGCCGCGCCGGTTGAAGGTCAGCCGCCACAGTCGACGCGACTCTACGGTGAGGTCTTCCACATCGGCCGTGGTGCGCACATCGATATCGTTAATCGAAACAATGATATCCCCCGGAACGACGCCCAGCGAACGGGCGGGCGACCGGCCCGCGACCTCGACGATAACAACCCCCTCGCCGTCCAGCTCCAAGCCAATCTCCTCACTGAGTGCCGGCGACAGATTGCCGACAACGGCGCCGGCCAAAGGTGACGGGCCTTCAAGTGTCCTGAGATCGCGCGGCGGGTCTTCCGGCGCGACCATCAGCTCGACCGGAACCAGAATCTCGCGGCCATCGCGCAACACCGTCAACGTCGCCTGGCCGCCGACGCCGCGCAGCGCATAACGATAGCCAAAGGTCGCGAGGTCGTTGACCGGATCCCCGTCAACGGCGAGCACGAGATCGCCGCGCTCGACACCTGCGGCCTCGGCGGGACCGCGTGAGCGCACCTTGACCACCAGAACACCCACCGGACGATCGAGGCCAAAGGTTTCGGCGATTTCGGAGGTAACTTCCTGAAGCGTTGCCCCGAACCAAGGCCGTTGCAGGCCTGCGCCAGAGGCAACGCCGGCCACGACGGACTGGACCATATCGGCAGGTATCGCAAAGCCGATACCAACCGATCCGCCACCACGAGAGAAAATCGCCGTGTTGATGCCGACAAGCCGTCCGTCCATGTCGACGAGCGCCCCGCCGGAATTGCCCGGATTGATCGCCGCATCGGTCTGGATGAAGAACCCGAAATCGGTGATCCCGGCCTGGGTTCGCGCCGTTGCCGATACAATCCCCGCCGTCACCGTCTGGCCGACGCCGAACGGGTTGCCGATCGCGAGTACGAGATCGCCAACCTCAAGAATATCGGGCTCGGCAAACGACAAATGGGGCAGAGTGCTGTCAGTCGTCTCGATTCTGAGCACGGCAAGATCCGTGCGCTCGTCGGAGATAACAATCTCAGCTGCAAGCTCGCGCCGATCGGCGAGCACGACACGCACCTCGTCCGCGCCCTCGATAACATGGTGATTGGTGACGACCAGACCGTCCGGCGAGACAATGACACCCGAGCCGAGCGCATTTTCCACGCGGTCGCGTGGCAGACCCTGGTTCGGCCCGCCAAAAAACCGCCGAAAGAACGGATCGTTCATGAAGGGCGAGACCTGCCGGCGGACAACGCGGCTGGCATAGACGTTGACGACCGCCGGGGCCGCTTGTTTGACAATCGGAGCAAAGGACAGCTGCAATTCGCCCGGCGAGGTCGGCACGGAGCGGTCCTGTGCGCTGACCGGAACACTTACCAGGATGGTCAGTGCAAGCGCTGCGATGGCCTGGATCGGATCAAAAGTCTTCATAGGTGAGATATAGCGATCCGGCCGCTAGATGAAAACGCGAAAGGCGTGCCATTCAATGGCACGCCTTTCCGAGAACACAGCTGCGCGACACCAAACGAGACTCTAAAAATCTCGGCACACGCGCCTGTCAGGCCGCGACAGTCTCGGTGGCCTCTTCTTCTTTGGCGGTCCGTTCGCGGTCGATGGCGCCTCGCGCGTCGACGTCGCGGTCGACGAACTCGATCACTGCGACGGGCGCATTGTCACCATGGCGGAAGCCTGCTTTGAGCACACGCGTATACCCGCCCTGGCGCTCCTGATAGCGCGGCCCGATCGTATCGAACAGCTTGCGGACGGCGTCTTCGTCGCGGATCTGGGCAATCGCCTGGCGGCGCTCGTTCAGCCCGCCGCGCTTGGCCAATGTGACAAGCTTCTCGGTAAACGGTCTGAGATCCTTCGCCTTCGGCAAGGTTGTTATGATTTGCTCGTGCTGGATGAGCGCTGCCGCCATATTGGCGAACATCGCCTTTCTGTGACTAGCCGTGCGGTTGAGCTTCCGGCCGCTCTTGCGGTGACGCATAACGTTCGTCCTCTCGACGCCGGGAGTGCCGGCTCAGTAGTGTTCCTCGTAACGTTTGGCCAGTTCCTCGATGTTCTCGGGCGGCCAACCGACGACTTCCATGCCGAGGTGCAGCCCCATCTGGGCGAGCACTTCTTTGATCTCGTTGAGGGACTTGCGGCCGAAATTCGGCGTACGCAGCATCTCGGCTTCGGTCTTTTGAATGAGATCGCCGATGTAGACGATGTTGTCGTTCTTCAAACAGTTGGCCGAGCGCACGCTGAGTTCGAGCTCGTCGACCTTCTTGAGAAGTGCGGGATTGAAGGCCAGATCTGGCACCAGCGGCTCGGCGACTTCCGGCTTCGGCTCGTCGAAGTTGACGAAGATCGACAGTTGGTCCTGCAAAATGCGGGCGGCATACGCCACGGCATCGTCCGGCGTCAGCGCGCCATTGGTTTCGACTTCCATAGTTAACTTGTCATAGTCGAGCACCTGCCCCTCACGGGTCGCCTCGATCTTGTAGGAGACGCGCTTGACCGGGCTATAGAGCGAATCGACCGGGATCAGGCCGATCGGTGCGTCGTCGGCACGGTTGCGATCGGCCGGGACGTAGCCCTTGCCGGTATCAACCGTGAATTCGATGCGAATCTCGGCGCCTTCGTCGAGCTGACAGATCAGAAGATCGGGATTGAGGATCTCGACATCACCCACGGTCTGGATGTCACCTGCGGTAACCGCACCAGGACCTTGCTTGCGCAGGACCATGCGCTTTGGACCCTCACCCTCCATACGGATGGCGATGTCCTTGATGTTCAAGACAATGTCGGTGACGTCTTCGCGAACACCCGAAATCGACGAGAACTCGTGCAACACGCCGTCGATATGGATCGAGGTGACAGCAGCCCCCTGGAGCGAGGACAAAAGCACACGCCTCAGCGCATTGCCGAGAGTCACGCCGAAGCCGCGCTCAAGTGGTTCGGCGACAACGGTCGCAACACGGCGCGGATCATTGCCGGCGCTCACGTCGAGCTTGTTCGGCCGGATCAGTTCTTGCCAGTTTTTCTCAATCACGGTGTGGCCTCGTAGCGGTAACGTCAAATGCGCCGCCAGTTAAGCGGCGGCGTAGCGCAAAGCGCTGGATCAGATGCGGCGACGCTTGCGCGGCCGGCAGCCATTATGCGGGATTGGCGTCACGTCACGGATCGACGTGATGGTGAAGCCGGCCGCCTGAAGCGCGCGCAGTGCCGATTCACGACCGGATCCGGGTCCTTTGACCTCGACCTCGAGCGTGCGCATACCATGCTCACTCGCCTTCTTTGCGGCATCCTCAGCGGCAACCTGGGCGGCATAGGGCGTCGATTTACGCGATCCCTTGAAACCCATCATACCGGCGGACGACCAGGAAATCGCATTGCCCTGAGCGTCGGTAATCATCACCATTGTGTTGTTGAAGCTCGCATTCACATGAGCAACGCCCGATGTGATGTTCTTCCGCTCCTTGCGCCGGACGCGCTGGGAGTCTTTCGCCATTCTCAGTCCTTCCTGTCGATTTCAGCGCCGCCGTGATGCCAGCGGCTCAACCGTGGCCCGACATCACCTGCCAAGCCATCGCGCCAGCCTCGTTAGGCTGCAACGCACGAGCAAAAACGCACTTACTTCTTCTTACCAGCAATCGCCTTAGCTGGGCCCTTGCGGGTCCGGGCATTGGTATGGGTGCGTTGACCGCGCACCGGCAGGCCGCGGCGATGGCGCAGGCCCCGATAGCAGCCAAGGTCCATCAGCCGCTTGATATTCATTGCCGTATCGCGACGAAGATCCCCCTCGACCATGTAGTCACGGTCGATGACTTCGCGGATCTTCAGGACTTCTGCATCGGTCAGTTCATTAACTCGACGCTCGAGCGGCACATTGACCTTCTCGCAGATCTCCTGCGCATTCTTCGCGCCAATGCCATGAATGTATTGCAACGCGATCGGAACGCGCTTGGACGTCGGGATGTTGACGCCGGCGATACGGGCCATGCCAGTTGTCTCCACTCGGCCCGTCCCGTCAATGTGCGGTCGGGCCAGATTGAAATCAAAACAGGCCCACCGATCCGAACCTTAGGTTCTGGCCGGTAAGCCCGTGAGCATCCTGTTTTTTGGCCACTCGCTCAAAAAACAGACAGATGCTCACCTCCAAAGAAGTTAGAGCAGTTTGTCTGCGCCGTTCACGGCGCAGGCTGCTCTAGTCGAATTGACGACGGAAGCCCGGTAGATAAGCGATCCACCCTAGGTCCGTCAATGGGTTGAAGACGCGAATTCGCGCTCCCCAACTGCGCTTCTCTCGTGCTCCGTTTGCTCAGTCTTATGCGACGGCGCGCGTTTCGAGCACCTTATTGATCGAGGCAGTCACGCCATCGATGTCCTGCATACCATCGACACGGCGCAGCATGCCCTTGGCATGGTAATAGCCAGTCAGCGGCGCAGTGCTCTTGTAGTAGGCTTTCAGCCTGTCTTCGAACACTTCCGGCGTATCATCCTTGCGCACCGGCTTGCCGGCAGCACGCGCTTCCTCGGCGCGCTTAACGATACGTCCAACAAGGGCTGCGTCGTCGACAACCAGCTCGATCACCGCATCGAGCGCCAACCCCTTTTCCCCCATCATGGCTTCGACCGCGTCCGCTTGCGCAAGAGTGCGTGGATAGCCATCAAGGATGAAGCCGTTCGAACAATCCGGCTCTGCCGTGCGCTCGGAGACAATGGCATTGACGATCTCGTCAGACACGAGATTGCCCGCCTCCATCACCGCTTTCGCCTTTAGGCCCGTCTCGGTCTCGGCGGCGACGGCTGCCCGAAGCATATCGCCAGTCGACAGTTGAACGATGTTGTAGGTCTCGACCAGTCGTTCTGCCTGCGTGCCCTTGCCCGCCCCCGGCGGCCCCAGCAGGATTAATCGCATCGCCTCTTCCCCCCGCTCATCGCTTCTTACCCCTGAGCTTGGCCTTCTTTATGAGACCCTCATATTGGTGCGCCAGCAGGTGTCCCTGAACTTGCGCAACCGTGTCCATCGTCACGGACACAACAATAAGCAATGACGTGCCGCCGATATAAAACGGTATCCCCGAATAGCCGATCAGGAACTCCGGCACCAGACAAACAAGGGTAAGATAGGCCGCGCCAAGCACCGTAATCCTGGTTAGGACAAAGTCGATGTATTGCGCCGTTTTCTCGCCCGGTCTTATGCCCGGAATAAACCCGCCATGCTTTTTCAGATTGTCGGCGGTGTCCGATGGGTTGAACACAATCGCCGTGTAGAAAAAGGCAAAGAAGATGATGCCGGCCGCATAAAGCCCGAGATAAAGCGGTTGACCATGGCCCAAGAGTGCCGTGACCGTCGTCAGCCAATCCGGGCCCTGCCCCGCCGAGAAGTTTGCGACCGTCACCGGTAACAACAACAGCGAGGATGCAAAGATCGGTGGGATAACGCCGGCTGTGTTGAGCTTCAACGGCAGATGCGAGGAATCACCCTGAAACATGCGATTCCCGACCTGGCGTTTCGGATACTGGATCACCAACCGGCGCTGAGCCCGCTCCATGAAGACGATCAGGCCAACTAGCGTGATCAGCATAACGATGATGCCGAGAATAACAGCCGTCGACAGCGCGCCCTGACGACCGAGTTCGAGCATGCCGCCAAGCGCGCCTGGAACGGTCGCAATGATGCCGGCGAAGATGATCAGCGAGATACCGTTGCCGACGCCGCGCTGGG
>JBCBSK010000057.1:0-19994 GCA_039819185.1 Pseudomonadota bacterium | reverse complement strand
GCCTGGATCACCGAGGCTCGCTTGCGCGAGAGCGACTGGCTGTTCCCGAGCCGGAAGGACCGGACCAAGCACCTCACGGCACGCCAATACGCCCGTCTCGTCCACCGCTGGATCGCCGAGGTCGGGCTGGAGACCTCAAGGTATGGCACGCACTCGCTGCGCCGGACCAAGGCGACCCTGATCTATCGCAGAACGGGTAATCTCCGGGCCGTGCAGATCCTCCTCGGGCATACGAAAATCGAGAGCACGGTGCGCTATCTCGGCGTCGAGGTGGACGACGCCCTTGCCATCGGCGAGCATGTCGATCTCTAACGGTGTGGGGCGGCCGGGCGTCAGCCCGGCTGCCTCGGCACATGCGATGGCGCGATTTCTTCGAGGCAGGGATGGAACGCGACGACGTGATCCTGCGCCTGCGCGAGGCTGCGGACCGCCTCCGCGGAGCAGGAATCTCCAGGCTCTATCTTTTCGGCTCGACGGCTCGCGGAGAAGCGGGCCCCGAGAGTGACGTGGACCTGTTCTTCGACACGGAGGATTCGCGGTTCAGCCTCATCGAGCTCGTCCGGGCGAAGGATCTCGTGGAAGAGGTCCTCGGCGCCGAGGCCGACCTGATGACCCGCGACAGCCTTCACCCGGCCCTGCGCGACCGCATCGAAGCGCAATCCGAGCGGGTCTATTGATGCCGCGCTCCGTGCGGCTTCGTCTGACCGATATCGTCGAAGCGATCGACGGGATCCGCACGACGGTCGCGAGCGTTTCGTTCGACCAGTATCGCCAAAACCGCACGGTGCGCCGCGCCGTCGAGCGCGAGCTGGAGATCATCTCCGAGGCGAGCCGTCACATCCCGGCCGATCTGCAGGAGGCGGCACCGGAGGTCCCTTGGCGTGAGATCGCCGGCATCGGGAACGTCCTGCGTCACGAGTATCAGCGAGTCGCCGACAAGATCGTCTGGAACTTGGTGGAGCTCCACGTGGACCCGTTGCGCGACGCCGTCGTGCGGCTCTTGGCGCGCCTCCCCGACGACGACGGTGCGGCTTGACCCCGAGTAGCCGCTTCCCGGGCATGGCCGCCCGAGCATGGACGGCGGTGTCGCCATTCAACCTTGCCACTCGCGCATTGCAGGCCCCACCGGCGGCAGCCTGAGTTTCGGGAGGTCGGACCGCATGGCGTCCAAGACGACGCTGAACGCCAAGAATCTCGAGGAGCTGGGTGCTGCGCGGCTCGCCGAGCTTCTGATGGAACTGAGCGCCGGCGATGCCACCGCGAAGCGTCGGCTCCGCCTGGAGCTGGCCGGCACGGAGAGCCCCAAGGCGGTCGCGCACGAGGTCCGCAAGCGCTTGGCGACGATCGCGCGGTCGCGCGCCTTCATCGACTGGCAGACGCGCCGCGCGCTCGTCGACGATCTCGAGACCCAGCGGCGGGCGATCGTCGAGCAGATCGCCAAGCGCGATCCGCGGGAAGCGCTGGACCTCTTGTGGCGCTTTCTCGAACTGGCGAACTCGGTGGTCGAGCGCTCCGACGACCGGAGCGGGACCGTCATCGGGGCGTTCCGCGATGCTGTCGACGACCTCGGCGAGATCGCCAAGGCCGCCATGAGCGATCCGAAGGCGCTGGCCGAACGCGTGTACGCGGCCCTGCTCGACAACGACTACGGCCAGTATGACAGCCTCGTTCCCGCGCTGGCACCGGCCCTCGGCGACGTAGGCTTGGCGGACCTCAAGGAGCGCATGGTCGAGGTCACGAACCAGCCCGCGCAGCGACCGCCGGGGAGTCAGCGGCAAATCGTCGGCATCGGCACAGGCAGCGTCATCTACGCCGATGACATCGAGGAGCGGTCAAGAAAGAGCGCGGCGCGCCTCGCGCTCAAGGACATTGCCGACGTCCAGGGAGACGTCGACGCCTTCATCGCCCAGTACGATGAGCAGGCAAGGCGATCGCCACGCATCGCCGCCGAGATTGCCCGTCGCTTGCTCGCGGCCGGACGTGCGCCTGAGGCGCTGGAGATCTTCGATGCTGCCGCACCCGGCCGGCGAGGCTGGCCCGACTTCGCCTGGGAAGATGCGCGCATCGAGGTTCTTGAGGCGCTCGGCTGCACCAAGGAGGCGCAGGCGGCCCGATGGTCGTGCTTCGAGCGAGCCTTGTCGGCGGACCATCTGCGGGCCTGCCTGAAGCGCCTTCCCGACTTCGACGACGATGTTGCGGAGAGACGCGCCATCGAGCATGCACTGACCTACCCGAGCCTCTTGGAGGCATTGGCATTTCTCGCGTCCTGGCCCGCGTTGGAGAAGGCGGCGAGCCTCACGGTCGCGCGGGCCGCCGAGTTGGACGGCGACCACTACGAGATCCTGACACCGGCCGCCGAGAAGCTGTTCGGCAAGCATCCCCTCGCGGCGACGCTCCTGCTTCGCGCGATGATCGACTTCGCGTTGCGCGAGGCTCGTACCAGCCGCTATCGCCACGCCGCCCGGCACCTCATGGAATGCCGGACACTCGCGTCCTCGATCCAGGACTTCGGCGCCTTCGAGACCCACGAGGCCTACGTCACCCGGCTGCGCGCCGAGCACGGCAGGAAGACGTCGTTCTGGAACCTCATGTCTTGACGGGCTCGCCAACCTCCTTCGTTGAGGTCGCCTCATCGTTGCCGCTATGACACCTCTCGGCCGCGGATCCCCAAGCACCTGGAGCCGGCTTAGGGGTCAAGCTGACCCGAAGCGGTCCAAGGGTTTACCGCGCGCAAGCTCCAAAGGCGCCAACAACAGACAAAGGGTGCGTGATCCCGGCGGCCTCGCCAACGAGGTACGGGCGTGTCGTGCGCGCGCGTGACACTTCGGGACTGTGGACCCAGCCCGCCACTCGCCCGAGCCAGAACGCGAAGCGTCTGCCAAATCTGAAACGATAGACCCTTGGACTGTTCTCGGCATCCAAGGCCGCGAGACGCCTGTCGGCACTGGTCGACTTCCAGCGAACGAGCGTGAGAGGCTAAGCTGCACTCCGACGCGCGATGTGCATCCGAGGCGGTACGCCAAACTTCCGTGCGTACTCTCTGCTGAACTGAGTAGGGCTCTCGTATCCTACAGCAAACGCTGCGGCCGAGACGTTCCTGCCTTCAACACTCAGCAAGCGTCGCGCCTCGGTCAGGCGGATCTCCTTCTGGAACTGTAGCGGCGACTTCGACGTGAGCGCTTTGAAGCGCTGGTGGAAGTTTGACACGCTCATGCTCGCGGTTGCGGCAAGGTCCGCGACGCAAAGTGGTTCCGCAAACTCTGTCCTAACCCGGGCGATCGCGCGCCCGACCCGGCTTGCGGCGCTATCCCGCCAGAGCATCTGGCGCAGCATCCCCGCATGATCAGCTTCGAGCAGGCAGAAATGCGCTTCGCGCGCGTAGAGTGGGCCGAGTACTTTGGCTTCCGCCGGGATGAGGCTGGCGCGAAAGAGCCGTGCCATGACGTCGAGTAGGCGAGCGTCAGTAGCCGCTGCCTCGATATCGAGGACCACCTCACGGCCATTGGTCGCGACACCGAGTTCGTCGGCGAGACTCCGCGCGGATTCGAGATCTATCGTGAGGACCATCGCGACGTACGGCGCTGCGGCGCTTGCTTCGGTGACGGCTGCGGTGACCGGCATCGCGTGGCTCACGATCAACGACTCGCCGGCACCAAAACGAATGCAACGATCACCGATATACGTTTCTTTAGCGCCTTGGAGGACCAGGCAGACGACTGGGTCATAGATCATCGCCTCCAACCGCGTCGGCTGTGTATCGTACAGGACACCAAGGCCGGGATACGGCGTTGGAACCACGCCGCCGGACGATGACCGTTCGCGGACGAAGCGGCAGATTTCCGCAACCAAGCCATTCATTGCTGGAACCTCTCGCGGTACGTGGGCAGCGATATCAGGTGTCGGTTCAGTTGAACAAGCGAGGCTGCAGCATCGGAGGATCAGGCAGAAACCACGGAGAATGAGGCAGGCGCAACTCCCGTGCTCCTCTTAGGTTCCAAGCAGGCACCAATCGAGGAGTAAGGCCATGACGAAGATCGCGCTTGTCACAGGCGGCAGCCGTGGTCTCGGCGAGAACACGGCCCGCAAGCTAGCTGCGCAGGGTGTGGGTGTTGTGCTCACCTATTTGGGCAACGCAGAAGCGGCGGAGACCGTGGTTTCGGGGATCAGGGCCAGCGGCGCCCAAGCGGTTTCACTGCAGCTGGACGCCGGAGATACTGCCCAGTTTCCGGCCTTCAAGCAGGCATTCGCCGAGGTGCTGCGTTCAAACTGGAGCCGTCAAACGTTCGACTTCCTGGTGAACAACGCCGGCCACGGCGTCCACGCTCCGCTGGCTCAAACAAGCGAGTCGCAGTTCGATGGCCTGATGAATGTCCATCTCAAAGGTGTCGTCTTCCTGACGCAGACGCTCGCGCCGATGCTCGAGGATGGTGGGCGCATCGTCAACCTCTCGACTGGCCTCGCGCGCTTCTGCATCCCAGGCTACGGCGCCTACGCCGCTATGAAGGGAGCCGTCGAGGTCTACACCCGGTACTTGGCGCAAGAGCTCGGCCCGCGCGGGATCTCCGTGAACACGGTTGCCCCTGGCGCAATCGAGACGGACTTCGGTGGCGGTGTCGTCCGTGATAGTGCCGACGTGAACCGTGTCATCGCCTCATCCACGGCGATGGGCCGCGCGGGTTTGCCGGACGATATCGGGGATGCAATCACCGGTCTCCTGGTCGGCGGCAGCCAATGGACAACCGCTCAGCGAATCGAGGTCTCGGGCGGTCAGAGCTTGTGATCGACCCGATCTCGCACGGCTCTGCATCGGCCTAGGGCTTCGTACTTCCCTAACGCACCGACACACCTGGAGCGGACAGCTCCGGTTGTGTCTACGATGCACCAAACCTCTAGAATCGTGCAGCTTTGCCGCATTCGGATGTGAGGCACACGTGCTGTGACCCCCGAGGATCATCCAGCTGAAACCGGAGTCGCCGCTTCACTCTGGCGCTCTCGTGCCGACGGTGCAACGGGCGGTTGGCAGAGCGCTCCCATGTGGCGGAGCCCGCCGCCCGTTGCGGTGAGCCGGGCCGCGTAGGCCGCCGGCGTCTGTTAGTCGATCGTGGAATGCGGCCGGCTGTGGTTGTAGAACTGCTGCCATTCGTCGAGCTGGGCTTGCAGGCCCGGACCGGCGACGTCGATGGTGGGCCAGAACTCTTCGAGGGCGGTGCGCTGGGCCCGCTCGACTTTGCCGTTGAGATGCGGCGAGCGCGGCCGGATCGGGCGGAACTTGATCCGCCAATCGCGCAGCTGGTCCTGCACGGTGTAGGCGAAGAACTCCTGGCCGCGATCGGTCTGGATCCGCTGGATCGGGAACGGCATCTCCTCGCGGACGCGCTCGAGGAAGTGGACCGAGCTGCGGGCGGTCCGTCGCCGATGGACGCCGACGACCTGGAACCGCGTGCAGTGGTCGATGGCGGTGTACTGGTAGATGCCCGGCCCCACCTTGCAGACGTCGACCTGGACGCGGTCGCCGGGGATCGGCCGATCGTACCGCTTCGGCTGCTTGCGACGCAGGCGTTTTCGCTTCAGCAGCCGCTCGTCATTGCGAAGGAGCACCTTGTGGATGGTGTCGGCGGCGAGCTTGATGCCGTGCTCGTGGATGAGCTCGTTGCGCTGGCGCTTGATAGCCAAGACAGCGTTCGCGGCGCAGCTCCAGGATCAGCGCTTCCTCGCGGGCGAAGACCTTTCGGCCTGGGGAGTGGTGCGGCCGCCGGCTCCGTTCCTCCAGCCCGGCCAGGCCCTCGTCACGATAGCGCTGCAGCCACTTACGCAGCGTCGGCCGAGAGATACCGCAACGGCGGCAGACGACGCCGGCGTTGCCGAGGTTCTCGTAGAGTTGGACCCAGCCCAGCCGTGCGCGCGCGTCCATTCCGCCCTCCGCCAAAGGGAGGTGGATTTGCTGGACAACGCTCCGCGTTGCCCACAACTCCACCGCCACCACCCTGCGGTGATCTCTCACGCTGGTAGCGCGTCTCGGCACGGGCAGCGAAGTGAAACCCTGTCTACGAACCCCACACCTGAGCGATAGCGCTACGGTTGGCTGCTGTTGCGCCCATGGCGAACAGGACACTGGATACGAATGTACGCCGGGAGACGTCGCCATCAATGCGCTTCGGATCGGGGTATTCAAGCTTGACACCGATCTTGGCATGATTAACTCCGTTGCTGACCCTCGCGGCTGTCAGAAGTTGACGCCCAACGCGATTCCTGTCACCAACGCACTGTCAATCGTCGATCGGCCATCTGGATTGATGATGTACTGAAGGTTTGGCTCAATATATACTGAAGGTAGCGCCTGTATCCGCAAATCTGCTTCGATCAACGTCTCGGAGCTCTGATCCGGCAGTCGGTCACTGAAATGGCCATTGGCAACGATCAACGAAATCGTATCGTCGGGACGGCCGTCGATGAGGCCATTGTAGCTGACGCCGCCGGCAGCCATGAATTGGACTCGGTTTACGTCCGGTGGTGCGTAGCTGAGCGCCAACCATGCCCAGACACCATCATCGCTGTTTGTGCGCTCGCGATAGAGTTGCTGCTCTCCCATCGCGTAGACACCCCAAGTATGGCGCTGCGTGTCGCCGGTCGAGAGATTGGTCAGCTGTTCACCGTCGTAGTACGCGCCAACCTTGTAGGTGCCCGACGACACGAGGGAGGCTGGTGTCAGACCGCCTTCAGGGCCTCGGGCTGGGGTGCGCCCGAAGAGGTAGCCGAGTTCGGCCAACACCAGCGGGCCTGCTCCGTCCGGAAGGCCGAAGTTGGTGCCGCCGTTCGTGTCGTCAAGAAGATCCGACTCCACGGCATAGGCGCCGGTCTTCGCATACCAGGCAAAATCGGGCTTGTACTCGAAGTTCATGCCCCAGACGGCATTCGGGTATGTCGGAAAGGTGATGTTCCGCGGGGCCACGATCGGATTGCCGCAAATCGCCTGGTTCACCGAATTGCACGCTTGAGCCAGATTTGCGAACTGCTCGCCGGCTACGATGCGGCCACCATTGAGCGCTACCGTGTTGTCGAACAATTGTGTCCCAACCGCCAGATGTACGAGGCGAGTGTAGCGATTGTCGGTCGCGGAGCTGAGCTGCACGGGGAATTCGTTGCCAACATGGGTCGGCGTGAGGCTCGACGTTCCATCGTTGTACGTGAACGACATCGTGAAGTACGTCCGTTCGACGTCGAACAGGCGATCAAGATCTGCAAACGCACCGAGTGCCAAACCTCCGCGCCAGGACGCCCCCTGACTCTCGCCACCGATGGGATTGGCCGCAAACTGACCGAAGTAAGCGGCCTCGAGCGCAAGGCCGCGCGCCACGAGTTCGTCACGCCACCCGCCCCAGCTCCCGGTCACGTTGTTGGCCTCGACCTCGCCACCCAGCAGGCCCCAGCCCTGTCCCGGGCTCCAGATCGGCGGATGCAACCAGGGCGTCGCCGTCCCGGGACCGGCCGTGTCCCACTTTCCCGGGCTGTAGAGATTCTGGCGGATCCACGGATTGATATCCGCCATCGCCGTCGGGACCGCTGCGATGGCTGCAATTCCCAATCCCATCAAGCGTAGCGTAGCTTCTACCGTCGGGACTGGGATGCTCCTTCTGCAGAAGTTGCTCGTCTTCATGCCGACAGCATCAGCGTGGCGCCCGGCAGGTGACGCCGACGCGTGAAGGCGGTTGGGCTCCAACTGCCCAAGACATCCGCACGTCCGCTCCGATGGTCGATGCGCGCGCCCGCGACATGCCGCCCAAGCTTCTCGTGCGCCCACCGACGAGGTGACAAGTGCACCCTGGCGCGCCCCGACTGAGGTCGCGCCGATGACGCCACCAACATTCGAAGTATCTGCCGGTCCAGCACCGTCGCAGGCGAGATGGCGTTGCTCTTCCCGTGCATCAGTCTGACCGAGCGACCGGCGCCGAATGAGTGTTCAGCGACTCCAGGTAGGCTCTAAGCCCCTGGATCGGCGAGACGAAGCAGCCGGGCGCTTCCGGGTCCTCGCAGCACCGCTGAAGCTCCCTTACGTCTTGCTCATAGATCCGGCGCCATTCCGTGTACGGAAGGGTGTTGCCAGGAGGCATCCACACCGAATGCGGATATGTGGCCGCCCAGTCGTCGTAGAACTCGGGAGGTGACTCATGAACCGTCCCGGGCCGTGCCGCGATCCGACCATGCGGCGCCTGACCGATCGACTGAAGCATCTTCGCCGGCTGCTCGCCGAAGAGCGGAACGTCCAGCTGCTTGCACGTGTTGAGCGACCCGATCCGATGGCAGCCCGTGCACGTGTTCCCTCGGGTCGAAATGCTCTCGGGCTTCGGCCACGCGTCGAAAGGGCCTCCCGCATCCACGGTGTGGAACCCCCAAGGGTTGGCCGGCAACTCGCCCGTCTGCGCGATCCACGGCGTGCGCATCCATGGATCGCTGTCGTGACAGTAGATGCAGCCGTGACCAACGACCTCTTGTGGGGTCGCCCACAACTCATCGGCAGAGACCTTGCCTTCCGGCGCCTGCACCTCCGTCGGCGGCGGCACCCGAATGCCATTGTCGCCCTGCGGTTTGCCTCCGAAGTTCTTGGAAATGAAGAAGCACGTGCTGCCGGTCTGTACATTGTGCATGATGACTTCAATTGAATCGAAGTTGGGATCGTCGGCCGGGCGCAGGAACATCCGTCTACAGAGTTGGATCATCTGGATGTTGTCGTCGCGATTCACCTTCACTCGGCTGTAGGGCGTGCAATTTCCGTCCGTTGTCGGCGGATACGGTAGCATCGCCGGCCGATCACATGTCATGTTTGACGTATATGTATCCGGAATCTCTCCATTGACCGTAATTGGTATGACGTCTAGATCTAGGCAATTAAAGATAGGTACCTCTGCGATCGTTGTGGCACAGTGATTTGCATAGTCCAAAAGAGTGTAAGAAGCCTCGTCACTGTCACTTTTTGTTGAGACTACCAGCAGAAGAATGGTGAAGAGACTGATGCCTGCATGCCTCATAAGAACCTCTCCACCAGAATTCAGACGACCAATCCGGGCGCATCCAGGAGGACCTGTTTGATCGCTCGATGGTACCGAACGTAGCCTGTGCAACGACAGATGTGCTGGCCAACGGCGTCTTCGATCGTTGCATCCACCGCATCGCGTGGGATCGGCTGTCGTTGCAACCGGTCCAGCAGCGCATAGGACGCCATCAGAAAGCCAGGGCAGCAATACCCGCATTGGAAGGCAAAGTTGTCGAGGAAAGCCTGCTGCAACGGGTGCAGTGTGTCGCCATCTGCCAGCCCCTCGACAGTCGTGATGATATGTCCCGCAACATCCGTGAGAGGCGTCGTGCATGACCGGATCGCGACCTGGTGGGCACCGGCGACTCGCGCAACCGAAACCGTGCAGACACGACAGACGGCGATACCGCAGCAGAATTTGGTACCTGTCAGGTCGAGTTCTTCGCGCAAGAACTCGTTCAGCATCATGTCAGCAGGAACGCTCGCCCGCCTCACCAGTTCGCCGTTGAGAACGATCTCGAGATCCATTGTCTGCATCACCCCCTCCACGCAGCCCGCACGCGTTTAGGGGTGATCGGCAGGTTGCGGAACCGCACACCGGTGGCGTGGGAAACGGCATTGCTGATGGCCGGGGGTACCGCCACCATCCCGAGTTCGGCGATCCCGCGGGCAGGTGCGTCATCCGATTCTGGCGGCAGGACGACGGTTTCCACCCTCCCGAGCGCGACATCTCCGGAAAGCGGAACGTGGTACCTGTTCAGGTTCCAGAGCCCGTCGCCCGCGCCACCTTCAAACGCCGGCAGGTTCTCCAGCAATGCTTGGCCGACACCCATCGCGAAGGAACCTTCCATCTGTCCACGCATCAGGTCCTCCTGCAGCACCTTGCCGGGCCCGATGTAGTGGATCGCCTCGTCGATCCTGACTTCGCCGGTGCTGCGGTCGACCTCGACCGCAGCCAGGCAACCGGCCACACCATACTGCTGGCCGTTGCCTTCCCAGATACTCTCAATCGTAAATAGTTTTGGCTTCTTCCGATCGATCAATTCGCGACCTGTCCGGCCTCCCCGCAGGATAGAAAGCGCGTCGATCGGCCACCGGAAGGTCTCGCCGGCAATGGTGTAGTCGGCTTCAATCCACCGTCCGCTGTAAAACGCGTGGATCATCGCTGACACGACGTAGCCTTTGTCGTGCGCCAGCCTTGCCAGCCTCGCCAGCGGGATCGGTTCACGACCGTCGGCAACGAGCGAACCGTCTACCCACTGGACGTCATCCTCGGTCAAATCGTCCGGCGTCACCGCCCATAGATCGCGCGCCGCCGGCAGCAGCCCCGTCGCAAACAGGACGCCCGATGCTTGCTCGACACCATGAACCCACTTCGACGAGGTCGATGCCGCCTTCGTCGATTCATAGATGATCGGCGTCCAACGCGGATTGCCAGCCTGCATCTCGAAGCTTTCTTCCAACCGAAGCGCTTTGAACGGCGCCAGAAAGCCGGTGTTGAGTCTCGCCGCGTTGGCGCCGAGGCGCCCGGCCGTGGCGATCGCCAATGTCGTCGCCGTGCCGGTCCCCATGTCGATCACGTTGGTCGTGACCGTGATCTTGCCCTCTGGATCGATGGCAACCTCGTCGAGGACGGCGTTGGCCCCGGTTCCGAAATTCTTCATGCCGAGGGCAAACCCGACCCCATAGGCGAACGGGGTACTCACCGCGGCCACACGTCGCTTGTCGCGATCTTGCCATAGGCGATGGGATGCCGCCCGATCGCACATTTCAGCCAATCCGGGCGGAGCGACAGGTGCACCGGTGTCGATCCTCTGCCCAGCTGCCAGCACGTTGGCTCGTCGCAGTTGGATCGGGTCGGTGCCGATCGTATCCGCTAGTTCGTCAATGATCGTTTCGACGGCGAATTGGCTCTGCAGGCTGCCAAAGCCACGCATCGAACCGGCAGTCACCGCCCTCGTCTTCTGGGCGCGCGACCAGATATCGACGAGCGGATAGCTGTATGGCCCCGTGCCCGCGAGACCGGCAACCTGGGCCACGTACCCGCTCATGTTCCGGCGCCCACCACCGTTGAGGTAAATGTAGTTCCGGATTGCCTGGAACTTTCCGTCCTTGTCGGCGGCCAGCGCCACATCACAGCGGGATGCGTGGCGCTTGATGCCCAACTGAAACTGCTCGAACCGGTCATAGGCGATTCGGACGGGACGTTGCCCGTAGGCGGCCGCAAGCGCCAGAAACAGGCAGAGGATCGACGTGTCACGCCCGCCAAATCCGCCACCCGGGTAGGCTGCGATGAAGTTCACCGCTTTTACGCCGAGCTTGCACAGTGGATCCGCAAACATCGCGAGCGCGGCCCTGGCATCGTAGGCCGGTGACTGGGTCCCGATCAGGAGGTGGAGCGTGCCGTCGTCACGGTCGAGCCAGCCCAGTCCCGACTCTGGCTCCATGAACATCGGGTCGATGACCTGTGTCTCGTAGGTACCCTTCTGCACCGCCCAGCCGTGGTCCTCAGGCGAGTCCATGGACTCTCGAATCTTGTCGACCCACTCCATTGCCTCGCGATCGCGATCGGTCTTTCCCTCCTGGGGGCGGACGGGCCCGCCGGTGATCTGAGAGAAGACCCTCTTCGTCCCGGGCAGTTGCTGTTGAATGATGCTGGTCTCGGGCTCGAACCAACTCTCGGCAGGCGGCGGCATCTCCTCGCCGAATCGCAACCCCTGATGCACTTGCGAGCGGATCGCGCGTCGTGCACGGTCCAGTGTCAGGAAATCGCGGTAGTAGAGCAGCGCGACGGCCTGTCCGAGGTAGTCGGGGATTTGCCCCTCTGGCAGCAGGTAGTGACCCGCCGGGTAATCGACGTCCGCAATCCCGACGTGATCCTCTGCGAGATCACTCGCCATGATGACGCTGTTGGGCCACAGATTCCTCGAGAGGTCGCCGAGATCAAGGCCGAGGAATTGCCGATTGGCCAACGGGCTCCGCAGCACCAGGACGAGGTCTTCCTCATCAGGCCAGCCGTCGAGATCTGGCGCGTGGAAATCTCGCGCGTAGATCTTCTTTCCGGTGACCTTTTCCAGTCCGTCGATACGGTACCGCGCTCTCCCGGCACCAGCCTGCCAATCGGGGGGCGGATCGACTGACGCAGCGTTCGCGTTTCGGCGGCCGGTCACCAGCCGCAGGGGGCTGAACGTCAATGCAATGCCGCCGAACGTCGACAGCAACGCACCTCGTCGCGTGATTTTCACTTGGTGCTCTCGTGCGCCATAAGCCCAACTACCGTCATGCTCGATCTGTTCATCGAACAACTTAGCTAATTCTCAGCCTCATCATCTTAGTTCACAATTACTATAAATAGTTCATAGAGATAGTGTTCAGGACGTCTGTCGTAGGACGTCACGATCACGCCTCTCCGGCAAAACGGACACACCGATACGTCACATACCGCTCGACACTTTGCACTCGTCCCGCGATTAGCCAGATGACGCGGTCGCGCTCACCGAGATGCGACCGTACTCCGCGATACAGCTACCTCACAGCGAACAGTACGACATACTTTCTTGACGAAATTGTCGCCATAATCAACCTTAAGTTACATCTATTTTTGTGCCATATCATCCACCTACTACCTGAGGCTGAGCGCTCGCAGCAGTCGGCTTGCTCCGTGCGCGGCGCGTTGTGCCGCGTGGGTGCGGCGTCCACATGGCCCGATTCGAGCGAGCCTGCTCGATGCGTCGCGGGGACCGACGACCGTGCTCCCGTAGCTGGTGATCGTGTGTAGAAGGTGCCGGTGGGGATCGAGCAGTGACCGAGGCGATTCCAAAGTCCGCCCGCGTGGGGCGATGGCCCCCTGGTTCCGCTGCATCGATGGGCTCCGGGCGCCAATTGCCGCGCAGATTCGACCGTTTACCCAGACCATCGGCATGGGCGAACGAACGTCCTCGCTACGATGCTTCTCCGAGAGGTGCCGGAGGCCAGAAAACGCCTTCAGTCGCTACTCTCGACGAACCGCACCGCCTTCTCATAAATCAACAGGGCGACGCAGCCACCTTTGCTACCTGGCGAGTGCCGCGTACCGGGCACGTTGATCGCCAGCGTTCCCGACGGATAGGTGCCGAACTCGTCGTACTGGTCCCCCTCGAGGACGAGCAGGTGCTCGTAGCCAACGTGCTCATGGAGCGCGACCCGTGCGCCAGGCTGATATCGAAGCAGGACCGCAGCCGCCCCACCATCGCCGACGCGGTACAACCATCGCGCTTCGACCCCCGGCCGGAAACTCTCCCAATCGTCGCCTTGCCGAAGCGCTTTTGCTCTTTCGAGGAGACCATCGAGAACGATAGGCGACTCGGTTGCAACCATTGTTCCAACTCCATTACTTGCTCGCAGCCGATGAGCCGCTGCCCGCTTCGGCCGGTGCGGCGCGGTCGGGGAACCAGCGTGCGTCGACCCAGCCGAGCGCGAGCAAAAGCCAGACAGTGGCGGCAAACGGCGCCGACAGCGCCGGCACGCCAAAATGGCTCAATGCTGGGATGAGGATCGTCGCAACAAGCGCGGCGAAAAGTGCCAACCGAAGCCCGCCACCGACGAACACGTACGCCGCGACCCCGGCCAGTACGGCGTTGAAACCGTATAGCCCGCTGTCGGCACCGGCGACGTCCACACCGCTATAGAAGTACGACACCCCAGTTCCGATACCTGCACTCAACACGGCAATGACCGCATACCGCCAGCCGTTGGCCAACAGCCCGGCGGCAAAGAGAAGACCGGATGCCAATGTCGGTGAGAAAGCGGCTTGCCCCAAACTCATGAGGACTGCCGAGAGAGGATTGAACTGTACCAAGTCGCCGGTGGCTGGCGGCGGCAAGGCCTGCAACACACCAAGATGCGGCTCGAGTACTGCCAACGTCCAAAAAATAGCAAGAAAGGGGGCAATCAAGATAGGGAATGACAAGATAGCAATCAAAAAATGTACCAAAACGACAGCCGCAGCAATACACACGAAAAGCACGCCCCACATGCCGGCGTTCGTCCAACCGGTCTCGTAGAAACTCGGCAGCGAGACCGCAATCAGGCTCGGGTTGAGGCCAGGAAGACCAGTCGCGAGAACCCGTGCCGGCGCTCCGAGCAACTTTCGTCCGACCGGTGCGATCGCGGCCGCCACCAGAAGATAGGCCGCCGCGATCGGCGAGGCGGCGAAGATCGCGGCAATGAAGAACAGGCCGGTCAGTTCATTGGTCTGGAGACAAAGCTGCGAGCAGCCACGCAGCATGACACGCCAGTATGGGTACCATCCATCCGCCGGTTCGCCGACAAGCCAATCGAGGAACCGTCTCACGGCAGTACCCGCGGTGTCGGCATGCCAACGGCCTCGTCCCCGAACCCAGCGATACCACTTCTCGGTTTCATCACCGCGCCGCAGTTAGGATGAGCACTCAGAGCGAATCGAGGAGTTCCAGGATCACACTCGAATTGGCTGTCCAACCAATGATACCGCCCTGCGCCACGATCGATCGCAGAGTCACTTCTTTGAATTCAGGAAAATAACTGGCCGTCGCATCCTCGACGAGCAAGCAGTCGTAGCCTCTATCGTTCGCGCAACGCATGGTCGTCTGGACGCAAACTTCGGTAGTAACACCAGTGATAATGAGATTGGAGATGTTCCGGCGCTTCAGATAGTCATGGAAACCCGTTGCGTAAAACGTGTCCTTGCCCGGCTTGGCCACGACGAGTTCACCCTCCATCGGGGCATTCTCGGGAATGAAATCGGATCCCTCTTCGCCATCGATCAGAATACGTCCCATCGATCCGCGATCGCCGATCTTCAGCTTCGGGTTGCCGCGATTGCGCTTCGCTGTTGGAAGATCGGACAGGTCTGGCTTGTGGCACTCCTTCGTATGAATGATCGGCAGCCCCGCGGCTCGAAAGGCCTGCTGCAACCTGGCGATCACGGGGATGCAGTGCTGCAGATTCGTGATGTCGTTGCCGAGTGACTCGGCAAACCCCCCAGGAAGACAAAAATCGCGCTGCATGTCGATGCAGATCAACGCAATGTGATCGATGTCGAACTCATACGGGTGTGGATTCGCCGAGATCATTGGCATTGCGAGTTCTCTCCTTCGAGTTCTGATGCTGGCGCTGTTTTGCTGGAATAACATAACGGCGGATTATGGATGCATAGAGCACGACAGATCGCATTCAAACTCTTTCGATACTCAAAAAATGTGGACTAGCTAAACTCGGAAAACAAACCAAAATAGATCTTACTGAATGGACGAAACTACGCATTATTGTTGCAATCAATTATATTGTTAGTTATCTTAGAATTGGGCTGATAGTGGCGGATTTACTCGTGTAATACTCAGCATCACCATCTGCACGACAGAGCTACCACGTTGGCCTTGGCACACGGCGCCGACGAACACCAGATCACCGATCTACTTGGCGCTCAACCAAGCCGTTGGTTTGCGCAAAAACTCACTGAAGCAGCAACGTGCGCAGGCTTGCAGACCATCGCCAAAATTGCAACTATAAGTTACTCGCACCTTCGTATTAATTCAACTTTGGCGTTTGCTGCCAATGGGCCGCGAGACTCCATCGGCGGGTCCCACATCTGCACAATGCGGGTTCTTTGCTCACCGGCCATCCACACCGCCCTCAGCATCGAACGAACGCCAGCCCAGGGTGTCGCACCGAGAACCTGCGGGAACCCCAGGCTGGTTCGATCGAGGTTCCACTCGACCGGTCCACCCCGGCCTGATGACGCGCAGTCGGCCTCGGTCCATCTGACCGCGATCAGAGACGTCACGTTCCGGCCTCAGCCGCCGGTACCGGATAGAACGTTCAGATTGGGCATTGTCGGCCGCAAGTTGATTGCTACCAAACCCTCAGGTTGCCGACCGAGTAGCATCCACCGCACGGTGCGTCTGTCACCCATCGGCGCTTGCAGAGCAATTGCTTTCATCGCTTGGCAGATGGAGCGCCGCCTGCACGGCCAGCACATCAGCCAAGCTTGTGCGCAGTTACGATGCTCCAGTAACCGAACACCGGCTGCGCCTCGATATCGCGGAAGCCGACGGAGCGTAACATCCCTTCGTATTCAGAACCCGAGCGCTGCTTCCCCTCGAACCAAACCAGCATGGCGACGCTCAGCCCAGCGGCTGCCAGCGGTCCGGCGCGATCATCATGGTAGAGAATTTCATGAATGATCAGCCGACCGCCAGGTCGCAATGCGTCGAAGCTCTTTCGCATCAGCGCCGCAGCTTTGTCGTTCGGCCAGTCATGAAAGATGTCGCCAAAGAAGTGGAGATCGCCCGGCGGCAACGGATCATGCCAAAAATCCCTGGCAACGGCGCGGACACGATCAGCCACGCCGTAGGCGGCGGCGTAGTGGCCCACGACCGGAGTAAGGGCCGGCAGTTCCAGAACGCTGACGGTCAACTGCGGCCAATGAAGCGCTGCCCCGATCGCGTGCGCACCAGAGCCACCGCCGACGTCGACCATGTGACGAACGTCGCCGAGATCCACCTTCGAGGGCCACTGCATCGCCGAGGCCATGCTGTGCCCGTGCATTGAGTGGGCAAAGCGCTGCGCGCGTTCCGCCTCCTTTTCATGGCTCTCGAAAAGTGCCTCGGACTTCTGCAGGTGAGACGCCTCGCCGCGCAGGGCCGCGCGCACGCAGGGATAGCTCGTGCTCTCCGATTGACGGATGGCCACATTCTTCAGAAAATCACCGATATATAGGGGACTATCTGGAAGTAAGTAGACTTCGCTCTTTTTCGTCAGCGTCAAAAGCTCGTCAGTTCGTTGTAATAGCTTGAGGGAGAGACAGACCATAACGAGCGCTTCGGCGCTGTTCCGGGCCAGACCAAGCTGCTCGGCAAGCGCCGCGACGGCCAGCGGCGTCTTTGCGAGGGCGGAGAAGAGGTCCAGTTCCAGGGCCACCATGAAGGCTTGATAGCCAAACAGCCCGAACAGAATGTCCTGGAACAGTGCATCGTCTTCGACGACCTCGTGTCCGCTTCCCGGTTCAGACGGTTCGCTCATGACGGCCCCATTCTCGACAGTAGGCGACGCGACGACCTTGCCGAACCGATGACGGCGGGCGCGTCGCGGCACGCACCGCGATCGATGTTCCGGCATCTGCTCAGGAGACATCCGATGGCAAGGACAATGTCACCACGATCCAACTCGCGCGAGAGGATCGTTCGGCTTCCGGGCCTGCGAGCACCGATCGATCCAGCGCGGCCGCCGCGCGGGCGCGTGCGGACAACGTAGCCAGCATCTTCGGCCCTGCCGGCTAGGCTCCGCATGTCAGGAGACCGGGGAAACTGCAATTCGACGCCCAACCGGTAGTTTCTTCATCATAATATCGATAAACCAAATAGTAAAAACAGAAACTGGCATGGAATGCACACGACATCAGCACGTCAACTGGTTCATCACGCAGACGTTGGAGCTAGACATGCCAAGTGGAACAATTGAAGACTTCTTGTTTAGCTTGAAAGCGTTCGAATCGGGCTGGGATCGTCCACGCTATGAGGTCGGTATCATTGCCGATTGGCAGCTCAACGAGTGGGCCGGCGGGACCGTCCAAGACTTCTTTCCGCAGTATGACAGCTGGGGGGATCTCACGGCACGAGAATGGGACGTCATGAGCTACCGCTCGATGAACGCCTTTGGCTTCGTCGGCTACCAGTTCGGTGAGGCCTTGCTCATCGACCTTGGGTACTATGACGACGACGTCTACTACCTGAACGGTGCATCGACGAACACCTGGGATGGCACCTGGACCGGCAAGAACGGCGCGACGTCACTCGAGGCGTTCATGACCGCCGAGGTGCAAGATCGCGCGATGTATGACGCGTTCGGGTTCAACCTCTCGGTGATCGAGAACCAGCTCGGCGCGGCCGGCAGGGATCTCGACGAGTTCCTCGGTGAGACCGCGACCTACGTCCGGAACGGCGAGCAACTCTCGGTCGAGCTGACGCTGACCGGGGTTCTGGCGGCGGCCCATCTGCGCGGGGCATGGGCGGTGGCCGACCTGCTCTTGTCGGGCACCCTCTCGTTTGACGAGTTCGGAACGTCGATCCTCCAGTACGTCGAGCAGTTCGGCGGCTACGATTCGCCCAGCATCGAGCAGCTCATCGCGGACTGGGAAGCCGGCAAGACCGGCGACGAGGGACTAGGTCAGCCGGGCGATGGCGGCGGGGATTCTGGTGGTGATGGATCGGGCGCACCCGTCGTATCGCTCGGGACCGCAGGTGTTACGGCCGAAACCGCGGATGTCGTGATCGACTGGGCGTGGGGCCAGGACGAAACGGTGCCATTCGACCCTGCGAGCGACACGATCTTCGTCGACTGGATCAATGCCGAGGCGCTCGAGGTCTTTGAAACGTCCGCCGGCGTCGTGATCGCTGTCCCATCGAACAACCAGCGCGTCACGCTGCGCGATGCCGAACTCAGCGACCTGACGAGCGACAACTTCACCTTCAACGACAGTTCAGCCGCCCAGGAGGTCCTGGCGTTGGTCGGCCCTGGCTCGACACCGCCGCCGGACAACCCTGACACGCCCCGGTCCGAACCCGGCGACGGTGGCGGCGGCGTACCCGACGGGTCACTCGGCACCGCAGGCGTGACGGCCGAAACCGCGGATATCGTGATCGACTGGATGTGGGGTCGGGACGAAACCGTTCCGTTCGACGCCGCCAGCGACACGATCTTCGTCGGCTGGATCGATGCTGCGGCGCTCGAGGTCTCGCAAACGTCCGATGGTGTCGTCATCGCCGTCCCGTCGAACAACCAGCAGGTCATGCTGAGCGATACCGACCTCAGCGAACTGACGGGCGACAACTTCACCTTCAAGGACAGCTCGGCCGCCCAGGAGGTCTTGGCGCTGATCGGTCCCGACACGTCAGCGTCGCTGGCCGATGTCGCGCCCAGCGACGTCGATTTCTTCTGACTCGGGTGACCGCGGCGTTCTGCACTATCCACCGGGCAACCAAGCGTCCGTGTCAAACCGTCAGGCAAATGAGGAGTAGGGCGCGCTTCGCTGATCGCCAACAAACGCTCTAGCGCGTCTCGCTACGACCGCCCCCTTTTCCGCCTCTGGCGAGCTTGACCCGAATCCGTGGCCTCTCACTCTAGCAGTTGCGGTGTCGGAGCCAGACGTCGGCTAACTTCGGATTGGAGACGAAACTGAGGCGAAAGTTCACCTCGGTTGCCTATGCCTTGCCAACCTAACCGTTGAAGGCAGCGATTTCTCTTTGAGGCCGAGAGCGCCCTTTCGCGTCGGCGAACCGGATCACTGCTCCTGGCGAGCTGCGCCCAGGAGGCGAAGTTGACCCAAAGCCGACATCCAGAGCGCAGATGACTCATTTCTGACAATCGGCCGAAAACAGACGGCACATGACTTTGCCGCCTTCTGTTGCCCTCGCTCATAGTCAGAGGCCGTTGGGGCCGCTCGTCGCTACCGCCTGTCGGCGCAGCTCAAGCAGCGCCCGGCTCGACGATCCCGACAGCCCTATAAGCTTCCGCAACCGCGGCGACCCGTGCTTCCGCATCGGGCGCCGCTGCGAACATGCTCTGGACGGCGAGCAGCATGCCGGCGCGGCAATCGGCAAATCCCGACGTGCGCGACAGATGAGCCACCAGGGTGACGTAGTACATCCGGGCGACCTCCACCGGGGTAAACATGCGTGCCCCGCCGGCGCCCGCGGCCATCAGAAGGTTGAACGCGGCCCGGTTGTGAATGCCGCTGTTTACGTGGACGCCACCGTTATCCTCGTCCTCGTCCAGCACAACATAGTCGTCCATGTGCGCGGGCTGCCCGAAGGCCGCGGGATTGGACATGTCGCGCAGCGGCAGCCCCGTCTCGGTCAGGTCCTCGCCGATCTGCCAGTTCCAACTATGCACATCTGGCTCGTTGATATTCGACACGATGATGCCGTAGATGTCGGAATAGGATTCGTTC
>JBCBSK010000056.1:0-20035 GCA_039819185.1 Pseudomonadota bacterium | reverse complement strand
TGCGTCGCGTCGGTGTTCACACCCCAGGCTGCGTCGTCATAGCAAGCATCCTCGAACGCCGGCAGCTCGACATACTCGCCATCGACCCCGTCAAAGAACCAGTGCGGGGTGAAGCCCCAGCCGATCACCGGTTCATTCTGATCGACGGCGGCCTTCATCGTCGCGACGAGAGCGACTGCCGATCCCGAGCTGATGGCTTCAAGCGGCATTCCGAAGGCGTCGAACCGCATCTGCGCATCGGTTTCCCAGTCCGCCGGTGCGTCGATGAAGCGGCCGCGCGGCTCGGTCTCAACGGTGGCGAAGATCGCCGCGCACGCTTCGGACTGTAATGCCGACCAGTCGGGCAGGCCGGGGCAGGCTTCCTTGACGTAGGACGGATACCACCAGCCTTCACGGATGCGTATGCCGGTCGACCCGAAATTCACAACGACACCGGCCTGAACGGCATCGGTGATGCTGGTCCAGCCGGTCGAGTCCCAGATCGCGGGCGCCACATCGATATCCTGTGTCTCGAGCGCTGGGATTTGAGCGGAGTAGTCGATGCGGATGAACTCGACATTGTAGCCGATCTCGCGCAGCAGCAGCCCATAGGAATAGGCGATCATGTCGGCGTCGGAACTGTCGATGACCGAAATTCGAACTGGCTCGGTGGTGTCGACGGCTTCGGCCATCATCGGGTTCAGCGCTAGTGGCAACCCGACAACCAGGCACGCCAATGCGGTAAGGGGCTTGTTCAGCACTGTTGATCTCCCAACCTGGTAAGGTGCCAATCGCCCACCGGGTCTCTCCGTCGGGTTCGATTGGTCGACGACGGTGCGTCCGTCGCTTCGAAGCCGGAAGTGTGGGCAGCGCTCACATCGCCCGGAATATCGAAAGGCGGAAGATAACTTTGGATCCGGTCAAACCATGCGCCGGAGCTGACTTTCCTTCAGACAGGCTCGGCCAGGCGTGTGACGCAGACGTCCTTGGCGAGCGACACGAATTTCGCCAGCGCCAGCGACTCGCGCACCCCCCGCTTGGTTACGATTGTATGGGTCGAGGTGTAGCTGAGGTCCGGGTCGGGGATCGCCGACAGGTCACCGCGTTCGACCCAGGACCTTGCATAATGATCCGGCAGAAAGCCGATATAGCCGCCTGAGAGCAACAGAGTCAGCAGCGCTTCCATGCTGTTCACAACGGCTTGTTCGCGGATGACGCCAAGCTTCTCATAGTCGAAATCATACTGGTAGAGGCGGACGATCGACGGAAAGGAAGAGATGTCCAATCTGCCTGCCATTTTCTTCGAAACCCCGAACAGGGGATGCCCCTTGCCGCAGTAGAGTTCGTGGTTCTCCGTGTATAGCGGCACGAAATCGAGCCCAGAAATGTTACGCACGAACGGCCCGATCGCGGCATGCAGTTGCCCTTCGATGACGTCATGCTCGAGCTTCTGGCGTGGTGCGACCACCAATTCGATCTGTACTTCGTTTTCGACCTCGTTGAAACGGCGTACGGCATCGCTGATCGGAAACGCGGAATGGCTGACAAGGCCGTCGACCATGCCGATCGACAACTGACCGCCGAGAACGCTCTTGATGCTCGAAAGACGGCCGCTGAAGTCATCGAGCGATTTCAGGATCGCGCGGGCTTCCTGAAAAACGATCTGCCCGCGCTCGGTCAACCGGAACCCGCCCCGACCTCGTTCGCAGAGGTGGATCCCAAGCCGCTTCTCGAGGTTCGACATGTGAACCGAGATCGTCGAGGTCGAAATGTTGAGATACGCCTCAGCCGCGGCAAAGCCCCGCGCTTCCGCCACGGCGACGAAAATTCGCAGAAGTCTCAGATCGATATCGGAAATTCGGGCCATGCATCGACCTCTGTGAACACCATCTTGCCACCGTCAGGCCGCGATGCTCCGCGCCTGTCGCTCCGGAGAATCTGATACCTCCAAGCGGGTGGCATCATGATGCCTTGATTTGAAAAACGTCAATGTAAAGGCCAGAAGTTTCTTATTTTTCTAAAAGAATGCTTGCCGATACTCCTGTCCTTCGTAGTGCGCAAGGATCGCCACATGACCGCCGATATCATCATCACCAACGGACGGGTTCTGACCATGTCGGACGACATGCCGCGCGCCGAGGCCGTGGCCGTCGCCGGCAACAGGATCCTTGCTGTCGGACGCCGTGATGATGTGGAAGCCCTGCGCGGCCCGAAGACTGAGATAGTCAACGCCGAGGGCTGCTCGGTGACGCCGGGGCTGATCGAAAGTCATGTCCACCTGTTCATTGGCGCGGCGTCGCTGTCGGCACTCGACCTGTCGGGTATCGATGATGGCTCAAGAGCAACGACGGCCATTCGCAACTACGCGATCGCGCATGGGGACGACCGGCTCATCTACGCTGTGAACGGCTCCTATGCGATGCTCGGTCCGTCGACCGACATCACCCGACAGCATCTCGACACAATCATGCCGGATCGGCCGCTGGCGATCATGGATGCCGGCATGCACACCGTTTGGGCCAATACGCTAGCGCTTGAAGCCGCTGGCATCCTGCATGGCGCAGAGATGCCGGATGGTGCCGAGATCGTCATCGGTGGCGACGGGACGGCAACGGGCGAGCTGCGCGAGCCGGCCGCGTTCGCCACCGTGACTGCGCTCAACCACACCGGAGGGCGCGATGCGATCGGCTACACGGACGGGCGCGAGCCGATGCCGGCGCCAACCGAGGCCGAACGTCGCAACGACCGGGCCGTCCTGCTCGACGGCATGGCCTATTGTGCCTCGAAGGGCATCACGTCGGTCCACAACATGGATGGCAATGTCTACACGCTCGACCTCTGTCAGGAGATCGACGAGGCGGACGGCTTTCTACTGCGGGTTCAGGTTCCGATGCATTTCACGAACCGGCACGCCATCGACGATCTGGCTGTTGCCGAGGAGATGCGCCGCCGGTTCGCCTCCGATCGGGTCTTTTCGGGACGCGTGAAACTCTTCATGGACGGCGTTCTGGAAGCCTGGACGGCGCTGATGCGCGAGCCTTATCCGGACAACCCGAAGGCGCGCTGCGGCCAAGCCCTGCATGACTATGACGACTGGATCGAACTCGCCATCGAAGCAGACCGTCGAGGTCTCCAGATCGATGTGCATGCGATCGGTGATGAAGCCATCCGACGCACGCTGGACGGTTTTGCTGCGGCGCGGCGGGCCAATGGCGCACGCGACAGCCGGCACCGCATTGAGCATGTCGAGATCACCCATCCGGATGACTTTGCGCGCATCCGCGACCTCGGGGTGATTGTGTCGATCCAGCCGAGCCACGCACCGGGACTGGTCCTGCCGGCTGATTTCATTCGGCCGCGCCTCCGTGACGCCCAGCTGCCATATGCCTGGGCCTGGGACGCCCATCGGCGGGTCAGCCGTGCGATGCCGTTTTCGAGCGACTGGCCGGTGGCTCCGGTTGATCCGCTGTTCAGCTTCCGCGCCGGCATGACCCGCCAGCCGTTGGAACCGAGTCTCCCCAGCCACAGGCAGACCTTCCTGCAGATGTTGGCGGGCTACACCCGCGATGCCGCGTTCACTGAGTTCGCGGAGGACAGGAAAGGCCAGTTGAAGCCCGGCATGCTGGCCGACATCGCGGTCTTCTCGGATGATCTCGAGGCCATGCCAGGCGACGAGATCGACCAGGCTCAGGCCGTGCTGACCATCTGCGATGGGCGCATCACGCACTGCCTCTGACGCAACCCCCGCCCCGGGGTGACATTGTCGCCGGGCAGCGGATTCCCAAAGTTCAAAGAAAGACGTCCGTCATGCAGAAGACATCGCCCAATCCGAAACCAGCCAACCGTTACAGCCCTGGCGCCCTCGGCTTCCGTATGCCGGCCGAATATGAGGAGCACGAACGCTGCTGGATGGTGTGGCCTCATCGCGAACAGACCTATGTTCACGACTTCGCGCAAGCCAAGCGCGAATTCGCCGATGTGGCGCATGCCATCCGCCGTTTCGAGCCGGTGACCATGATCGCGGCGCCGACCGATATGGCGGAAGCGCGCAACATGCTCGGCAGCGATATCGAGCTCTTGGAACTGCCGGTCAACGATGCCTGGGGTCGCGACACGGGCCCGTGCTTTGTGGTCAATGACGATGGCGACCTCGCCGGGGTCGATCTCAACCACAATTGCTGGGGCGGAAACTACGAACCCTATGACGCCGATGCCCAGCTGGCCCGGCGCATGCTCCGCCATCTGAGTGTTCCCCACTTCTCGACGCAGCTAACCGCCGAAGGCGGCGGCATTACCGTCGATGGTGAAGGCACGATGATCACGACCGAATCCTGTCTTCTCAACGACAACCGAAATGCCGGATGGACCAAGGCGGAGGTCGAAGCTGAAATCGAGCATGTATTCGGCATCACCAAGGTGATCTGGCTCCCCGGCTCCGAAGAGGACACCGAGTCCAACGGCCATGTCGATGGCATCGCCGCCTTCGTCGGGTCAGGCAAAGTGCTGGTTGAATACCGAAGCGACCTCGACATGCCCGATGCGACGCGCGTGAACGCTAATTTCGAGGCGCTGCAGGGGCAGACGGATGCGAAGGGGCGGCCGATCACGACGATCAAGATCGAGGAAGCCAGCGTGTCCGGTATCGACAGGAATTGGTTCTGCCGAACCTATGTCAACAGCTACATCGCGAACGGCGCGGTGATCTTGCCGCAATACAATGTGCCGGAGGATGGCCGGGCACGGGAGATCTTCCGCGACCTGTTCCCCGAGCGCGAGGCAGTGTTCGTTGAGATCTTCTCGATCTCGGCTGGCTCAGGCGGGATCCACTGCATCACTCAGCAACAACCGAAGCCTCGCTAGCCGTCGTCAACTGAGGCCATACATCGACGCGCCGCTGCCTTGAGTTGGGAGCGAGACCCTGTAGACATCAGTTGCGAGTGGTGCCTTGCGTATCCTCGTTGTCCCGTGACGCAATGAAGGAGACGAAGTCCCGGTAGAACGGATCGCGGCGGAACAGCTTACTCGGCAACAGGAGATAGTGGTTGGCACTGGCGGTGATGCGATGGTCGAACGGCCGGTGCAGCGTTCCCGCCGATAGATTGGGCGCGGTATAGATGTCGCGCGTCAGCGCCACACCATAGCCGCGTAGCGCCATTTCAAGCGCGGTCACCGAGTTGTCGGTCGAGACCAGCCGGCGCGGCTCCCGTCCCGCAAGGTCGATTCCCTCGAACCATCTTGGCCATGAGTTGGGAAAGCCTGTGACCGAGATCAGATTGGCGTCGAGCAATTGACCGAGAGATCCGGCCTGCACACCACTTCGAGCTGGCACCAGGTAATCTGTTCGGCATGCATGCCGTCCCATCGGCCGTGCCCGTACTGCCCATAAATCACGGTTTCGTCCGAGGAAGGATCCGGCCAGATCGTGCCGACGAAGTTGAAGGAAATCTCAGGATGGCGCTGGGCGAAGGCCTAGACCCTGGGGATCAGCAGGCTGGTCTGTAGGGCGACCGGTGCCGACAGGGTCAGCTTCTTGCCGATCTTGGAGGTGAACAGCGTAGAAGTGGCGATGCCAAGCTCGTCGATCGCGTTTCTGACGCTCGGCAGATAGGCGGTACCGATCTCTGTCAGGGCGACGCATTCGAAGGTCCGGAGATAGTCGATCGGGGGGTAGCCGGGCCATCTGCGGGGCGCCTTCTTGGCAAAAAAAATGAGGTTCAAACCCTCAATCAATGCGCCTGTGGTGTGAGGACATTACGCGGGCAGACCGCGTTGCGCGTCACGCCGTGCTCAGCCGCGTCCAGCGCGACCGCTTTCGTCAGTCCGGCCATCCCATGTTTGGGCCGCCACATAGGCGGACTTGTATGGCGAGGCGACAAGCGCATGCGCCGAAGCGATGTTCAGAATTCGCCCAAAGCCGCGTGCCTTCATGCCCGGCAATGCCGCGCGAATGGTATGGAACGACGACGACAGATTGATGGCCAGGATTGCGTCCTACTTGGCGATTGGAAAGATTTCGATCTGCTCCACATGCTGGATCCCGGCATTGTTCACCAGCACATCCACCGCGCCAAACTGCGTCTCAGCCGAGGCGATGAGATCGGCGATCTCGCCCGGCTTGGTCACGCCCGCGCCGTGATAGATCACATCAGTGGTGCTCTGCGCGTCGACGTCCTTGCGGGTGGCTTCGATCTAGGTGGCATCACCGAACCCGTTCAGCACAATGCTCATGCCTTGGGCTGCCAAGGCTTGAGCAATGCCAAGCCCGATACCACTCGTCGAGCCGGTGATGATCGCTGTTTGTAGCAGGGTTATCCTGCTTCTCATTCAAGTTAAACCATTAACAGAGGCCAAGTTCTGCTGGTTTTCTGTGACGCGGTGATGAACGCGAAGGCGGGACCTGCTTGTCATGCAGCCAGATGCGCGCGTGCGATGCTCGGATGTTGGACGGCAGCAGACCGTCAGGTGGGATTGAGCGGGGCAGGGGAGAACAGAACGCCAAAGGCCCGGCACCAGATGACGACGCTGGTGTAGTTGGCCAGATCGAGTTCACTCGGCAGGGTGTAATTCTGGCTGCCCACATTGCCTTTTAACGCGCCCAGGTCGCGAAACTCAGCCGCCTTCACGGCGTCCGCCGTGATCTCACCCTGGGCCGAGGTGAGCCAAACGCGCAAATCCGGACCGTTCGTCACGCGGAAATCTTCAAATCTGAGAACCCGATTGCCGCCACCCAGATCATAGACCACAGCGCGTCCTTCGCCCTTGTGGATGACATCGGCATCAGAAAATTGTCCTTGTGCGAGCACCGCGGGTGTGTTGGCCGGCATGGGGTCGGACATTTCACGATCCGGTTGCCTCGCCGCATCAGCCATCACATCGTCCATGACACCGGCCTTCTCGCTCTCGGACATGGCATCGAGTTGTTCGAGCGTCGGCAAAGCCTCGTCCACCGCCCGATCGATGAACAAGGGCGACACCAGAAGCCAGCCCACCACGGCCAAGACAACAAAGGCGATGAGCGCAATGGCGCGTGCGGCATTCGACTTCAGGATCGACATGTCTTGTCTCCTTTCAGGATCGACGACGCAGTGGCGTCTGGCGCGGAATACGTCGTTCCAACCGCATTGACGACGTGACCATGCCAGTCATTGCTGTCTGAACGACGACACAAGGCAATCGGCATGACGGCCGTGTCCGATAGCGGGCAGCGCCCGGCGCATACAAGGAGCACCATCGCAGCGCCAAACCATAACAACCGGCTTCATACTCCGGTGCGATGTCTGCTCAGGCCACCGCAGCCGAGGCTGCTGACGCACGGGCCAGTTCAGTGATTGCATCATAGTCCCGGGCTGCGACCAAGTCCCGTGGCGTGATCCATGAGCCGCCGACACAGATCACGTTGGGCAGGTCGAGATAGTCCCGCGCGGTGTCTGCGGTGATCCCGCCGGTGGGGCAGAACATGATGCCCTGCAGTGGGCTTGCCAGGGATTTGAGCAGCGGTATGCCGCCCACGGCCTCGGCCGGGAAGAGCTTCTGCAGCGTATATCCGCGCATGGCCAACCGCATGATCTCCGTTGGCGTTGCAGCGCCGGGAAGCAGCGGCAGGTTCTCTGCCAGGCACGCATCCAGTAGCGGATCGGGCGCGCCGGGACTGACACCGAAAGCCGCACCCGCCCTGACCGAAGCCGCCACATCTTCGGCGCTGCGCAGCGTGCCAACGCCCACGACAGCATCGGGCAAAGCTGCGCGCACCGCCGTGATGCAGGCCAGCGCAGCTTCGGTTCGCAGCGTGATCTCAAATACGTTCAGTCCGCCCTCGACCAGGGCGCCGGCAAGGGGGACGGCGGTCTCGATATCATCCATCACAAGGACGGGAACCACCGAGACAGACGTGAGCATGTCGCGCAAGGGTGCCGAGCGATCCTGACTCATGCGGCGTCTCCCTGGGGTATTGTGCGATTGCGGTAACGCTCCAGAAACGGGCTGGGCTGGCGAACAAACCCCGTGAGGCCACGCATCCACGGCGTGGACATCAGCGCATCAGCGCTGGCCGCATTGCACGCGAGCGGCGTGCCATAGAGCGTGGCGATCCGGATCAGCGCCTTCACATCCACATCATGCGGTTGCGGGGTCAGCGGATCGACAAAGAAAATCAGCACGTCGATTTCGCCATCAACCACTTTGGCGCCGATCTGAAGATCGCCGCCCAACGGGCCGCTCTCAAACGCGGTAATGGACAGGTCGGGCATGGTGTCAGACAACAGCCCGCCGGTCGTGCCGGTGGCAAAAAGCCGATGTCGCGCAAGCATTTCTGCATATCCACTGGCCCAGTCTGCCAGTGCGGGCTTCATCCGGTCATGGGCGACCATCGCGATCCCCAACCCATCGATCTTGCTGGGTGTCATTCTGCAGTCATCCCGGCCGGGGTAAGCGGCGAAGCACCGCCTTCAGCCGGTCCCACCTGCGCCCGAAACAGACCGAACAATTCCCGGCCAATGCCGGCTGCATTGGGCGCAAGGTCCGCAACCGCGGGCTGGCGCAGCTGAAGATCGATATCGCCCAGAATGCGAAGGCTGCCATCTTCTGCGTCAATACGCACCAGATCGCCATCCTGAAGCCGTCCGATGGGTCCACCATCGGCCGCTTCGGGCGAGACATGGATGGCGGCTGGCACCTTGCCCGATGCGCCGGACATGCGGCCGTCGGTCAGAAGCGCAACCTTGAAACCCAGATCCTGAAGGACTCCCAACATCGGGGTCAGGCTGTGCAGTTCGGGCATGCCATTGGCCTTGGGTCCTTGGAATCGCACAACCACGACGCAGTCCTGGTGCAACTCCCCTGCCTCGAACGCGGCCTTCACATCGGCCTGATCGTGAAACACCCGCGCAGGCGCTTCCACCACATGCCGTTCCGGCGCCACAGCGGACACCTTGATGACGCCTTTGCCAAGATTGCCTTGAAGCAGCTTGAGTCCGCCCGCGTGCTGGAAAGGTGCGGATGCGGGTCTCAGAATATCATGGTCAGCGCTCTCGCATGGTCCATCATCCCAGTACAGCCCGTCTGCGCCAAGTCTGGGCTCGCGCGTGTAGTGTTCCAGACCGCGACCCACCACCGTCAGAGTGTCGTCATGCAGAAGTCCGGCCTCAAGCAAGTCGCCGATCATGAAACCCAGACCGCCCGCCGCGTGGAAATGATTCACATCGGCAATGCCGTTGGGATAGACGCGCGCCATCAATGGCGTGACCTCCGACAACTCGGCCATGTCCTGCCAGGTGAGATCGATACCCGCCGCCCGCGCCATGGCGATCAGGTGAATGGTCAGATTGGTGGAGCCGCCAGTGGCATGCAGCCCGACGATCCCGTTCACAAAGGCTTTCTCGTCAAGCACCCGGCCAGCGGGCGTGAAGTCGTTCCCCAGCGCCGTGATGGCAAGCGCCCGGTGCACACCGGCAACCGTCAGGGCGTCGCGGAGGGGTGTATTTGGGTTCACGAAGCTTGCGCCGGGCAAGTGCAGCCCCATGAATTCCATCAGCATTTGATTGGTGTTGGCGGTGCCGTAGAAGGTGCAGGTTCCTGGACTGTGGTAGGACGCCATTTCGGCCTTCAGCAAATCCGCGCGACCAATCTCACCAGCGGCGAACTTCTGTCGGGTCTTGGCCTTCTCATCATTGGGCAGGCCGGAGGGCATCGGGCCGGCGGGCAGGAACAGCGCAGGCAGATGACCGAAGGTTGCAGCCGCGATGGCCAAGCCCGGCACGATCTTGTCGCACACCCCCAGAAAGACCGCCGCATCAAACGCGTTGTGTGATAGCCCGACACCGGCGGCGAGCGCGATCACATCGCGCGAGAACAGCGACAGCTCCATGCCCGGCTGGCCCTGGGTGACGCCATCGCACATGGCCGGAACGCCACCGGCGACCTGCGCCGAACCGCCTGCCTCGCGCGCGGTCCGGCGGATCAATTCGGGAAATGTCTCGAAAGGCTGGTGCGCCGAAAGCATGTCGTTATAGGCGGTGATGATTCCGATGTGCCCAGCGCTGCCGCGCGCCAGGGCGGCCTTGTCATCATGCCCACAGGCTGCGGCAACATGGGCCAGGTTTCCGCAAGACAGCCCGCCGCGCACCGGCCCATCGGCGGCAGCTTTGTCCAGCCGCTCCAGATAGGCTCCGCGCATTGGCGCGGAGCGTTGGATGATGCGGTCCGTGACGGCTTTGACAACGAGATTCGGCGCCATGGCGATCCTTTCAGGTCAGGTTTGACAAAGATGAAACCGTCTGCGGCGTAAAGGCCAGATCGGCCATGGCGTCGGCGGGGATCACCGCGCCGCGATGGGCCACGACCCGGCTTGCGAGCGCGTGCGCGAACTGGATCGCCGAAGTGATATCGTATCCCGACAAGCGAGCTGCCACGAAGCCCGCATTGAAGCTGTCGCCCGCGCCGGTTGTATCGATGCGCGGGCCTGAGCGGTCCAGCAGGAACTCCCGGTGCTGACCGGCGTGACAATGCAGCACCGGGCCACCGCCGGTCTTGAGCACGCATTCGGCTTCAGTGAGCTCTGCGATCACCGAATGCGCCTGTCCGTGCGGCAGTGCGTCCAACCCGCGCAAGGTCTGAAGGTCCTCGGCCGACGGCATCACCAGCGTCGCCGCGCGCAGGGCCTCGCGCATTGCGCCGCGCGCGATATCGACGGTGGCCCAGAGTGTTGGCCTGTAATTGGTGTCGAACACCACCATGGTGCCCTTTTGTGCACGTTCGCGGGCGATGGAAATAAGCCGGGCCCGCGCCGCTTCGCCGACAACGGCCAGAGTGATGCCGGAGAAGATCAGGATGTCTGCGGTGAGCGCGGCTTGTTCTGCTGGATCGGCTTCCGAAAGCATCAGCCGGGCCGGGCTGGTGCTGCGCCAATAGGTGAAGCTGCGTTCGCCGGTCGCGTCGGTTTCGATCATGCTCAGCCCCGGAACCATGCCGGGCATCCGCCGAATGGCCGAAACATCGATCCCTTCGGCGGCTAATTCGGCAACAATCCAGTCGCTGAGTGGGTCATCGCCCAGGCGCGTAACGTAGCGGACCGATGTGGTATCTCCCAGCAGTCGGGCCAGATAGACCGCCATATTGAGTGTGTCGCCACCAAGCTGCCGCCGGAAAAGACCGGCGGTCTTGCCATCAGCGCACAGTTCCACAAGCGGCTCGCCGATAACCGCGATGCTCACCATCAGACACGCTCCAGACGGCTGAGGTCGAGTGGGGTCAGCAAGGCATCGCCATTGAGGAATGCCGCAACATTGTCGATCACAAGCCGGCCCATGGCGGTGCGGGCGTTCAGGGTTGCCGATGCGATATGTGGTGTCAGCACCAGTTGCGGATGGCGCAAGAGGTCGAGCGGCACATTGGGCTCGTCGGCAAAAACATCGAGAGCCGCGGACCCCAGTTCGCGTGCCTCGAGCGCTTCGGCAAGGTCCGTTTCATTCACAACCGAGCCACGCGCGACATTGACCAACAGGCCTTCGGGGCCAAGCGCCTGCAAGACGGCGCGGTCCACCAGACCTTCGGTGTCCGGTCCCCCCGCAGCCGCAATGATGAGGACGCGGCTATCTCGAGAAAGGGATTTTGCGTCCGCGCGAAAGGCGTCCTCCTCGCCTGGTCTTGGGTTGAGGTCCGAATACAGCACGCTCATCCCGAGCGCCCGACATAATCCCCCAATGCGCTGTCCGATGCGGCCATAGCCAAGAATGCCAACGGTTTCGCCGAAGACACTCCAGCCCAGCCCGAATTTGCGCTTGCCCCAGGACCCCACCCGGACATAGCGATCAGCTTCCGCCACACGGCGCGCACCCGCCAGCATCAGTGCAATAGCGAGCTCCGCCACCGCATCGGTCAGGACATCGGGGGTGGTCGTCACCCGAACACCCCGGCGGGCCGCCTGTTCGAGATCAATGGCGTCCGTCCCCACACCGTAGACGCTGATCAGCTTCAAATCGGGCAGGGATGCCATCAGCTCTGACGGCAAGCCGATGTCACCCTTGGTAATGACAACGTCGATGCCAGCGGCGAGGGTGTCGGGCAGCCCATCTGCTTCGAGGTGTGGCTCGAACCGAGCGGCAATCTCCTCGTTGATGGCGGGCGGTTGCAGCGGGCTGCGCAGCAGAACCGTCATCAGCGCACTCCGATCAGTTCAGGCGCGATCAGCCGCGGCAGACCCAGGGCGATCTCGGGGAAGACAATGATGGCGGATAGCACCATGAGCATGCCGGCCAGATAGACCATGGTCGGTCCCATCGCCTTGAGCAGCGCTATCCCTCCGATCTTCGAGGCGATCATCAGGCAGAGACCGTAGGGCGGCGTGATCAGCCCAAAGCCCAGCGCCATCACCCCGACGATACCGAAATGCACGGGGTGAATACCGGCGGAAAGGGCGAGCGGCAGGAACAGCGGCCCCATGATCGCCATGGCAGGCAACGAATCCATGAAGGTGCCAATGATCAGCATCACTGCCGCCATCACGAACAACAGCACGATGGGGTCTGTGATATCGATCCCGCCCATCAGCTTGGGCGGAATCTGGTAGAACGAGATCAGATAGCCGAAGACCGACGCGCCGACGAGGCTGAACAGCGACAGCGACGCCAGCCGCACGGTGGCCGAAGACGCCTCCAGAACCTTGCGCCCGTTCAGCGTGCGATAGACCACAAAGCCGAGAAACAGCGCATAGGCGACGGCGACCACCGCCGCTTCAGTCGGTGTGAACCACCCCATGCGAATGCCGCCGATGATGATCACCGGAATGGCGGCCGCCAAAAGCCCGTCGCGCGCCGAGGACAAGATCTCACGCATGGGTGCGGGCTCGTGAGCCGGGATGTTGAACTTGCGCACGAACCAGTAGTTCACCGTGAACTGCGACAGTCCGATCAGGATGCCAGGCACGATCCCGGCCAGGAACATGCCGCCGATCGAGGTGTTGGTCAGCGCGCCCCACACGATCATGTTGATCGATGGCGGGATGATGATCCCGATGACCGATGATGCTGCTGTCACCGCCACCGCAAAGGCCGTCGGATAGCCCTCACGCTTCATGGATGGAATGAGGATTGCGCCGACGCCCGCGCTGTCGGCGGTCGAGGAGCCCGACACCCCGGCAAACATGATCGACACCGCCACATTCACATTGGCAAGCGCGCCTCTGAAACGTCCAAAGATGTTGAGGGCAAAACGGATCAGCTTGTCCGTTACCTCCGCCTTGTTGATGAGATTGCCCGCGAGCAGGAAGATCGGCACTGCGAGCAGGACGAAGGAATCCATACCGTTATACATGCGCTGGAATACGACCCAGGCGGTCACCCGCGGATCAAGCAGCACGATTGTCATGGCCGTCAGAACCAGGCTGAAGGCGATCGGAATGCCAAGCGTGATGAACACGCCCAGCAGACCGAAAAGGAGCCAGGGCAGCAGGAAGAACAGTTCAGGAGACAGCATCGGTTAGCCCTCTCCGTTGGTGTTTTTGGGCGTCTTGCGACGCAGCGGTCCCTGGGGGTCCAGATCGCCCTCACGCAGGGCGATTTCTTCTGGCGGTGCGGAATTCAACGCCTCTTCCATCGCATCAAGCCCCTGGGTCAGGAGCATCCAGATGCGCTGGATCTTGAACAGCAGCATGATGACGCCGCAGACGAAGAAGGTGACGTAGACGTAGAACATCGGCATCTTGGCGGCCGTCGATGTGCGCCGCCATCCGGTCTCGGCGTACTCCCAGCCTTTGACGATGAAGAAAATCGCAATGCCGACGAGCACGAATTCCCGCACATACCGGGTGAAGCGATCGAGCCGCGATCCGCGCTTGAACGCGTCGAGGACAAAATGATCGGCATGATAAACCCCGAGCGCTGTGCCTAGCATCACCGTCCACTGAAAGGCGAAACGCGAGAATTCCTCGGTCCAGTAAATCGGCGGCAGCACCGGCAGATTGCGGCTGAGGACCTGGTAGAGGATCAGGCAGAGAAAAAAACCAAGCAGGAGCAGCAGCACATACTCGATGATCTTCTCGATGGCGCGATTGAAAGTATCGAGGGCAGACATGGGATGGTCCTCGCCCACAGGCGGTTCCGCAAGGGCTGTTGTGTCGCGTTCAGGCATTCGGGTTGAAGGGGAGGCCGCTTTGTGGAACGCGGCCTCCAGTGTCGGTGACCGTCAGTTGGTCCCAGCGCTGCCCTGGATCCGCTGGTATAGATCAGCAAGACCCATGCGGTCTGCGACCTCAAGCACCGGCTCGCGCACCATCTCCTGCATCATGGCCCGGTCCATCGGATAGAGCGTGGCGCCCTCGTTCTTGAGCAGCTCCATGGCTTCGGCATCCTGTGCGAGTTGCACGTTGCGCGCATGCGATGAGGCCTCCGCGCCAGCCTTCAGAACGACATCGCGCTGCGTTTCGGTCAGGCGGTCCCAAGTGGCGCCTGAGAAGGTGACAAGGCGGACCGTGATGTCATGTTCTGAGAGGCCGATATGCGGCGCCACCTCATGGAAGCGCATGCGGTGGATCCATTCTGCCTCATTGAGTAGGCCATCGATCGAACCAAGCTGCAGCCCGGTGTAGATTTCCTTCCACGCAAAAGTCGTGGGTCGTGCCCCCAGGGCCGACCACGATGCGATCAGTGGATCGGTCGGGTTCGTGCGCAGCTTCATGTCTTTGAGATCATCGAGCGAGTTCAGCGGTCGGTTGGAGACGACCTGGCGCTTGCCGCCGCCGAAATAGCCAACGATCTGAACGCCGGATTCACCTGCGATGAGACCGGCAATCTCACGTCCGATATCTCCAGACAGCACCGCATTCCAGTGATCCACGTCCTTGTACAGGAATGGGAAGGTGAAGATGTTGGCGCTGGGTGAGAAATCGGTGATCTTGCCCGGATTGACGATCGACAGGTCGAGCGCGCCGGCCATCTGTTGTTCGAACATCTCGCCTTCATCACCCAGAACGCCATTGGGAAAGATCTCAACGGCCATGCTGCCGTCTGAGAGCTCCTTCACCAGCTCCTGGAATTTGAGTGCGCCGGCCTGGTAGGCGGTGTCTTCAGCACCCAGATGGCCAAACCGGAGCGTCACGTCCGCGGCCTGTGCCGCACCCATGGTGCCGGCCATGATCAGGCCTGTCGCGGCACCCAGGATAGTCCTTCTCGTGAGTTTCATGGTAATCCTCCCTCGCTTCACGATGGGGCCGGTTTTCCGGTCCCGGCTTACTGGAAGCAGCGGCGCTGCGGATTCATGCGTGTCAGGCTGACCGCGGCGCCGCGTTCTCCAATTTCTGATTATGTTTTGTCTGTGGCGTTTCGGCCGCCGCCCCGCATGACTGACGAACGATCAGCCGGGTTGGCACGATGATCTGTTCTCTGGAGGCGTCGGGCTCGTTGATGCGGCGGAGCAACAACTGGCCAGCGGCATCGCCGATTTCGCGCGCATGTGTCGCCACAGTCGTCAATGGTGGCCAGGATTCAGCGGCTTCCTCGACATTGTCGAAGCCAGTGACGGCGAAGTCTTTGCCAGGCTCAATCCCGTTTTCGCGCAGTCCGGCAATCACACCGAATGCGACGACGTCATTGTAGCAAACAGCAGCCGTCGGCGGGGTTTCGGAGGTGAGAAGTTCGCCAATGGCGTGCCGCCCTGCACGACGGGTCAGCGGGCAGCGGTAGATCAGATCAGCCTCAATACCATTGCGCTTCAATGCGGCGCGATAGCCGGTATGTCGCTGCCAGGTGGCGGAATGCTCTAATTCTCCGCCAATCAGTGCGATGCGCCGATGGCCGCGCCGTACTAGATGTTCGCACAACGCCTCGACACCGGTCTTGTAGTCTGCACTGACCCAGTCGCCGGAGGTGTCCGCCACCGTGCGCAGCATCTGAACGATCGGGATCCCCCAATGGCGGATTTCCTCGATCGTGGCTTCGTCGGTCTCCGGCGCCGGGCAAAGGATGATGCCATCCACGCCATGCTCCCGCAGACGATTTAACAACTGGCTCTGGCGGTCCACGTCTTCGCGAGCATTCAGCAAGAAGGAGATTTTGCCCGCAGGCGCGATGGCGGCGTCAACGCCAGCCACCAATTCACCGAAAAACGCGTTGGATATGTCGCCGACGATTATGCCAATGGTGTCAGACTGGCCGGTTCGTAGCTTCGCCGCGCCCCGGTCGTAGACATAGCCGAGCCGCTCCGCAGCTTCGGTTACGCGCTTTTGAGTCTCTGCGGAAACGCGACTGTTGCCACGCAACGCCATCGAGACGGCCGCTGCCGAAAGGTCAACATCTGCGGCAATATCGCCAAGAGTGACACGGCCGCCATGGCCGCGCTGCTTGTTTGGCATTGTGTCCTCCCTCGGCCCGCTCCCGTCTTCGCGCAGTGATGCAGGCCAGTCACACAAGGCTTGCTTAATCGATTAACATTGTCAATAATAAAAAGGCGTGCGCCAACTTGCGCATTGAGATGGACGCGCCCCACCGGCAGGCGGATGCGTGCCATCGAAAGATGTTTTGACTGGTTTCTCAACGACTTGCGGTTAGGGTCATCGCGCACCGAGAGCGGCGAAAAACCATCAAGCTGGCCATCCGCATCACTGCCAAACACAGATACGCAAAGCATGTTTCACTGCATCATCTTTGATCTTGATGGGACGCTGGTCGACAGTGAGCCACTGTGCAGCAAGGCCTTTCTGGACCTGTTGCCGGACTTGCCGATGTCGATTTCGGGTTTGGAAGCCCGGTCCCGCTATTCGATGGATTTTCTTGATCGACTCATGAGCAGGGCGGCCACCAGAGCAGCCAGTGCCACGACACCGATCATCACGCTGGCAAGCGCATTGATCTCGGGCGTTACGCCGAACTTGACCTTGCTCCAGATGTAGATCGGCAGCGTCGTCGACCCTGGGCCGGTCGTGAATGTGGCTAGGACGACGTCGTCGATTGAAAGCGTGAACGCCAGAAGCCAGCCGGAGATCACTGCTGGGAGGATCGAAGGGATCGTGATCTCGAGGAAGACCGCCATCGGACGCGCACCGAGGTCGGCCGCAGCGTCCTCGGCTTCGCGCGCGGTGCCTGCTAAACGGGACTGGACCAAGATGGTGACGAACGCCGTCGCGAAGGTGGCGTGCACCAGTGTGATTGTGGTGAACCCGCGCCGCGCCGGCCATCCGATGAATTCGGCCATGTAGATGAACAGCATCAGGCTTGAGAAGCCGATGACGACTTCAGGGACAACAAGCGGAGCGGTTACCATGAGGCTGAAACCGCCCCGTCCGCCGAACCGTTGGAACCGGGCCAGTGCAAATGCCGAAAGTACGCCGATTACTGTTGCGATAGTCGCGCTCAAGCCCGCGATCTTGACAGTCAAAATGGCGGCCTGGATTACCTCCGGGTCCTGCACCAGTTCCCAGTACCAGCGTGTCGAGAACCCACCCCAGACTGTCTGCAGGCGAGACGCGTTGAACGAAAACAGGACCATGGTCAGCAGCGGCACATAAAGAAAGGCGAAGCCGCCGATCATGGCCAGGATTAGGACGGGCGAGGTTCTGGACATGTCAGGCTCGCTCCGCCGACCGGGCCAGAAACCGATTGAGCACGAAGAGCGGGATCGCGACTACAATGAGGATGGCGATGGACAGCGCGGCTGTCACCGGCCAATCCCGGTTCAGGAAGAACTCGTCGGCCAATACCCGCCCAATCATCGGCGAGCGGGCATCCCCGAGCAGCGTCGGGATGACGTATTCGCCTATCACCGGCGCGAAGACGAGCATCGAGCCCGCGAGGATGCCAGGAACGGACATCGGCAACGTGACGTCGAGAAACACGCCAATGCGCCGAGCTCCAAGATCTTGCGCAGCCTCGGCAAGGCTGTGGTCGAGCCGGGCGAGGTTGGCATAAAGCGGTAGGATCATGAACGGAAGATAGGTATAAACGAGTCCTATCAGCATGGCGCCATTGCTGTTCAGCAGGCGGATTGGATCGTCGATCAGGCCGAGTGCAACAAGAAGTTGGTTGAGCGGCCCGTTCTGCCCGAGGAGCCCCATCCACGCATAGACCCGCAACAGAAACGACGTCCAGAAGGGCAGGATAACCAGAAGCAGCAGAAGTGTCCGCCAGCGCCTCGGTGCGGTCGCAATGCCGAGCGCCATCGGATACCCGATCAGCAAGGCCAGAAGCGTGGTCATTACCGCGATACTCAGCGAACTGATGAAGGCGTCGACATAGAGCGGGCGGGTAAGTATGCGGTCGAAGCTGTCCAAATCGAGCTGGGTTTCCTCCGGCCAGTCCGGGCCCCAGGCAACAGGCGGCTGGCCAAGTCGGACGTCCCCGAGCGAGATTATTGCGAGAATGGCGAGGGGTAACAGGAAGAAAACCGCCATCCATAGAGCTGGTAGGCCAATGAAAAGACGCTTCATTGGGTGGCTCTTCCGCCTTTCGGGGAGACGCCAATCACGGAGCGACGATCCGAACTGCAGCGGGATCCAAGGCCAGGTGTACTTCACCGGCAGGTAGATCGCGGGTTCCGGGAAGATAGAAGGATACCGGCGCGGCCGCTTTGGTATCCGCTCGGACCAGGAACTCTTTTCCGAAGAACGCTCCACCTGCAACCTGAGCCGGCAGGTTGCCTGGGCGCCGCGCTGACAGGCTCACATGTTCGGGACGAATGGCCAGGCAAACTGGTGCGCCGTTGCTCGCTCCTACCGGCTCCGTGGTTTCAATCAGAGTGCCGCAGGCGAGTTCGACAAGGTTGGACCCGCGCGCAATGCCGTCCAACATATTGATCGTGCCCAGAAACGTTGCGACGAAACGGTTGCCGGGACGATCGTAGAGTTGCTGCGGTGTCCCACATTGGCAGAGCCGACCGGCATCGACAATTGCAATCCGATCGGCAAGGCTCAAGGCCTCTTCCTGATCGTGGGTTACGACAAGAAAGGTAATGCCCGACTCACGCTGAATCCGCTTCAGTTCAAGCTGCATTTCCTGACGCAGACGGCGGTCGAGCGCGCCCAGTGGTTCGTCGAGCAGGAGTAGCTTTGGCCGCCGAGCGATTGCCCGGGCGAGCGCAACGCGTTGCCGCTGGCCGCCTGACAATTGATGCGGTTTGCGGTCCTCGAACCCGGTCAGCCGCACCAGACGGAGCATTTCGTCGGTCCGCGCCTTACGTTCTTCGCGTGGCAGGCCGAGTTTTTTAAGGCCGTATTCAATGTTCGTCGCCACCGACATATGTGGAAATAGCGCATAGGATTGGAACATCGTGTTGACGGGCCGCAGGTAGGGCGGAACGCCCGACATGTTCTTGCCTTCGACAAGGATTTCGCCGCCAGTCGGATCAATGAAGCCTGCGATCATGCGCAGAATCGTGGTCTTCCCCGATCCGGAAGCGCCCAGAAGGGCAAAGAATTCACCATGCGCGATCTCAAGGTCCATATCGTCCACGGCAACTGTAGTGCCGTAACGTTTCGATAGGCCCACAATCCGCACGATTGGCGCCGGGGCTTGCTCCTCATTCGGCGCCGGAATGTCTCGCCTTTCCGTCAAAAGGCCGGTGGCGTGATGACCCATACGACGCGCACCTCCTTGTCGCTTAGATTTCGACTGCGATGCATTTCTGTTGAGCGAAAGGTGAAACTGTCGCCTTCCTTTAAGATAAATACATCGTTGCCGACCGTCAGTTCCAATTCACCTTGGACGACGAGGCCAGCCTCGACCCCGACATGGCTGTAGAACTCGGTGTCGGCTCCGGGCAGGTAATAGCTCATAAGCATCTCGATCGGCCCGTTGAGATCCGGCACCAGGAGTTCGTCAAGTACTCCGGTCTTTGCGTATCTGAGTTTCTGTCGGGCACCTTCCCGCACAACAATCTTGTGCTCTGCGCTTATTCGCTGGCCGGCTTCATCGAAGAAATAGCCAATCTGGACGCCGAGCGCATCGCTGATCGCCTTTAGAGATGCCACCGAAAGTTGCGCCTGATTGCGTTCAATCTGGCTCAGGTGGCCAATGGAGATGCGCAAGGTCCGCCAGATGACACTTCAACAGCTTGCGGACCAGGTCGGCATCTCCAT
>JBCBSK010000055.1:0-20458 GCA_039819185.1 Pseudomonadota bacterium | reverse complement strand
TGCGCAGCTGCTGCGCAACTCCTCCGCCTTGGCCCCAACGACATGCCGCGCCAAGATCGACGAAGAGGCCTGACCGAGCGCACAGGCCTTTACCTGATGGGCAAAGTCTTCAACGCGGTTTCCGTTCATCTTGAGGTCGACCGTTACGGTCGAGCCGCACAGCTTGGAATGAGCCGTCGCGGTCGCATCAGGTGCTTCGAGGCGACCGATCCTGGGAATATCGCCTGCGAGTTCAAGAATCCGCGTGTTGTAGAGGTCGTTCAACATATGCCAGTGTCCATAGCGTTTTCGTGACCGGCTGGGACTGTCGATCGCTAAACTGGGATATTATATCAGGTTTGCTGAGGGCAATGGCAAGTCGGCGTGGCGATGGTGACATATCCCCGACGACTGCAGATCGGAAAGAGCAGCTTTGAAATGACACAATTTCACGCATCTTCCGCGCAAAACTGGTCCAACGCTGCTACCCGGTCGTAATTCTCTGGCACCTTTTTGGAGTTTTTCCTCCTCAACCCGTGACACTCTGGGGCTTGCCCCATCGAAGGGATACCCATGCGCTCAATCGTGAAACCGCACGCACACACATCCGACACACCTCTCGCCAGTGATGGTCCGAGCCGTGACGAGGCCGAAAACGCGGTCCGTACATTGCTTGAATGGGCCGGCGACGATCCGCTCCGCGAGGGCTTACTTGATACGCCGAAGCGCGTGACCAAGGCCTATCGTGAACTGTTCGGCGGCTATGACGAAGATCCGGTCGACGTGTTGTCGCGCACGTTCGAGGAAGTCGGCGGTTATAACGATATCGTATTGGTGCGATCGATCCCGTTCTTTTCCCATTGCGAGCATCATGTCGTGCCGTTCTTCGGCAAGACGCATATCGCCTATTACCCGTCGAATGCCGTTGTCGGCCTGTCAAAGCTGGCCCGTGTCGTCGACATCTATGCGCGCCGGCTGCAGACGCAGGAAAATCTGACGGCCCAGATCACGTCGACCATCGACACGGTGTTGAAGCCGCGCGGCGTCGCCGTGATGATCCAGGCTGAGCATATGTGCATGTCGATGCGTGGCATTCAGAAGCACGGATCGAATACGATCACGCACCAGTTCACCGGTGTCTTCCGCGAGGAACCGGCCGAACAGGAGCGCTTTCTGAAGCTCGTCAGCCACCGAGAGGTATAGGTGGTTCGCAGGTGACGCGGCGCGGAGGGTGCGCTATCTGCACGCTATGACAGAGCAACCAACCGATCCGTCACCCTTCCCCACCATTGCCGAAAAAGGCCCTCGCGAAGACGGAACTGTCTTCGCCCCGGTCTTCGATGCGTCAGGTCTTGTCACCGCGATCGCGGTCGACGCAGAGGACGGCACGGTGCTCATGGTCGCGCATATGAACGCCGACGCTCTCCGCCTGACACTGGACACCGGCATCGCACACTACTGGAGCCGCTCACGCCAAGAACTCTGGCTCAAGGGCGCAACAAGCGGCAACACCCAATCCGTTGTCGAGGTCCTGACCGATTGCGACCAGGACGCACTCGTTCTCAAGGTTCGCGTGGCAGGCGATGGCGCAAGCTGCCATACAGGCCGCCGCTCCTGCTTTTATCGCAAAGTGGCGCTGGGCGACGGAAGCGGCCAGCCACTATCGATGATTCAGGACGGCTGAATGCGGCACATGTGCCGTTCTTCAAACAATCAGGTCATCGCGACATAGTCGCGCAACATCGCCGTTTCACTCTCGGCCTGTGCGAGCTTGTGCTTGACCACATCACCGATCGAGATGATGCCGGTCAGCTTGCCGCCTTCGACCACCGGCATGTGACGGAACTTGCCTGCCGACATCTTTTCCATGACGTGGTCGATCAGATCGTGCGGTGCGCAGGTCACGACATCCTTCGTCATATGGCTGGTCACCGGCTGTTCGAGCACACCTGGGCCCTTGCGTGCCAGAGACCGCACCACATCGCGTTCCGACAAAATCCCCTCAACCCGCTTGTCGGCATCGGTCACGACAACGGCGCCGATGCCATGGGCCTCGAGCTTGCGGACAACGTCGTGCAGCGTGTCGGCGGCCGATGCGGTTTCGACCGCATTGCCCTTTGTCTTGAGAATACTCGCGACTGTCATCTTTTCCTCCCACCTGTTCGTTGCTGGCCCCGGCGGTGGATGCAGAGCCGTTCACGATATGATGAGGCCGGCGCCGCCACGACGCAAGGTCGGCAGTAGATGCGAGCGAATACGGAGGGGCTTGAGGGTGGCTATCGGCGCACGGTTCGAACCGGATCGAACAGCGCAAAAGCAAACAACCCAAATGCAAACCCACCGATATGGGCCTGCCAGGCGACCTGACCACCGTCCGCGGCCCCGCCAACGAAACCGACGCCAAGATTGACCACCAGAAAGATGAGCGCAAACGTCAGCGCCAGCGGGTTCGACCACACCACCAGCAGCGAGGCGCGCGGAACCAGGGCGCCTTGCTCCGGAAACCGTCGGCCTGCAGCAGATAAAGGCCCAAGCGGTTCGAAACAGAACCGCATCGCAGCGGCCATATAGGCCGACACGACACCTGACGCACCGACCATCGGCACGTCGCTGCCCCAATGAGCGGCCAGATGAGCGCAAGCCCCCGCAACCGCAGCCAAGCCAGAGAACAGCGCGAACCGAACCGCGCCGAAGCGCCGTGCGAGAGGCGCGCCGAAGGCAATCAACCATAGGGCGTTGACGGCAAGATGCACAAAGCTGGCATGCAGCAATGCATGGGTAGCGGGCGCAACCCAAGCGCCGACCGGCTCCAGCGGAAAGGTGAAGTTCAGAACAACCGACGGATCATAACGCAGCGGCACGAAGCCGAACGCATAAAGCAGCCAAAGATCATCGCGGGGACTTAAGAACAGTCGCAAGCCATGGATCAGACACAGCAGCGCGATTGCCCCAGCGATCGCGCCGGGAATGTTGAAGACCGGCTCGCGTGGCGTCCTATCCCCTGCGTCCGGGTTAGCCTCCTCGCTGTTTGGCACCATTCCTGCTGGCCTTCCCGTTGCACATGCCACTTCGGCATTAACTGTTTCGAAACCGTACAGACAAGAGTCCAGAAACGGGACGACCCAGCATGCTCGACAATCACGTCTCGGAATTGGACCGTAATGCAAGCCTGTTGCGGCAAGACGCCTCACGCAGGCTCTACGCTTACTGGAACCGGTTGCGCGGCACTCGGCTCGCGCCTGAGCGCGGCGACATCGAACCTGGCGATCTCGCGCAGCTCCTCGGCGACACCTTTGTGCTCGAGGTCGAAAGCCCATCCCGACTGACCTATCGGCTGGCCGGGACACGGCTGTCGATCGCAATGGGGCGTGAACTGCGCGGTGAAAACTGGCTCGATGGCTGGCGCGACAAAGAACGAGAGGCGCTGGAGACACTGATCACTTGTGTTGTCCATGACGTTGTCGGCGCCAGTATCGACATCGACCATGAAAACCACAACGGACGTTGCGTGCGCTACGAGTGGGCGCTGTTTCCACTCGCTCTTCGCAACGGCCCGATCGGCCGGATCGTCGGCATTGCAACTCCGATCGACCGTCCCTACTGGCTCGGCGCCCATCCGCTTGCTCGCACCTCCTTGGCTGATCTACGGATTCTATGGCTCAACCGATTGTGGGAGACCCCGGACAGGCGTGACATGCGCTTGCCCTATCGTGGCATTACCCCAAAGGGCCGGTATGGCCATCTTGCACTTTATGAGGGTGGCCGGATCGACTAGATCGCGCAATAAAACAGTGCGCACAATATCGATTACGTGGCGTTAACAGGTTCCACCTACACTGGTTGACAAGAGCGGAATTCCGCACGTCATGATTGTGGAGACCCTGGTGAACGTCGCCCTGCCGGATTCGATTTCCGAACAGATGACCTATAGCGAGGAACGACGCCGCTTTCAGCGCGTGCGCGTGAATCTGATCGGACGTTACATGTTGCCAGACCAGCGGGAGTTCGCCTGCCAGGTACGCGAAATGTCGCCCGGCGGTGCCTCAATGATCGCACCAGAAGCAGCCCCGGAAGGCAGCCGGGTGATCGCCTATCTCGATCATGTCGGGCGCATTGAAGGGCGCATTACACGCGCCTTTCACGGCGGTTTCGCAATGACGATCGATGCCGGTCGGCGCAAGCGCGACAAACTTGCATCCCAACTCACATGGCTTGCCAATCGCGACTCGCTCGGCCTGCCGGAAGACCGCCGGCACGATCGTTATGTTCCCGACGATACGCAATCAGAAATACGGTTACCCGATGGACGGGTCTTTCCATGTGATGTGATTGACATGTCGCTGTCAGGTGCCGCCGTGTCGTGTCTGATCCGGCCGGAGATCGGCACCATTGTTGAGGTCGGCCCCGAAACCGGCAAGGTGGTGCGCCACTTCGATGGCGGCTTCGCCATCGAGTTCTCCAACGCCCATAGGAACATTCTCGTCGGCTGAACGCCATCCTGCCCAACGACGGGCGGGCGATGTCAGGCCGGTGATGTTTCGAGAAACGGCGCGAGTTCAAGCGGTTTATCCTGCGCATGACGCCAGATACGCCGCGCTTCGGCCCGCCGTCGCCCGCGCTGATCGATCGGAAGCTTGAGTGCGTCGACAAGTTCGCGCACTTCCTCCCGCGCCGACAGATGTGACAGCGCAGGCGGCTCGGCCGTCATTGAAGGAATGAGCGGATCGAGCGCCGTCAACCCTTTCAGAAACAACTCCCGGTAGATCACGCGCTCCCCAAAGCCGTTGCACGATCGGAAACTAAGATCACGTGACAGCGATCGTAGCGCCTTTCGGACACGGCGATTGTTGCGAGATTCGAGCGTGGACAACCGGTTGCGCAGGACAATCCAATCGATCATTCCGCCATCCGCCATGCGCCGTTGCCGGCGCGCCTCGCGCACCTGTTCGCTGTAAACGGAGGGCTTGATCATTTCGAGGCTTTCGGCCTCGAGCTCCGCCAGGACATCGAGATCGATGAAACTGTCGTTCAACGGCGTAATCAGTGTGTCTGCCATCGAATGGGCGACACGCGACAGATATGTGTCAGCGGCGGGTGTATCGATGACGATGAAGCTGGCCCAACGTTCCGCCGCTGACACCGCTTCAGAGAACTGGCGAAACGCTTCTTCACCATCGTCGCGGTTGTAGTCCTGGTTCTGGGCGACGCCGGTATGGCGTGGCATGTCGAGCTCGAGCCCCGCCTTGCGGACAGTCACCGCGCGATTGGTGACATAACGTGTCAAGGAAAGCTGACGGCCATCGAGATCGATTGACGCAACGCGCTGGCCAAGCTTCAAGAGCATCACAATGACATGCATCGTGACGGTCGACTTACCCGTGCCGCCCTTGAGATTGCCGACAACAATGACATGCGCTGCGTCGTTGCCTAAATACTTGACGCTGGAAAGATTTCCGCCCATGCGCGGCCCTCGCCCGATTGTCTTCAGCCGCCGCAAAGCCACAATGGCAGATCAGCCCCCCGAATCAACCGCGAATGCGCTGGAACGGCGAAGAAACCTTGGGACAGGGTTAAGCCTCGCGCCCTGAGATCGTCCGCGAGACAGACGAGACAGAGACGTTGCCGTGTTCAGCGCATACGGCAAGCGATAAGCCGGCCAAACATTACAACAGGCCGAGTTCCGCCAGATCCCGTCGCATGTCGATCGGAAGGTCACCACCGGCATCGGCCGCAGTGAGATCGGGCGGCGCGTCGGCGGCACTTAGATACCGCCACCCCTGGAATGGGCCACGTGGACGCGGCGTGACAAGATGCACCACCGGTTCAAGGACGATCTCACAGCGCGGAATGCCATCGGTGTCCACGATCGGCCTTAGGTCACGGATCTGTTGACGGCACTGGATAACCCCCTTGATCACCCAATACAGAGAGCCGCCCCCAAGAATCTCTGCCGAGCGCTTGGGCTGCTGGCGCGTCGTATGGACCTGTTCGAGCGGGCGTCCACCCTTGCGCCGAGCCGCCATGCGCTCGGCGATCCAGCCGGTCAGATCCTCAACCGACTCGGCACCGACGCAAAGCTTGATCAGATGCTGGGGCATTTCTTCGAGATACCAATGAGAGACGGTATCGGAAAGGGCCGTTCCGTTGAGGTGTGCCGGTTATACCCAGGATGCTGACCCCAGGCTCCGTCAGTCAGCTTCTGTCGCGGCAGTATCAGCGGCGCCAGCATCGGCGCCGCCATCCACGTCGACAATCCGCGCGATGACATCGCCCTCGCCCACCTGGGCACCATCTGCAACAATGATCTCGCCGACTACACCATCGCGGCCTGCGGTGACCGCATGTTCCATCTTCATCGCTTCGACGATGGCAATCTTGTCGCCGCGAACGACTTGCCCACCCATTTCGACCAGAACCGAGACGACCCGGCCATGCATCGGTGCGCGCACGACATCGTCGGCTGCGTGATCGGCATCGGCGCCCCGATCGGCTCGCACGACCGCATATTGTCTGCCCTCGATCAACACCAAGACACCATCTGGCGTCTCGACGAGATCGGCCTCTGCGCCGGCCAGCACAGCCTCGGTCGCATCATGTGATGACGCGGTCGGGCCGTCCGAATCCCACGCCATGGCGACGGTTTCCGGCGTGCCTTCGATGACGATGTCGATCGCAGTCTCGGGCCTCGGGCCAAGGGCGAACCCATCCGCAAGCGACCAGGGCGACTGTGCCGGAACGCCACGTGCTACGGCCAGCATATCGGCCCGTGCCCGGTTCCGCTGCACAAGCCCCCAGGCACCGAGCACAATGGCTGCGTCCCGCTCACCCGGCAAAGCTCCGGTCAAACCGTCGATACGCTGATCGATGAAACCGGTATCAAAGATACCGCCACGGAAATCAGGCTCGGCGATCAGCCGACCGAGGAAGCCGAGATTGCTACGCGGCCCGGCCACCCGTGTGGCATCCAGGGCATCCGACAATCTGTCAAGCGCGTCTGACCGTGTCGGAGCGTGTGCGATGACTTTCGCAATCATCGGATCGTAGAACGGCGTGACCATGTCGTTCTCTCGAACGCCGCTGTCAATCCGAATGCCGGGACCATCGGCAAAACGCAGCGCGTAGAGCGTTCCGGTCGATGGGAGAAAGTCCGCTTCAGGGTCTTCGGCATAGAGTCGGACTTCGACGGCATGGCCATCAAGACCGATCTCGCCCTGGTTAAGCGGCAGCTTCTCGCCAGAGGCGATACGCAACTGCCAGTCCACGAGGTCAAGGCCGGTGACGGCTTCTGTCACCGGATGTTCGACTTGAAGTCGGGTGTTCATCTCCATGAAATAAAATGACGTTTCATCGTTCAAAGGCTTGCTGCCATCGACAATGAACTCGACCGTTCCAGCCCCCTCATAAGACACAGCCCGGGCTGCAGCGACCGCCGCATCTCCCATGCGCCGGCGCAAGCCCTCGGTCATGCCCGGTGCCGGTGCCTCTTCGACCACCTTCTGATGACGGCGTTGCAGTGAGCAATCGCGCTCATAAAGATGCACGATGTTGCCATGCCGGTCACCGAAGACCTGCACCTCGATATGGCGCGGGGCGGCAACGAACTTTTCAACCAGAACACGAGCGTCACCGAACGCGGCCTGTGCCTCCCGGCGCGCTGCCGTGAGCGCCTCATCGAAAGCAATCTGCTTGTCGACCCGGCGCATTCCCTTGCCGCCACCGCCAGCGACCGCCTTGATGAGAACCGGATAGCCGATCTCATAGGCTTTCTCGCGCAGAAAATCGGTTTCCTGACGCTGGCCGTGAAAGCCGGGGACGACAGGCACGCCAGCCCCTTCCATCAACGCTTTGGCGCGGTCCTTCAGGCCCATCGCCCGGATCGCGTCCGCCGGCGGCCCCACGAACACGATGCCCGCGCTCTGACAAGCTTCGGCAAAGTCCGCATTCTCCGATAAAAACCCGTAGCCGGGATGGATCGCCTCTGCGCCGGTCTCCTTGGCTGCCTCGAGTATCCGTTCAATAACAAGATAGCTCTCGGCGGCAGGCGACGGCCCAATCGCGACCGCCGCATCGGCTTCCGCGACATGTAAAGCGCGCGCGTCGGCATCTGAGTGGACCGCGATCGTACGGACGCCCAATGACCGGGCCGTACGGATGATGCGGACAGCAATTTCGCCGCGATTGGCGATCAAGAGAGACGAGATCATGACCGCTTGGTAGCACCGGCAACGGGTAACGCAAAGCGCTGCATCACCCTCCGTCGAGGCACTCTGCCCGAGTAAGTGACAACAGCTCGATCAGACCGCCGGCGCACCTCTCATATCAAGCGGGATCTTGAGGTAATGCACGCCATTGTCCTCGGCCTCGGGGAAGCGTCCGGCACGGATATTGGTCTGAATCGAGGGTAGCAGCAGCCGCGGAACCGACAGCGTGGCATCGCGCGCTTCACGCATCGCGACATAGCTGTCCTCATCGGCGTTGTCCTTGAGATGGATGTTGTCGCGTTCCTCGGCGACGGTTGTTTCCCAAGCATAGGCGTCCCGCCCCGGCGCCTTGTAATCGTGGCACATGTAAAGCCGCGTCGTGTCGGGCAGCGACAGGACCTTCTGAATAGACCGATACAGCATGCGGGCATCTCCGCCAGGAAAGTCAGCCCGGGCGGTGCCGAAATCCGGCATGAACAGTGTGTCACCGACAAAGGCAGCCGACCCGATGCGATAGGTGATACAGGCTGGCGTATGCCCCGGCGTGTGCATCACCTCGACGATCAGGTTGCCGATCTCGAAGGTCTCGCCATCGACGAACAGCTGATCGAAGTCGCTGCCATCGGTCTTCAGCGTTGTGTCGTTGAAGACCGGCCGGAAGATCTGCTGGACGTCCTTGATGTGCTCGCCAATGCCAATCTTGGCACCGGTCTTTGCCTTGATGAAAGGCGAGCCGGACAAGTGGTCAGCATGGGCGTGTGTCTCAAGCGTCCAGTCAATGGTCAAACCAAGGGACGCGGCGCGCGCAAGCATCGCCTCGACACTCTCCAGCGACACCTGTCCAGACGGAAGGTCGAAGTCGAGCACAGGGTCGACCACCGCCGCGCGTTTCGCTTCCGGGTCCCAGACCAAGTAACTCACCGTATTGGTCGGCTCGTCAAAAAAGGCTTCGATCTGTGCTTCGAGATTCTGGCTCATCTCAGGCTCCTGCGTCATCGGATGGGAGCAAGGGTGCTGCCCCGACACTCCCTTGCAATCTCTGTTGTCATTGATATATAAGCTAATGCTAATTTAGAAAAGAGGCAATCGGTGCCTATGACCACCCCCAACTTCACATACCGCCCTGACGAGCCTCTTTCTCCGGCACTATCACAGTCGGACCTGGAACAGATCGAGGCCAAGGCGGCCGAAGCCGCTCATGTCCTGCGGCTGCTCGGCAATGACCGTCGGCTCCTGGTGCTGTGCCACCTGATCGGCGCTCGCGAGATGACGGTCAATACGCTGGCCGAAACGATCGGCATTAGCCAGTCAGCTCTGTCGCAGCATCTCGCAAAGCTGCGTGAGGACGGCATCGTCGCCTATCGCCGCGAAGGCCAGACCCTGCACTACCGGGTCGCCGATCCGCGTATCGAGCAGCTCATCATGACCCTGAAAACCCTGTTCTGCCCGGATTGATTCCGGCCCGCTCCGCAGATCCCGCTGTAACGCCGCACTGCGGCACGAAGAGGACATCCCACCGATGATGCCTGAAACGATTTCCCCGACAGATGCTAAAACCTTGATCGCTCAGGGCGCGCTTTTGGTCGACGTGCGCGAAGCAGACGAGCACGCCCGTTCCAACATTCCCGGTGCACGGTTGATCCCGTTGTCCGAGATCGCCGGCGGTACGCCCGATCTCGGTGACGCCCAAACGGTCGTGTTCCATTGCCGCTCCGGTGGGCGGACCATGGCCGCCTCGGATCACCTGACCGGCCGTGATGGCGTCAAGACCTACATCATGGATGGCGGCCTCGAAGCCTGGCGCAAGGCGGGCCTGCCTGTCACCGTTAACAAGAATCAGCCGATTGAGGTCATGCGCCAGGTGCAAATTGCCGCGGGCGGGCTTGTTCTGGCAGGTGTCGTTGGCGGTGCGACCGTCCATCCGGCCTTCTATGGTCTCGCGGGCTTTGTCGGGGCCGGCCTCGCTTTCGCCGGTGTCACCGGCTTTTGCGGTATGGCCCGGCTGTTGCAGCAGATGCCATGGAACCGGCGTCCGCAAGCATCCGCGCAGGCAGCCCAAGGCGCTTAGTCCAGACCCGTGACCGGCGCCTGATCAGGCGCTGAACACTCACCGTCGTCATCATTTGGAACGCGCCCGACCGTGTCGGACGCGCAAGGTCTCCTATGGTCGATCTCAGTCTGGCGACAGCGACGCTAACCATTGGATCCGGCGCTATCGTCGGCGTCTCGCTCGGGTTGATCGGCGGCGGCGGCTCGATCCTTGCCGTGCCGTTGCTTGCTTATGTGATCGGCGTGTCACCCGCTCATGCCGCGATCGGCACCAGCGCACTCGCAGTCGCGGCCAATGCAGGCATCGCGCTGGCAGGCCATGCACGATCCGGCACGGTGAAATGGCGCTGCGCGGCAGTGTTCGCCTCCGCCGGCGTTCTCGGCGCCTATCTCGGCTCGTCGATCGGCAAGCGGATTGACGGCGAGGCGCTGGTCGGGCTGTTCTCGATCGTCATCGTGATGACCGCAATCGCCATGCTCAGGCCGCGCACCCGGCCAGACAATCCGGAGGTCCGGCTGACCCGGGACAGCGCGGGCGAGTTGTTACCTCGGCTACTGCCGCTCGGGTTCGGAACCGGCCTCATGGCTGGCTTCTTCGGAATCGGCGGCGGCTTCCTCATCGTGCCGGGACTGGTGTTTGCGACCGGAATGCCGATCCTGAACGCCATTGCGTCGTCGCTCGTCGCCGTTGCGGCCTTCGGTTTCATGACGGCAGCGAACTATGCCTGGTCAGGCCTGATCGACTGGCCGGTCGCGGGGCTGTTCCTGATCGGCGGGTTAGTCGGTGGCCTTGTTGGAGAGCGTCTGGCACGCACGCTCGCAATCCGGCGCAAGCTGTTGCAACGCCTGTTCGCGGCCATCCTGCTCGGTGTCGCAACCTATGTTGCAGCGCGCGGACTGGGCGTTCTTTAGCGACCGACGTCAGTCCAGAAAGATAATCACACCCAGGACGATCAGTGCCAGGAACACGGTCTGGGCGATGATAAGCCCGATCGCCTTGCCACCAACCTGGGCCATGGCCTTGAGCGAGGTCTTCATACCGAGGGCCGCGATCGCGGTGACGAGACACCAGCGCGACAGTTCCTCGATACCGGCCTTCACCGGCCCTGGCAGCAGGCCAAGGCTCGAAATCACCACCATGACCGCAAAGCCAATCAGGAACAGCGGCACGCCGGCCGGGCCTTGCGCGGCCTGCATCCCCCGACTTGCCTGGCCGAACAGGAACGCGACCAGCAGAACGACCGGCAACAGCATCGCCACCCGCAGCATCTTCGTGAACGTCGCAACATCACCCGTCTCAAGCGAGACCGAATAGCCGGCCCCGACGACTTGGGCGACGTCATGGATCGTGCCGCCAAGGAAGACACCCGCATCGCGATGGTCGAAGTCCATCAGCCCGGTCAGCACCGGATAGAGCACCATCGCGACCGTCGACAGCGTCGTGACGCCAATGACGGTGAACAGCGTGAAGCGCTCGCTGTCCTTGTCCTTGGGCAGGACGGATGCAAGTGCCAGAGCCGCAGAGGCGCCGCAGATGGCCACCGCTCCACCTGTCAAAACCCCGAAACGGCGGCCAAGACCGAGCGCACTGCTCAGGATAACACCAAAGCAGATCGTCGCGGCGACGGCGCTTGCGACCATGATGATCGGCGACCAGCCAAGTGCGAAGATCTCCTCGAACGTGATCCTGACGCCCAGCAGCGCCACGCCTATCTTGAGAACCTGGCGCCCCGCGACGTCAATACCGGCACGGCATGGGCCTTCTTCATAGAGGAAATGAAAGGCGATGCCGATCAACAGCGCAAACAGCATGACTGGCCCGCCGTAATGCTCGCCGACAAACATCGACGCCATAGCAACGACCACAGCAACGGCAAGCCCCGGCAGAAGCGGGCGTAGATTTGCAACAAAGGTCATTGGGTGAGCAAAGTCCCGACGCCGGCCGTTACATCACATCCGGAACACGCCAAAGCGGGTCTCCGGGATTGGCGCATTCAGCGTTGCGGAAAAAGCCAGCCCAAGCACGCGGCGGGTTTCGGCAGGCGTTATGATGCCGTCGTCCCAAATCCGCGCGGTGGCGTAGTAAGGATGCCCCTCCTCTTCGTATTTGGCACGGATCGGCGCCTTGAACGCTTCTTCCTCATCGTCCGGCCAATCCTCGCCGTCTGCTTCTAGATTGGCGCGGCGGACCGTAGCGAGCACACTGGATGCCTGCTCTCCGCCCATGACGGAAATCCGCGCATTCGGCCACATGAACAGAAAGCGTGGGGAATAGGCCCGCCCGCACATGCCATAGTTCCCTGCCCCATAGGACCCGCCAACGATGACGGTGATCTTCGGCACCTGAGCGCACGCCACCGCCGTCACGAGCTTGGCGCCATCCTTGGCGATGCCACCCGCCTCATATTGCCGGCCGACCATGAAGCCGGTGATATTCTGCAAAAACAGCAACGGAATACGGCGCTGGCAGCACAGTTCGACGAAATGGGCGCCTTTCAGCGCTGATTCCGAATAGAGAATGCCATTATTGGCGATGATCCCGACCGGCATACCATAAAGCCGCGCAAAACAGGTGATGAGCGTGGTGCCGTAGCGTGCCTTGAACTCATCGATCTCCGAGCCATCGACGAGCCGGGCGATCACCTCGCGGATATCGTATTGGGTGGCAAGCGAACCTGGCACCACACCGTCGAGTTCCGCCGGATCGTAATACGGGTCCGTTGGTTCGATCATTGGCAAGCTGTCCGGATGCGGCTCGGTCAGATTGGCGACGATGCGCCGGGCGCGATCGAGTGCGTCGGCATCATCCATCGCGTAGTGATCGGCGACACCTGATTGCGTTGTGTGAAGATCGGCGCCGCCCAGGTCTTCGGCCGTGACCTCTTCGCCCGTCGCCGCCTTTACCAATGGCGGGCCGCCGAGAAAGATCGTGCCCTGATTGCGCACAATCACGGTTTCATCCGACATGGCCGGGACATAGGCCCCGCCCGCCGTGCACGAGCCCATGACAATCGCGATCTGCGGAATGCCGAGCGCACTCATCGTCGCCTGATTGTAGAAGATACGCCCGAAATGCTCACGGTCGGGGAATACGTCTGTCTGGTTCGGCAGATTTGCGCCGCCTGAATCCACGAGATAGATGCAAGGCAGCCGGTTCTCGCGCGCGACCTCCTGGGCACGGAGATGCTTCTTTACCGTCATCGGATAGTAGGTGCCGCCCTTGATGGTGGCATCATTGCAAACAATGACGCACTCGCGGCCCGACACCCGGCCGATGCCTGTGATGAGCCCCGCACCGTGGATCGCGTCGTCATAAAGCCCGTGCGCTGCGAGTTGGCTGAACTCGAGAAACGGCGCGCCGGGATCAAGCAAGCGGGCAACCCGCTCGCGCGGCAGTAGCTTGCCGCGATCGGCATGGCGCTGCCGGGCCCGCTCCGATCCGCCCCGTGCCGCGACCCGGCGCTTCTGGTCGAGGTCGGCGACAAGCTCGGCCATGGCCTGGGCATTGCTGGCGAACTCGGCTGAGCCTGGTGATATCTGACTGTCGAAACGGGGCATGAGATGTCGGTCCGTGGGCAGCGAGACCCTTCCGTTAGTTCAGGACGGGGCCGTGGGCAAGCCGTGCAGTGTCATGCAAGGCTCCAGCCAAATACACGCGCTTGTCATGTGGATAAAGGGCCGGCACACTTGCGGCGATGAGTGACGACGCCCCGAACGCCCCATCTCGCCTCGACCTGCCGCAAGAGTTGCGCCGCTGCCGCGCCTGCGATCATCAAGCAATGCGGGCCGTGTCATCGCGACCGGCGGGCCTTGGATATGAGGTCGTCTATCGTTGCCCGTCCTGCAGCCATGAAGTCACCTTCGCGCCGCATAGCCAGCTCGGCTGGGAGACGACCATGACGCTGATCGCGGTCATGCTGGTGGCCGTGTTCTTCTGGTCGCTGCGCTGGCCTAGCCCGATCGATCTGATCTTGTTCCCGGGCCTTATCGTGATGTGGCTGGGGTTTCTGACCTGGCGCTGGCTAAGGGTCGTGCGCTATCCCGTCACCGGCATGCTGCCGCGCCCGCCCACCCCCGAGAACACCCCGGTTACGCCAAACGGGTCGATTGATAGCCGCCTTACACGCCGCGCCCGGCTGAGCTTTCTTGGCGGGTTGGCAGCACCGATTGCCATTGGTCTCGGCGTTTTGGGCCTCGCGACCGTGATTGGCCTCGCGCTGCACGACTGGTAGAGGCGTGAGCAGATCCGCCGGTCAGCCCGCCATTTCGCCTGGAGCTGTCTCTGGCGCATCGACCGGAGCGCCGGCTTTCTTCCAGGCACCGAAGCCGCCATCGATATGACAGACAGGCTTTAGGCCCATAATCTTTGCGGTCTGAGCAGCCAGCGCCGACCGCCAGCCGCCGGCACAGAAGAAGACGAATCGCTTGTCTTCGGCAAAGACCGGCTTGTGATAGGGGCTGTCGGGATCAATCCAGAATTCGAGCATGCCGCGCGGGGCGTGGAACGCGCCAGGAATACGGCCCGTGCGCTCAAGTTCGCGCGGATCGCGGATGTCGACGAAGACAACACCGTCCGAGCCAAGCAGAGCCTGAGCGTCCCCAACCGACAGGGTTTCGATCTCCTCCAGCGCTTGGTTGACCAGAACGCGATAGCCGGTTGTGATGGTCTGCGTCATGACGTCCTCCAACACTTGAAAAAATAGGCCAGAAAAGCGAACGGCGCGATCCGAAGATCACGCCGTTTCGCTGAAATCAATCTGGCAGGCAAAACTACTGCAGAGCAACCGTCGTCGGCTCAAACCCGCCGAACATTGCCGTAAGCGCCATAATCGCAACCAACACGCCAAGGGTCCATACGGCCGGGCGCCAGCAATTGGTTTCGGTGTTGTGTCCCATGAAGGTCCTCTTCCGGCGGCGTCTCAAATTGTGCAGTGCCGCGAGGCCGTTCGGTTACGCTTTGTTTACGCTGTCGGCAAGCCCTTTTTTCGCCTTTTTTCACAAACGCCTTCACGACGGCGAGAGAGACACTCCAATGGGCGCTGGCAGAAAGGCATTGGTCCGCCCGGTCAGCCAGTAAACGGCGAGCCCAATCCATTCGCGGGTCGCGCGATCGGTACGTTTCAGACCCTCTGAGGCCGAATAGAAGGGCCGGCTGCGGTCCGCGCGCCCGCGGGTTCTGTAGTCAACGGGAAATGCGTCGACCTCGAAACCCACCGCGCGAAAACAGCCAACCGCACGCGGGATGTGAAAGGCCGAGGTGACAACGAGCCAGCGTTCATCTGGCGCCGGTCTTACGAGATCGCGTGTGTAGAGCGCGTTCTCGTAAGTATTGCGCGCGCGGTCTTCGAGTTCCAACCGACCGGGATCGATGCCAAGGTCTGCGAGCAGCGCGATAGCCGCCTCGGTCTCGGTGACATCGTCATAGAGAATCTGCGCCGAGCCGCCCGTAACAACGAGCCGCGCGTCCGGATACCGCCTGGCCAGCGCCACAAAGGAGGTGAGCCGCTCGGCTGCCTCGTTGAGTTCGACCGTGCCGCGGCCTGCAGACACGATGGTGGTGAAAGCGCCGCCGAGCATGATGATCCCGTCGGGCGCCGGCGCGTCCTCTTGCGCCTGTGGGAAACGATCCTCAAGCGGTTGGATCAGGATCTGGCCGAGCGGTGAAAAGCCCGCAATGGCGAGTCCAAATGCTGCCACAACGATCAGCCAGCGCGCGCGCATCACCCCGAACAGCAGCAACACCACGCCAACACACAGCAGAAGGACCAGCGCATTGGTCGGCTGAACCAGAAAGCCACCGATCCGTGCGAGATAGAAGAACATGCGTATTGGCTCCATGCATTAGGACATGTTGTGCCCCCGCCCTCGGGGCGACATAGAGTGCTTCGGCGTCACACTCACGCATAAGATCAGTTGAGCCCGATAGTCGGTCCAGCCCCGACGGGCCACTTTCTCGCTTCGGACCGGAATGTCTCACTCGAAGGCCATCACCCCTGCCACGCCTCTCGACATCGCTGTGATTGTCGCATTGGCAGCGATTTGGGGCTCGGTGTTTCCGGCGATCAAGGTCGGCGTCGCCGAAACTGGGCCACTATGGCTCGTTGCGATCCGGACCGGGCTTGCCACGATGGTTCTCGTGCCTTGGGTCTTGTGGCGCGGCCTGGCGTTACCACACGGTGCCGCGCAATGGCGTCTGATTCTCGTGCTGTCAGTCTGCAATGTTGCCCTGCCCTTCATGTTGATCGCCTGGGCGCAGCAGGACATTCCGGCCTCGGTAACGGCGGTGTTGCTTGGGGCTGGCCCGTTCTTCGCCCTGATCGTGGGTCACTTCACGGCCAAGGACGATCGGATCAATGGGCTCAAGGTGATCGCCATAACGGTCGGCTTTGGTGGCATCATGCTGATCTTCTGGAAGGATCTTGAGCTTGGCGGCGGCCTGTTGCCAAAGCTCGCGGTTCTCGCAGCGAGCCTGCTCTACGTGTTCTCCGGTGCCATCAGTCGGCGGTTGAGCGATGTGCCCCCGACCCGGCTCGCCTTTCTGGTGTTTGCGGTCAATTCGGTTGTTTTCCTGCCGCTGGCGCTCGTGCTCGCACCTGTTCCGACGGCCATGTCCGCCACCGCCATCTGGGCGCTCCTCTATGTCGGCGTTATCCCAACCGGGCTCGCGACGATCCTGCGCTATGTCATGATCCGCCGTGTCGGTCTGACCTTTTATGTCCAGGGTATGAACCTGATCCCAGTGTTCGGTGTTGCGCTTGGCCTGGTGCTCGTCGACGAACCGCTGACGCTGATGCTTGTTCTCGGTCTCGGCCTTATCTTGACAGGTCTATGGATTGCACGTCGTGCAGCCGGACCGTCACGCAAGACAGAAGTGATCTGAGAACTCAGCGCTTGCGCGCCGCCAACCGGCTGATATCCGCGAAGAGCAGGAACAAGCCGAGGATGGCCAGGGAAGCCGGCATACTCGTCAACATCGACAAGGCGACGTAAAGGCCGACGTAATCAGCGAGATCCAGCCAAACCGGAGACATACACGACAGGCCGCCCTCATCAAGGCGTTCGCAGACAATCCCGCCCCAGATCAAGCCTCCAACAACAAGCGCCGCGATCCCTCCAACGAGCGAACCGTAGAGAATGATCCGCACTATCCACAGGATACTTCGCCCCAGAAGTCGCACGGCACCACCCTCTGCTTTCCAGCCGACTTGGCAACACAAGGCAGGAGAGGCCAACAGACCGGGCGTCAGGCCGTTTCGTCAAACAACTCTCGCCCGATCAGCCAACGACGGATCTCACTTGTGCCCGCGCCGATCTCGTAGAGCTTGGCATCGCGCAGAAGGCGGCCGGTCGGATAGTCGTTGATGTAACCGTTGCCGCCAAGACACTGGATTGCCTCAAGCGCCATCCAGGTCGCCTGTTCGGCGGCATAGAGGATTGCACCAGCAGCATCCTTGCGGGTCGTCTCGCCACGATCACATGCCTTGGCCACCGCATAGACATAAGCGCGGGTCGCGTTGAGCCGGACATACATGTCAGCCAGCTTGCCCTGCATGAGCTGGAACGCGCCGATCGGCTGACCGAACTGCTTACGCTCATGGACATACGGCACAACGACATCCATCGCCGCCTGCATGATGCCGATGGGACCCGCCGCAAGCACGAGCCGCTCATAGTCAAGCCCGCTCATCAGAACGCGCACACCGCCTCCGACGGTGCCAAGCACGTTCTCCTCGGGCACTTCAACGTCCTCGAGCACCACTTCGGAAGTGTCCGAGCCGCGCATACCAAGCTTGTCGAGCTTTTGCGGCGTCGACAGGCCGGAAACCCCGCGCTCGACGATGAACGCCGTGATGCCGCGCGAGCCGGCCTCCGGATCGGTCTTGGCGTAAACAACGAAGGTCTCCGCCTGCGGTGCGTTGGTGATCCACATCTTGGTGCCGTTGAGCACAAAGCGGTCGCCACGTTTGTCGGCACGGGTCTTCAGCGACACGATATCGGAGCCTGCCCCCGGCTCACTCATGGCCAAGCAGCCGACATGTTCACCCGTGATGAGCTTGGGAAGGTAGCGCTGTTTCTGCGCGTCACTGCCATTGCGGCGGATCTGGTTGACGCAGAGATTGGAATGGGCGCCATAGCTGAGCCCGACCGATGCGGATGCGCGGCTGATTTCCTCCATCGCCACGCAATGTTCAAGATAGCCAAGGCCCGAGCCGCCATCCTGTTCGCTCACGGTAAGGCCCAACAGACCAAGAGCGCCAAGTTCCGGCCAGAGGTCACGCGGAAACGTGTTTGACCGGTCGATCTCGTCTGCACGCGGCGCAATCCGATCGGTCGCAAAGCTTGCGACCGTGTCACGGATCATGTCGGCCGTTTCGCCGAGATCGTGATTGAAACCAGGATGCGCATTGCTCATGGCCACCATGATCACTTCCTCTCCTGTCCATCATTGCCGGCAGCGTTTGATCACCGCTTTTTGCGTCAATCCGTTAGTCCCTCGACCGCCATCATAGTCAGCAGCGCAGTCGCCACAGGTGTTTCGTTGGCGCCCTCGACGCCCACGACCTCTGCTCGGCAGATGGTCAATGTCCGGCCCGGCTTCACGACACGCCCTCGCGCGATCAGCCTGTCCCCACGGGCGGGGTTGAGGAGATTGATCTTCAGTTCCGTTGTCAGAACGCCGCGATCGGCCGGAAACAGCGACAACGCTGCATACCCGGCAGCGGAGTCCGCAATCGACACTGTGACACCAGCATGGATGAAGCCGTGCTGCTGGCTGAGGTCCTGACGCGGCGTCACCGCGAGATCCACCTCGCCCGGCGCGAGATGCGCCAAGTCCACACCAAGCAGCGCCATGAAGTCCTGCTGCGCAAAGCTTGTGCGCACCCGTTCCGCATAGTTCGGATCGCGCGGCTCGAAACGGGGCTCAGAGCTCATCTGCGTCCACCCCCAATTGCGCAAGCCGAGAGCGGCAGCCCATCTCGACACCTTCGAGATCGGACAGGGTGGCTTCGATGTCATGGCGCTTCTGAAGAAGCTCGACACGACGCTCCGCAATCTTGTCAATCAGCAGCCAAAGCTGGCCGGTTTCGCCGGGTGGCTCGCGATACATGTCGACAATTTCGCGGATCTCGGACAACGAAAAGCCGAGCCGCTTACCGCGCAGGATCAGCTTCAGCCGCGTCCGCTGCGCCGGCGAATAGAGCCGCTGGCGGCCCTTGCGGATAGGGCTCAACATGCCCTCGTCCTCATAGAACCTGAGCGTGCGCGTCGTGACGTCGAACTCGCGGGTCAATTCGGTGATGGTGTAGAATTCTTTCACCTGCCCTCTCCGATACCAAAACCGGCTACGCGCTCGGCACCGCCACGCACAGACGTAACACCTGCAACCTCCGCGACGGCGCACAGCCAACGCAGGATGGACGGCACCTGCGTCAGCACGCCTCTGCCGGCAACGGACTGCCCGAACCAGCAAGGGTCACGGCATATGTCGGCCGATCTTCATAACCCGCTCAAATGTCCATCAGATCATGATTAGCGCAGTTTACGTAAACGTCAATATAAGCACATGCCCGCCTGTGGCCATGGCCCGGCCCGCCCGCATCGGAGGGCCGGTCTGCCAGCTCTGAAGCGGGCTAACCAAAGTGCATCATCGGAGGGATAACAGAGCGCTCGCCATCGCATTGATGACCGTCCAGGGCACCCAGCCGTTCACAGATTGCCGGCCGAACAACACGCAGCAGGCGACGATCATGCCGGCCTGATGGCCTCGCGCTGCCGGCGGCCAAATCCGCCCTCAACCCGAAACGCTCCGCAAGCGCTTCAAGCGACCTGGAGCAAGGCGCGCCAGTTCATTCATTGAAAAAATCAATTCAAAGAATAGCTATATTCAATTCCCCTCAGCGTTTCCCCGGAGTAGCGTGCGCCGCCATCACACCGGCAGCGGGTTTGAGCCAATACTGGCAGCCCGCACCGACCTACCTACCCTGCGAGGAGCATTCCATGACGGATCACACACCTGTCCCCATCACCGTTGCTTACGGAGATGGCATCGGCCCGGAGATCATGGAGGCGAGCCTGCGCGTTCTCGAAGCCGCTGGAGCAAACATCGCGCCGGACGTTATCGAGATCGGCGAAAAGGTCTATCTCAAGGGAATTTCCGCCGGCATCGAGCCGGGCGCCTGGGACTCGCTGCGCCGCACCAAGGTGTTCTACAAGGCGCCGATCACCAC
>JBCBSK010000054.1:0-20530 GCA_039819185.1 Pseudomonadota bacterium | reverse complement strand
GAACCTGCAACCAGACCGTTATGAGCGGCCGGCTCTAACCATTGAGCTACAGGCCCGTTTAAGAAACGGACAATTTACCAACACCATCGACGCGCGGGGTGCAATGGTCATCATACATCGCGCTACGACAGGTCCCGGATCCAGAACTCCATCGCCTTCTCAGTCTCTTGGTCTGCGCCGATCTCCTTCCAGGGAAACGCGGTTCGCACATCAGACATCGGAATATAGCCCCTGCCCCGCCAAAAGGTGTCGAGCGGACGGTAACCCGCCGGCGCTCTCGGGTCTTGCGGATCGCGCACGACACGGCAAAAGGTTGCGCGCGCAAACCGTTCAAGCCGGCGCGCATGCGCTTCGCGCCCATCGAAGAAAGCATGCCCGATGCCCTGCCCGCGATAGGCCGGCAGGAGGACGGATTCGCCGAAATAGAAGATCGGCACAATGTCGTAGCCCGCCGCCTCGAAGGGCGCGCGGAACTCGTCCATTTCCTGATCGAGCGGCAGGCCGGAGGATGCACCGACCAGCGCCTCGCCATCGAAGGCAGCGATCAGCACAGCGTCCTGTGCCTTTGAAAACCGCTCAAGATACCAAGCCTCATAATCGCGGTCGCCGGCATAGAGATACGGCCAGTCGCGAAACACGGAGATCCTGAGGCCGGCGAGATCATCGATCACGGGCGCGATATGACCACCCGTCAGCGTCCGAAGGGTGAGAGATCCTGTCACGCGGCGGCTCCCCCGACCTGCCAAGTCCAGTCGGTCATGTTGTAATAGGTCGTAACGCGGGTGATCTTGCCGCCCTGGATCTCGAAAAAGGACCCGACCGGCAGTTCATAGCTTTGGCCTTCGGCATCGGGCAAACCCTGATAGGTTTCCAGATAGGTGCCGTCGATGACGAACTCAGCCGCCGCCCGGCCCCCATCCTCGCTCGCCATGATGACGAGATCGCGCGCCGTTTCCTTGTAGCTTGTGTTCATGCCGGAGCAGAACTCGGCGAAGGCGTGCTTGCCAATGCGCCGCTCACCTTGATTGACGTCATGGCGGACATCGTCCGACAGCAGCGTCAGCATGGCATCGAGGTCACCTGAATTGAAGGCATCAAAATAGCGGCGGATCACGGCGGTCGCGTCTTGGGCGGTCATGGCGGACTCCAGAGGTCGGATGGATGTCGATGGCTCGGTTTGGCCATCGCGATGGCTGACTGTCAATCATGATAGACGGCCCTTGGAACCGATTCGCGGCTGGTCGATCGTCCTCCATCACGGCAAGCTGCGCGATGAAGGCCCAGCCAAGTGGGAGGCGCTCAATGACTGTGCATGAGGTGACAGGCGGAGGCGGGGTAAAGCTGCATGTCCGCGAGTTCGGCCAGCCGGACGGCCCGGAGATCGTTCTGATTCATGGCTGGTCGCAGCACCATATGTGCTGGTTCAAGCAAACCGACAGTTCGCTTGCCGAGACGTTCCGCATCATTGCGCTGGACCTCCGCAGTCACGGCATGTCCGACGCACCACGCGGCAAGGAACACTATACCGATGGCGATCTCTGGGCCGACGATGTTCATGCCGTCCTGACCCACCTCAATCTCAAGGCGCCAGTTTTGTCAGGCTGGTCCTATGGCGGTCTGGTCATGGCAGACTATGTGCGAAAATATGGTGACAGCGCGCTGGGTGGGCTCAATTTCGTTGGTGCGGCCATTGTCATCGGCAAGCCCTGGTTCGGCACCCATATCGGGGCTGGCTTTCTCGACCATGCGCCGCCCGCATGCAGCGAAGATCAGCCGACAGCGATGCGGGCCATCCGCGCTTTCGTGCATACCTGCGTGGAAAAGTCCTTACCGGACGATGAGATCGAACTCGCCGTGGCCTGGAACATGCTGGTCCGCCCCGATGTCAGGCTCGGGCTGATCTCGCGCGAACAGGACTGTCTTCCTATCCTGAAGACGGTTGGCAAGCCGGTCCTGGTGACCCACGGCCGTGCGGATCGGGTGCTGCTGCCACGCATGTCGGAGGACGCTCTGGCCGCCATGCCACATGCGGAGGCGTCCTGGTATGATGGGGTCGGCCATACGCCGTTTCTCGAAAACGCGGAGCGTTTCAACCGGGAATTGGCAGCATTCGCCGAGACGGTATCACGTTAAAGGACTTCCCGCGCCCGGCCCGCGTTAAGCCACATCCATCAGGCTGTTCGGCTCGAAAACTTCGAGCCCGCTCTCATAGCTCCGTACCACGTGACGCCCGAGCGGTGTCATCGGCTCGTCTATGAGAGCCGCAAACTCCTTGCTGGCCAGGATGGGCACGGAGAACTTGCTGTTCAGCTTCTGAATACGGTCGGTCAGATTGATGTCGCGGCCAATCACCGTGAAATCGAGCCTTTCGCCCGAGCCCACATTGCCATAGGCGGCCCGCCCGTGATGCAGTGCAATGCCTATGGTGAAAGCATCCCCATGCGGCGTGTCGGCATTGCGCCGCGTGACCGTCAGGATTGATTTGCGGGCTGCCCTGAGGGCTGCCCGGCAGGCCTGGCGCTTGCCACACTCCTCGTCGGGGAAGATGGCAAGAATGCCATCGCCCATGAATTTGAGGACGTGCCCGCCTTCGGCTTCGATATGCGGCACGACGCAATCATAGTATTCGTTGAGAAGATCTGAGATGTCAGCCGCCGAAAGAGAATTCGACCGCCGCGTGTAGTCGCGCATGTCGGCGAACAGGATGGCCGAGCGGATATGAGTGATCTGGCCACGATGCACTGAGCCTTCGAGGATCTGCCGCGCAGGATCCTCGCCGACATAGATTGACAACACATCACCAACCATCTGGTTCATTGCAATCAATTCGACGGCCCGGCCAAAGCTCGGCATGATGCCTTCAAGGATCAGCCGCGAGCGATTGCCAAAACCATTCGGTGCCCTGGTCGCAAAACTCGCCGCTGAAACCGCGCCATTGGTGAAATACATCGGTGCGACGATGTAATGCGTCATGCCCTGTTCTTTGAGGTCCGGCACGATGCCATAGGCATCGTTGGGGATTTCGGCCAGGAACAGCGACACCCATTCGCGCGTGTCCTGGGCAACCTTGATGGGGCTGCGTTCATACAGGCCTGCATCACGTTCGGCCCAGTCGAAGCTGTCGTGCCTGATCGCACCATTGCTATGCCAGGTCGTCGAACGCGCGATGACAGTCGCCTGCAGAACGCGTACCGAAACGAAAAACCGGTCAATTGGGACACCAGCGGCGGTAAGGCGCTCGCCGGCACCGCGCACGAGATCGTCCATGGTCGCTCCGCGCAGGCCCTCGTCGAGCACCCAATTGCGGAAGTCGAGCACCACCGATTCAATCGATGGCCCCGCCGCCAAGTCCAGCATCCAGTCTTCAGGTGATGTCATTGAACCACTCAAGCCTTGGGGCAAAAGCCGCGTATTCGGCACGTAGGCATGCCACGTCTCGAACGCAAGATCACGGAAGCGCCAATGGTTCGACCGAGATCGCCGGCAGATGCGGCGCGAAAACTGGCTCGAGCTGCGTCAATCCCTTAAGCGGAAATGCGCCAAGCTCGTCATGAGGCACTTGTGAGAGACAAGCTTTCGCGGCTTGGGATGTGACGATGGGTCGACCGAGCGCACCGGCCAAGTCAGCCAGTCGGCTGGCCAGATTCACATCGCGTCCGACCACGGTGAAATCCAGCCGGTCACCCGATCCAATGTTTCCAAAGGCCACTTCCCCAAGATGCAGGGCGAGCTTTACATCGAACCTTTGACCGTCGGTTGCGCCCGCCCTGTCTTGGGCAACAGCGGCAACGACATCCGCGACAGCAGCCAGCGCCCGTTGCGACGCCACGCGGTCTGCATCCCCATCGGCATCCGAACCATCCATGTGGGTATAGAAGACCGCGAGAACACCATCACCAATATACTTCAGGACCTCACCACCATGCGCCTCGATCGCAGGCACGACACACGCGAAATAGCGATTTAAAAGTGCCACCGTTTCGACCGCCGTCATTGTCGACGACAAAGACGTGAAGCCTTTCATATCGGCGAAAACGATTGCGGCGCGCTGCGGGTGCACGTCCCCAAGCCGCACCGTGCCGGACAAAATCCGGTCGCGTGGTTCGCGGCCGACATACATGCCGAGCGTTTCCCGCAGGAGCCGCTGGCTGCGTTTCAGATCAAGATAGGTCGCAAAGGCCGGCTCGATGGTTTTGAGATAGGCCAGATTAAGATCGGAAAACCCGTCGGGATGTCGGGTTGAGAAGGTCAGTCCGCCTTCTGTGCCATCTTGGAAGAACACAGGGATGCAGACGTAGTGCGTGTAGCCCTGTTCACGCAGATCGGGAACGATCGTGTAAGCGTCATCAGCGATGTCTGCAACGCGGAAGCTCACCCAGTGGCGCGTCTGATGTGCCTCGTAGAACGGGCTTTTTTCGTAGACACTCTGGTTATCCCAAGGGTAGTCGAGCGTCCGCATTCCGTTTTCGCGGTCCCAATACCGGCCAAGCCCGCGGCGCGAGGCAATCAGCGTTGGCATGGCGCTCATCATCCGGTCGAGGGGAATGCCGGCCGCCATGATCCGTTCTGCGGACCCCGCCACAGCAGTCTCGGGATCTTCGATCAAGCGTGCCTCAGTCAGAAGCCAGTTGCGATGCTCCTCGACCGCACGGTGCATCTCCGGCGGCAGATCAGGAAGCTGAGCACCAGTCATTGGCCGGTCTTAGCACACACGTGGCCTATCGCAGCCGTCAGTCTCCGGCGATATGCACGACGACTTCGCGACGGTGCGGCCGGAAGCGGTGCTCGAAGACATAAATGCCCTGCCAGATGCCGAGGGCGAGCTTGCCGTCCATCACGGGGATCGACAGCGAGACTTGCGTCAGCGCCGCCTTGATGTGAGCCGGCATGTCATCATTGCCTTCGGAGCGATGCACCAGCCACGCCATTGACGGATCATCGGCGCTTGGCACGAGCCTCTGGAAGAACTGATCGAGATCACGCCGGACATCGGGATCGACATTTTCCTGGATTAGGAGCGAGCAGGATGTATGCCGGCAAAACAGCGTGCAGAGCGCCGTGTCGACCTTGGCCACGGCTATGGCGTGTTGCACCGCATGGGTGAACTCGTAAAGGCCGGGGCCCGAGGTTTCGACAGTCAGGATGGATTGCACGGACGGCCTCGGCGTTGTGACTGTTCGAGCGTCAAACGCCCGGCTGTTTGGTGGTCCGCAAATACGGCTTCACGGTGGTGAAGTCGCCGAATTTGTCCTTGGCTTCCTCATCGGACACAGCGGCCGTGATGATGACATCATCGCCGGGCGTCCATTGCGCCGGCGTTGCAACCTTGTGGGCGGCGGTGAGTTGCATGGAATCGATCACCCGCAGGATCTCGTCGAAGTTCCGGCCCGTCGTCATCGGATAGGTTAGCGACAGCTTGATCTTCTTGTCCGGGCCGATCACGAAAACCGACCGCACCGTGGCATTGTCCGCAGGCGTCCGGCCCTCGGAACTGTCGCCCGCTTCCGCCGGCAGCATGTCGTAGAGTTTGGCCACCTTGAGGTCGGGATCGCCAATGAGCGGATACTCCACCTGATGGCCGGTCACATCGGCAATATCCTGCTTCCACTTGACGTGGCTGTCGATCGGATCGACCGAAATGCCGATGATCTTGGTGTTGCGCTTTGCAAACTCCTGCGCGAGACCGGCCATATAGCCAAGCTCGGTGGTGCAGACCGGCGTGAAGTCCTTTGGATGGGAAAACAGAATGGCCCAGCCATTGCCGATCCAGTCGTGAAAAGAAACCGTGCCGGCGGTGGTTTCGGCGGTGAAGTCGGGGGCGGTGTCGTTGATCCTGAGTGCCATGTCTGTCTCCCGGGGGCTTTTCTCCTGAATGGTTAGCGCACGGCCGTGACAGGACCAAGGCATGTATCGCAGCGCTGATGCGCCATCACCAATGCCCCTTGCGCCGGTTCCAGGCATAGAGCAGGTCGGCGATGCGGTCATAGACGAAGTTGGTCACAGGCCGCATCACCGGATTTCCGATGATAGGCGCCAGCCAGCGCTGGCCCGGCGTCATCCGCATCACGGCGATGACCACATCACCGCCGATGAGAAGCGCGTCCTCACCGGTCGTCGCGTGCAGCCGCTTGCGGATGTCTTCCAGTGCAGCATCGAAGCGCCCAAGCGCGTCAGGATGGTCGTTGATGTTTTCGAACCGGACATGGCCAGCCTTGAGCGCTGGCACTAAGAGCCGCTTTTGCCACGTGATGCCTGCAGTACAGACAGGGCACAGCGTGTTGTACCAGATCGTCAGGGGTTCCGAAGCAGCCATGGCTCCGAAATGATCCTCCAAAGGAAGGAGATCAAGCCGCATTGGAAAGGATCGTCGCTGAGACCTGCGACGATCCTATCTGCCCACCTGCAACATATCCATCATTCGCGATGTAGAATACAAACAAGGGATAGTCTATTGCGGCACAGCAGCCGGCGCATATTGCGCAAGGAACTCGGCTGACGGCGGGATCGGCGTGATCACGTCAATCAGGACACCATTCGGGTCTTGCGTCATGAAATGGCGCTGACCGAAGGGCTCGTCACGGAGCGATTTGACGATCGGCAGCCCACGCGCCTTAAGCCGCGCATATTCTGCATCCACATCTTCAACCTCGAAATTGAGGATCAGGCCATTTACCGCTCCGTGATTGTCGCCCGGAATCGTCTCATGATCGGCCCGCAGCACGGCGACATTCACCTTCTCATCTTCAAGCGACTGAAGATGGCAATACCAGTCGCTGTCGAACGCCGCCGTGAAGCGCAGATTCTCGATGTAAAAGGCCACGGTCTTGGCGACATCGTTGGTCTGAATGACCGGATAGAATTGGGTCGATCGCATCTCTTGCCTTCCTCACTTTAGATACATACAGTCTGCATGTTACTTCCGATTAACATACAGGCTGTATGCATGCAAGAGATTCCACAACAACGACGAACCAATGACGAGCGCAGCCAGTCGACGCGCGGCGCGCTCGTCAAAGCAGCGCGCTCATTGTTTGTCAGGAACGGGTTCGCCGGCACATCGACGCCCGAGATCGTCAAGGCCGCCGGCATCACGCGTGGCGCGCTCTACCATCACTTCGCCGACAAGACCGATCTGTTCCGCGCCGTTGTGCACAATGAGTTCGAGGCTGTCGCACGACAGATCGACCGCTATGCGCTCCAAGAGGATGTCAGCGCGATTGACGCCTTGCTGTTCGGCAGCCGCGGCTATCTGAGCGCCATGCGCGAGCCGGGCCGGGTACAGTTGATGCTGATTGACGCACCGGCGGTTCTCGGCCGTCAGGACCTTGATGCGATCGACCGGGAGACATCAGCCGACACCTTGCGGAACGGATTGCGGGCCGCCATGACGGCTGGTGAGATACGTACACTGCCGCTTGATGCGCTGACGGCCCAGCTGTCCGCCCTGTTCGACCGGGCCGCGATGGCGATCGCGCAGGGGGATGCTCTTGAGGATCACCTCGCGGTCATCGAGGCCATCATCCGGGGCTTGGAGCGAAATCCGATTGAATCTAATCGGTCTGAGGCACTCTAATCGAGTTTTGCTCTAGTCGAACAGCGCATCGCCCTGGCTGTCGATGAGCTGACGGGCCTTGCGGATGGCCGCTTCCGCGGCGGCCTCTTTCGACGGCAACACATCGGCCCGGATCAGACGGTGCTGCTTGACTTCACCGTCGACGTCCTTCTCGATCGTCGCGGCAAGGCGAAACTGGCTGCCCTCGGGGATCGGCGTCACGAGAACGCGATAGCCTTCATAGGCCTCCTCGGCAAAGGGCCCGTCTGGCTTGTTGCTGCCACCGGGCCCACCACCAAAGAGTTTCTTGAACAAGGACATCAACAGGCGCCGCTTCGCTATGTTGGATCAATTATCCAAGAAGCTTCTCAGCTTCCGCGAGCGGCTCGGATGCTTCAGCTTCCTGAGCGCCTTGGCCTCGATCTGGCGGATGCGCTCACGGGTCACTGAGAACTGCTGGCCGACCTCTTCCAGCGTGTGGTCGGTGTTCATGCCGATGCCGAACCGCATGCGGAGCACACGCTCCTCACGCGGGGTGAGGGACGCCAGCACACGGGTCGTCGTCTCGCGAAGATTGCCCTGAATGGCCGCGTCGATCGGGAGGATCGCGTTCTTGTCCTCGATGAAATCGCCAAGGTGCGAGTCTTCCTCGTCGCCAATGGGCGTCTCAAGGCTGATCGGTTCCTTGGCGATCTTGAGGACCTTGCGGACCTTTTCGAGCGGCATTCCGAGCTTTTCGGCCAGTTCCTCCGGCGTCGGCTCGCGGCCGATCTCATGCAGCATCTGGCGTGAGGTGCGGACGATCTTGTTGATCGTTTCGATCATATGCACCGGGATCCGGATCGTGCGCGCCTGGTCGGCGATCGAACGCGTTATCGCCTGGCGGATCCACCAGGTTGCGTAGGTCGAGAACTTGTAGCCGCGGCGATATTCGAACTTATCGACCGCCTTCATGAGGCCAATATTGCCTTCCTGGATCAGATCGAGGAATTGCAGGCCACGATTGGTGTATTTCTTGGCGATCGAGATGACGAGCCGGAGATTGGCCTCGACCATTTCCTTCTTGGCCTGGCGCGCCTCGCGTTCACCCTTCTGGACCATGGCCACGATCTTGCGGAATTCGGGGATCTCGAGCCCGGTATCGCCTGCGAGCATCTGAATCTCGCTACGGATGTCGTGGATGGTGTCCTTTTCCTTGGACACGAAATCCTTCCAGCCACGCGCGCCCAAATTCGCGATGCGACGGACCCAGTTCGGATCGAGCTCGTGGCCCATATATTCGTCGATAAAGTTTTGGCGCTCGACACCATAAGTGTCGGCGAGCCGCATCAACCGGCCCTCATAGCCCATAAGCCGCTTGTTGATCTCGTAGAGCTGGGCGACCAGCGCATCGATCCTGTGCTGGTTCAGCGACAGCGACTTCACATGGGTGACGATCTCTTCCTTGAGCTTTTTGTAGCGCTTTTCCTGGCTCGGGGTCAGCGACCGGTCGCCGGCGAGCTTGTTCTCGACAAGCTGCTCCTGAAGCTTGCGCAGCTTCTTGTAGCTGTCGGCGATCTCGTCAAAGGTTTCAAGGACCTGGGGCTTGAGTTCGGCCTCCATCGCGGCAAGCGACAGACCGCCCTCATCGTCGAAATCGTCGTCGTCATCTTCGGACTCTTCGTCCGTGACGTCCTCATCCTCGGCAGTCCCGTCCTCGTCGTCTTCCGCCTCGGCCGGAGCGGCAGGCTGTTGCGCCTCGGGCCCGGCATAGGTCGCTTCGAGGTCGATGATGTCGCGCAACAGCGTGCGGCCCTCGTTAAGCTCATCACGCCAGATGATGATGGCCTGGAAGGTCAACGGGCTTTCGCACAGCCCTGCGATCATCGCCTCGCGGCCGGCCTCGATTCGCTTTGCGATGGCGATTTCGCCCTCGCGTGACAACAGTTCGACCGTGCCCATCTCGCGGAGATACATGCGCACCGGATCGTCGGTGCGGTCTGCGGGTTCGCTCTTGCCTTCCTTGGTCGCGGTAACGGCACGGGCCGAACTGGTCTCGACCAGTTCGCCGCCTTCTTCGCTCTCCGCGTTCTCTTCCTTGTCCTCGGCTTCTTCGGCCTCGATGACATTGATGCCCATTTCGTTGAGCATCGACAGGATGTCCTCGATCTGCTCGGAGGACACTTCATCAGACGGCAGAACGTCGTTTAACTCGTCATAGGTGACGAAGCCGCGCTTCTTCGCGGCCTTGATCATGCGCTTTACGGCGACATCGGACAGATCGAGCAGTGGGCCGTCGGATCCTTCGGTGGTCTGTGCCGGGCTTTCCTCGGTCTGTTTCGTGATCGCCATACGCTGTCTCCTGACATTCGCGTTGTCCGAACGCCGCCCCGATCCTGGGGGCAAGCCATGTATCCGTTCGGTAACGCGTTTCCTTTAATTCGGCCTTAACCGTAAAGTCCGGAACCCTAAGATCTCGTTTCAAGCTGGCTGTCGCGCAGCCAACCTGAAACACGACAAAGCGACGTGAATCGGCCACGCCGAATGTGCGGCGATCCGACATAGCCATCGGATACCGCACATACATCACAATACGCGCATCGCCCGACCAGACGAGGCTCCAAATCCTTCAACGATGGCTTCGCTTCCCTCGGCGCGTTCCAGTTCCGACAGGATATCGCGCAAGCGCTGATAGTGCGCGTCGGTCGTCTCGCGGGCAAGAAGGTCTTCCACCTCGGCAAGCTCTGTATGTAACGTGCTGATTTTGCGGTGCAAGGCCAGAGTATGATCGAATCCGGTTTCGGCATCCCCCGGCGAAGCATCTGCTGCCGCAAACCACTCGATCTCGGTGATGTGCATGCGGTCCAGTTGGTCGAGCACAGGCCCATGGCCCCGATCGCTGAGTTGGCGTCTCAGATCCTCTGCTAGACCCTTAGGTGCCCGGGCCGCAAGCGCTGAAGCCGCATCGAGCAGTGCCATAAGCTCAGGGGCCATCGGAACGCTGGACAGCATGTCGACGCGATCGCCAAGAAGGCTCGGATGGTTGATCAACGTCGCGACCAGAACGCATTCCCGCCGGGACGGGGCTGATGCGCGCCCGGTCACCAGGGAGCTGCGGCGTAGCGCATCGGTCGCCGGCTGGTCACTGAGATAGTCCCGTCGCGGGCCACGAGGTCCTTGAAGTCTGCGGCGTTGATCCATACGCCCGCCCGGCCTGCCAGCATTCGCGCCCTTGCCCCGCCCGAACAACATGCTGAGCCGCTCTTGGACGTCGCGCTCGTAATGGCGCCGAACGTCAGCATCTCCGATCGCCCGCGCCTTCGCCTTGATCCGGCTTTCGAACGCCGCGCGGCGTTCCGGCGTCGTGATTGGTTCAGCCTCGAGTTCGGAGCGCCATAGCATCTCGGATAACGGCAGGGGTTCGCCAAGCACCTGATCAAGGGCTGCACGCCCACCAGCAGCATAAAGATCGTCTGGGTCCTGACCGGGCGGCAGGAGCGCAAATCTGAGGCTGCGTCCCGGCTGAAGACGCGGCAAGGCCAGTTCCATCGCCCTGTGGGCAGCGCGCAAGCCCGCAGAATCGCCGTCGAAACAGAGGATCGGCTCGTCAGCCATCCGCCACAACAGGTCGAGTTGCCCCTCGGTCAGCGCCGTGCCGAGCGGTGCCACCGCATCATCGATCCCGGCCCGCGCCAGCGCGATAACATCCATATAGCCTTCAACGACGATCACACGGCCGGTGTTGTGGGCAGCACCACGCGCCGCCTTGATGTTGAACAGTGTGTGGCCCTTGTGAAACAGCGGCGTCTCGGGCGAGTTCATATATTTCGGCTTGGCGTCGGGATCGAGCCCGCGCCCGCCAAACGCGATCACCCGGCCGCGCGGATCGGTGATCGGGAACATCACCCGGTCGCGGAACCGGTCATAGGGCACGGCGATGTCCTCGCCGCCGATAACGAGACCAACTTCCAGCATCTGGTCCGGTGTAACGTCACGTCCAGCCAGATGGGTTTTCAGAGCAGCCCGCGCTGCAGGGGCAAAGCCGAGCCGGAAGCGCTTGGCGATCTTGCCGTCAATGCCGCGACCCCGGAGATAATCGCGCGCCCTGGCGCCTTGATCGGCGAACAGTTCCGCCTCGAAGAAGGCACAGGCGTCTTCCATCACATCGGTGAGACTGGCGCGGCGACGCTCCTGGGCTTCGGCCTTGGGATCGGGCTTGGGCAGGCTGACACCCGCTTCGTCCGCGAGCCGCTCGACGGCTTCGGGGAAGCTGATGCCTTCGGTCTCCATCAGAAAGGTAAAGATGTCGCCATGTTTGCCAGACGAAAAGCAGTGATAGAACTGCTTGTCGTCATTGACGAAGAAGGACGGCGTCTTCTCCTTGTTGAACGGGCTCAGACCAGCATATTCCCGGCCCTGCTTTTTCAGCGTGACCTTGCGCCCCACCACCCGGCTGGCCGGTAGGCGGTTCCTGATGTCGTCCAACAGGGATGGCGGAAAGCGCATGTCTGAATGTCCGCATGGCTCGGGGCGGGCCGTTTTTGGCGGCCGGGCGCAGCATGACGCGTTGCCGGCACCGATAAAAGAGCACCGGTGCAAGTCTTGTAGCACAGGCAAACCTGCATCGAACGCGCTCAGGTTTGACACGTTCGATTCTATGGAAAGCGCATAGCTATGTTGCGTATCGGGTGTGAGATCCTGTGGAAAAGTCCGGTGACGGATCAACCGGATGCCACGTCAGCTCAGCATTTCCTTCACGACCGACGAGGCCTTGTGGAAGTCCATCTGGCCAGGATAGCGCGTCTTGATGGCGCTCATCGTCCGGCCCATGTCGCGAATACAGGTCGCGCCGAGTTCTTCCACAACGTTCTCGCAAACGCCGCGAATCTCATCGGCATTCATCTGTTTAGGCAGGAACTCGCGGATAATGCCGATCTCGGTCTCTTCCTGGTCGGCGAGTTCACAGCGTCCGCCCTCGGCAAACAACTTCGCCGATTCCTTCCGCTGCTCGATCATCTGCTCCAGGATCGCCCGGATGTCCATATCGCCAACACCACCATCATCGCCATTGCCGCGGGCCGCGATGTCGCGATCCTTCACGGCACAGAGGATGAGCCTAAGCGTGCGCACGCGGCGCTCTTCCTTGGCCTTGGTGGCGTCTTTCAACGCGGATTCGATCTGAGCTCTAAGCATCGAAGCTCCCCACCCCTATTGGTGCGGTGACTGTAACTGATTGCCACAAGAGGCAACAACGCGTCGATGGCAATAATCAACGGCCATCTCGACGCAGCTGGATAAAGAGATACGTGGCGGGACTGTCATCGGTTCCAGCGAATTTGGCGGAAAACGGTGCGGCATCCTCGTTATCGACGCCCGCTCCTCTTGCGCTCTGTCCCGCGCGCGACCTACTAGATAGTTAGTCACAAAATCGAAACAAGCCATCATGCTCGACACCAACGTAGCCCTTGCCACGGGCCAGCTCACGCTCGCCGATGGAACCGTGATTCGGGGCCATGGACTGGGCGCCACCGGACATGCCGTGGGTGAAGTGTGTTTCAACACCGCGATGACCGGCTATCAGGAGATACTGACCGACCCCTCCTATGCCGGCCAGATCATCACCTTCACCTTCCCCCATATCGGCAATGTCGGCACGAACGACGAAGACATCGAAACAGCCAATCTGGCGGCAGCGTCCGGCGTGCGCGGCTGCATCTTGCGCGCTGATGTCACCGATCCGTCGAACTGGCGCGCAGCACAACACCTCGATGACTGGCTAAAACGGCGCGGAATCATCGGACTGACCGGCGTCGACACCCGCGCCTTGACAGCCCGCATCCGCGATCACGGCATGCCGAATGGTGTCATTGCTCATGCCTCAAATGGTGTTTTCGACCAGGATGCGCTTCTCGCTGAGGCCAAAGCCTGGCCCGGACTCGAAGGCATGGACCTTGTGCCCGACGTCACCACCGGCCAGCGCTATGACTGGGACGAGACATCCTGGACACTTGGATCCGGCTATGGCCGGCGCGACTCCGCGACCCTTCACATTGTCGCGATCGACTACGGCGTGAAGCGCAACATCCTGCGCCAATTCGCAAGCCGGGACTGCGCCGTGACAGTGGTGCCCGCAACGACACCGGCAAAAGACATTCTCGCGCTGAAGCCGGATGGTGTGTTCCTGTCGAACGGGCCGGGCGATCCTGCGGCGACGGGCAGTTACGCAGTTCCCGTCATCCAAGCCCTGCTAGACGCTGATGTGCCGATCTTTGGCATTTGTCTCGGTCACCAGATGCTGGCGCTGGCGCTCGGCGGACGCACAGAGAAAATGCATCAGGGCCATCATGGTGCCAATCACCCCGTGAAGGATCTGACCACCGGCAAAGTCGAGATCACCTCGATGAATCATGGTTTTGCGGTGGACGGGGCGAGCCTGCCGGACGGTGTCACCCAGACCCATGTTTCGCTGTTCGATGGCTCGAACTGCGGACTTCGACTCACCGACCGGCCGGTCTTTTCCGTCCAGTATCACCCGGAGGCCTCGCCCGGCCCCGAGGACAGTCACTATCTGTTCGACCGGTTCCTGGATCTGGTGCGCGCAGAACGTGTCTGACTAGTCCACAAGCTCGACAATCTCGACGCGGCGGTTGCGCGCCCGCCCCTCTTCGGTGCGGTTCGTCGCGACCGGCGCGACCATGCCGGCGCCGGCCGGCGTCATGCGCTCAGCCGCGATCCCGAACTCGGAGATGATAGCGTCGACCACCGACTGCGCCCGGCGCTGGGACAAGGACAGATTGTAGTCGAAGCCACCTTGCCCATCGGTGTGGCCGACAACCAAGACCCGCAAATTTGGATTATCTCCCATGAGCGTCCCCAATTGCGCGATCTGCGGCTGCGAGGCGGGTTGAAGATCTGCGCTGTCGAAGTCGAAAAAGATGCCGTAGATCGCAATCCGACCGTCCGTTGCCAACGCCTGAGCAAGCTCATCCGCCTCGACAAGCGTGATCTGATCGGTGCGCACAGCTTCTGCTTCGACAATGCTGGCAAGAATACTTGTCTTGAGCGGCCGATCACCCCCTCCCGATTCGACCAGAAAGACGCTTGCCGACAGATCAGCGCTGTCGGTCGTCAGCCGGGCATAAATGTAATGCTGGGTCTGCCATTCGGTCGGCATGCCGCCGTCCTGATTGGCGTTGGTCCAAAAGGATGCCGGCGCACCACATTCCTCGAGGCGGCAGGAAAAGACGATCTCGAAACCGTCATCCTCGAACTTGGCTTGGTAGTTGCGCAAGACTTCAAGCGCCGAGACGTCATCGGGCCCGTCATAACGAATGCGCACCAGCCGCCCCTCGGCGGTGTCGGAGTGGACGTCGACAGCGTCTTCATCAGCACGCTCGATCGCCTGTTTCGGGAAGTAGAAAATGTCGAAATTGCGTTCCGTATAGCGCGTGATGACGGAGCCTTCGAAACGGCCGATCTGCGGGTGGTCCTGCGCGCCATCGATGTCTTGCTGAGCCACGACCGACGACGGTGCGATCTGCACCGAGACGAGCATCAAACCCACGAGCAACAGATATCGAACAGATCCTTTGATCATCTCATTCCCCGATCCTCAATCTGACCGAGAGCCTCGCGCTCACCAGGTCAGCAAACACCCCCATGGCACCAAAGTTTTCTGCTGCCGGTTGCCGATTGAGACTTACCGATGTGCGAGGCTAGGCGCCGAAGATGTCAGGCTTGAGACGTCCGGTACCGAGCGCGACCTGCGGGCTATAGTTGAATGACACGCCGGCGTCGTCGCTACAGTGTCATCTCAAGGCCTCCGCCGGCCCCGAAGACGGCCATCGTCTGTTCGACCGGTTCAGGGTTTGACCACAAAGGGCAAAGCGCTATGAAACCTTCACACAAGGCGGTTTCATGTACGAGAATTGGCCAGGATGATCGGTCTGGCTATGTCGATCATAAAATTGGGGGAACAGATGGGACGCTATCAGGCAACGATGATGCATGCGACGACCGGTGGTGAAGGAATTTACCCCTTCGACGGCCCCGACGACCTGTTGACCAAGACACCGGTGCGGGTCGTGCGCCATTTCATGGAACTCGTCGACACAAAGCTGTTTCCGGAAGACCATGTCGAATACGAGCTGAACGCGGCGATGAAGAACGCCGAACGCGGCGTCATCACGGCCATGGGCTCGATGCACCTGCATGACGGACCACCACTCCCGTTCCTCGTGATGATCGCGAAAGCTGCTTGATTACAAGACCGATCGTAACGTCGTAGAAAAGCAAAGGGCGCGACCACGGATCGCGCCCTTTTCAGACTCAAATGTGCGGTTGCCGGCGGGCGTCAGGTCAGTGAAACAGCCGTTCGATCCGGCGCATTGCATTCCCGAGGCCACAAATAAACAGCGCCGAACGATGTACGTTAACCTCGCCGGCTCCCATGGCGGCCCGGCCAATGATCATGTCAACTAACATGAAACGTCTCCCTTACATGGCCGGCACTCCGCCGACAGGAGAGAAGCACTCAGTGCGCTTTCATCTATTAATGTGGATGTTCTATCTCAAATGTCAATCATAAAACGCACTTGGTGCGCCTAAACTCCTGAACAGTTTTCGGTTACACTCATGTGACGATGACAGGCTCAACCTGGCACTTCTCATGTTAAGTGGTTGAAAGAATGAAAAAATCTCCACCCTCTGAAAAGATGACATCGGAGCAGTTTCGCGCTTGGCGAAAAACGCTTGGCCTGAAACAGAAAGAGGCCGCCGATCAACTCGGCCTCAAGAAGCGGATGATTCAGTATTACGAAACCGGGACTCGCGATGGAAAAAGCGTCAAGATTCCGAAGACGGTGCGTCTTGCCTGTTATGCGCTGTCGCAAGGCATCGAGGACTTTGATGGCATGAGCGCGACCGTCGCGCCGAGCCCCGCTGAGGCCGACCAGGCGGACCCTCGCGCCGAGGAAGGCCTGACGCTGGTCAAGACCGATGATGACCAGGCCGCCTGAGGCAATGCTCTTGGCCGGCCATCTTCATATGCCGCCGACTGCCCCAGACGATCGCATGGCCAGCATGTGTTTTTCGATCGCAACAGCTGCTGTCACCATGTAACGAAACGCGCAGAACCGCGGCATCTCCCCACAGCTTCGTCACACCGTGACACGTTTGCTGCTGACAGGCCCGGTTCTCTTGGTGTAGCAACCGGCAATTCCGCTTCAAAAGACCCGTTCGCGCCACGTGCCCGGCCAAGGGTCCGTACGATACTTAGGTCATGCCCAAACGCACCGACATCGACGCCATCCTGATCATCGGCGCCGGGCCCATCGTGATCGGCCAGGCTTGCGAGTTCGACTATTCCGGAACCCAGGCCTGCAAGGCGCTGAAAGCCGAGGGCTATCGCATCGTCCTGGTCAATTCGAACCCGGCGACGATCATGACCGATCCCGATCTCGCCGACCGGACCTATATCGAGCCGATCACGCCCGAGATCGTCGCCCGAATCATCGAGACCGAGCGCTCAGAACACCCGCACGAGAAGATGGTCCTGCTCCCGACGATGGGCGGACAGACCGCGCTGAATACCGCCCTCTCCTTGCGCAAGATGGGCATTCTCGACCAGTTCGGCATCGAAATGATCGGCGCTAAAGCCGAAGCGATCGACAAGGCGGAAGACCGCGAACTGTTCCGTGAAGCGATGGCCAAGATCGGCCTCGCCACGCCTCGCTCGCATATGGCCAAGACGCTTGCCCAGGCGCTTGAGGCCCTCGACGATATCGGCCTGCCGGCAATCATCCGCCCGTCCTTCACCCTCGGCGGAACCGGCGGCGGCATCGCCTATAACCGCAACGAGTTCATCGACATCATCGAACGCGGCATCGACGCGTCACCCACCAACGAGGTCCTGATCGAGGAATCCGTTCTCGGCTGGAAGGAGTTCGAGATGGAGGTGGTCCGCGATAAGGCGGACAATTGCATCATCATCTGCTCGATCGAAAACGTCGATCCGATGGGGGTTCATACCGGTGATTCGATTACCGTCGCTCCGGCGCTGACCCTGACCGACAAGGAATATCAGATCATGCGCAACGCCTCGATCGCGGTGTTGCGCGAGATCGGGGTCGAGACCGGCGGATCGAACGTCCAGTTCGCGATCAATCCCGAAGACGGGCGCATGGTCGTGATTGAGATGAACCCGCGCGTGTCGCGCTCCTCCGCCCTGGCCTCCAAGGCAACAGGTTTCCCGATCGCCAAGGTCGCAGCCCGTCTGGCGGTGGGCTACACGCTGGATGAACTCGAAAACGACATCACAGGCGGCGCGACACCGGCAAGCTTCGAACCGACGATCGACTATGTGGTCACCAAAATCCCGCGCTTTGCGTTCGAGAAATTCCCCGGTGCACAGCCGACACTGACCACGTCGATGAAGTCGGTCGGTGAGGTCATGGCGATCGGCCGCACATTCACCGAATCGTTGCAAAAGGCGCTGCGTGGTCTCGAAACCGGGCTTACCGGGCTGAACGACATCGAAATCCCCGGCCTCGGCAAGGGCGATGACAAGAACGCTGTTCGTGCCGCCCTCGGTACGCCAACACCCGACCGGCTGCTCTATGTCGCCCAGGCGCTAAGGCTTGGCGTCGGCCACGACCAAATTCACCGTTCCTGTCGGATTGATCCCTGGTTCATCTCGCAGATCCAGACGATCATTGATGTCGAAGCACTGGTGCGCGAAGCCGGATTGCCGGAGACAGCGCACGGCCTGCGCAAGCTCAAGGCGATGGGATTTTCCGACGCCCGCCTTGCCGAGCTCTCGGGCCTTGATGCGGCCGCGGTAGCGACCAAGCGTGCCGAGTTAGGCGTGCATCCGGTCTATAAACGCATCGACACCTGCGCTGCCGAATTCGCCTCCCCGACGGCCTATATGTATTCGACCTATGAGGCGCCCTTCGACGGGACGTTGGTTGACGAGGCCCAACCGTCTGGCCGCAAGAAGGCGATCATCCTCGGCGGTGGCCCGAACCGCATCGGCCAGGGCATCGAGTTCGACTATTGCTGCTGCCATGCGGCCTTTGCGCTTGGAGACCTCGGCATTGAATCGGTTATGGTCAACTGCAATCCCGAGACCGTCTCGACGGACTATGACACCTCGGATCGACTCTATTTCGAGCCACTGACCGCCGAGGATGTGCTCGAAATCATCCGCATCGAGCAGCAGGCCGGTACGCTGTTGGGCGTGATCGTCCAGTTCGGTGGCCAGACGCCGCTGAAGCTCGCCGACGCTCTGCAAGAAGCCGATGTGCCGATCCTTGGCACGGCACCCGATGCAATCGATCTTGCCGAAGACCGCGACCGGTTCCAGAAGCTTTTGCACAAGCTCAACCTGCGCCAGCCGAAGAACGGTATCGCCTATTCAGTCGAGCAGGCACGCCTTGTTGCGGGGGATCTCGGCCTGCCGCTCGTCGTGCGCCCGTCTTATGTCTTGGGCGGACGGGCAATGCAGATCATTCGCGACGAGGAAGCGTTGTCGAGCTATCTTCTCGGCATCCTGCCAGGTCTGGTTCCGCCCGATGTCGTTGCGCGCTACCCCAACGACAAGACCGGCCAGATCAACACGCTGCTCGGCAAGAACCCTCTGCTCTTCGACCGCTATCTGAATGATGCAATCGAGGTCGACGTCGACGCGCTGTGCGATGGCACGGATGTGTTCATCTGCGGGATCATGGAGCACATCGAGGAGGCTGGTATTCACTCAGGCGATTCCGCCTGCTCGCTGCCACCGCATTCGCTCGGGTCCGATATCCTCGGTGAGATCGAACGTCAGACACGCGAGCTTGCCCTTGCGCTCGACGTCGTCGGCCTGATGAACGTGCAATATGCCATTCGAGATGACGAAGTGTTCGTGCTTGAGGTCAACCCGCGCGCAAGCCGTACGGTGCCATTCGTGGCCAAGACGATCGGCGCGCCGATCGCTAAGATCGCAGCCAAAGTAATGACCGGTCAGGCACTTGCGTCCTTTGGGCTGAAACCCAAGGCACTTGATCATGTTGCGGTGAAGGAAGCCGTGTTCCCATTTGCCCGTTTCCCCGGCGTCGACACGGTGCTGGGCCCGGAGATGCGCTCAACGGGTGAAGTCATGGGGCTCGACCGGGATTACGCAACCGCCTTTGCCAAGAGCCAGCTTGGCGGCGGCACCATGCTGCCGATCTCCGGCACGGCCTTCATCTCGGTGCGCGACACCGACAAGGACAAGATCTTGCCAGCGATCCGCACGCTGATCGAGGTCGGATTCAAAATCGTCGCCACCGGCGGTACCCAGCGCTATCTTGAGGCCAACGAGGTGGCCTCGACCAAGATCAACAAGGTGCTGGAAGGCCGCCCACACATCGTGGACGCGATCCAGAACGGCCAGGTCGATCTCGTCATCAACACCACCGAAGGCGCCCAGGCGCTGGCCGATAGCCTGTCCTTGCGCCGCGCGGTCTTGATCCAGAAAGTCCCCTATTATACCACCGTTGCAGGCGCTTTGTCTGCCGTTCAGGCTATTGAAGCCCTATCGCGGGGCCCTCTCGCCATAGCGCCTTTGCAGCACTATATCGCCGCCGATGCGGCGGATGCCGCCTGAGACATTTACTCAGGGGACCGACTGCCAACCCATTTCGCGAGCCACGCATATCGGCCGGCATGTTGCTGGCATCCAAGATGGGCGTTGTTCGAACCCCCGAATGATCACATACTGAGGTGTCATGAGCATGGAACGCATTCCGATGACCCTTGAGGGCCACGCCGCCCTCGAAGCTGAGTTGAAGCAGCGCAAGAGCGTCGATCGCCCACATATCATCGAGGCGATCGCCGAAGCGCGCGCCCATGGTGACTTGTCGGAGAACGCCGAATACCACGCGGCCAAGGAAGCCCAGGGCCTAAACGAAGCACGCATCAACGAGCTCGAGGACAAGCTGAGCCGCGCCGAGACGATCGACGTCACCAAGCTGTCCG
>JBCBSK010000053.1:0-20965 GCA_039819185.1 Pseudomonadota bacterium | reverse complement strand
GGTTTGTCGAGATGGCTGAGATCATAGCACTCGAACTCGAACTTGGTGCCATGCCCTTCGCCGAGTTCCTTCAGCGCATATTCGATCGTCGCAAACGTGTTGGGGAAGATGAAGTCCTTGGTCATGCCAAGGAATTCGGGCTCCCAATCGTGCTTCCAGGTGTCGAACTTCTCCAAGAGCGGGAAGATGCCAAAATTCATCGAGCCCATGTTGAGCGATGCCATCTCGGCGCTTGCCCCCATCGCGCCGGCTAGCCGTTGATCCATGGTCATGCCAAGTCCGCCGCCGGTCGACACATTGATGACCGCATCGGTCGACTGCTTGATGACCGGCAGGAACTGCATGAAGGTTTCCGGTCGGTGGTCCGGACGGCCATCCTCGGGATTGCGCGCATGGAGATGGATGATCGAGGCGCCGGCATCAGCCGCGTCGATTGATGCGCGGGCAATCTCCTGCGGCGTGATCGGCAGATGCGGCGACATGGACGGTGTGTGGATCCCGCCGGTGACAGCGCAAGTGATGATGACGGGCTTGGACATGGCAGGGCTCCCCGGACGCTCAGAGTTTCATCTGCTGAACCTGGGCGGTCAGCCCACCATCCATAACCCAGAGTTGGCCCGAGGCGTAACGGGCTTCGTCGGATGCCAGCCATAACACCAGATTGGCGATGTCGTCGGGCGTGCCATAGGTTCGCGTCGGGTGAACGTCGCGCACCGCCTGTTGAAGCTCGGCGATGGATCTGCCGCCCCCGCCGGAGCCATCGCCGGTGAAGAAGCTCTGCAGCATGGGCGTGTCGACATAGCCCGGACAAACAGCATTGACGCGGATACCCTCGGGCCCGTGATCGCAGGCCATGGCTCGGGTCAGCGCATGCACCGCGCCCTTGGTTGCGCAATAGGCGGCGAGGCCGGGATCGGCGATGAAGCCGTCATAGGAGCCGAAATTGACGATCGACGCGGCGGGGGACTTACGCAGCAAGGGCAATGCGTGTTTCGAGGTCAGGAAGGTGCCGGTCACATTGACCGCGAAGATCTTGTTCCAATCATCGAGACTTGTGTCCTCGATCGTTTTTTCAATCTCGATGCCCGCAGCATTGACGAGAACATCGAGCCGCTCCCAGTCCTTGGCGATATCACTGAACGTCGTCTTGACGGCGCGCTCGCTGGTCACATCGTAGAAGCGGAAGAACGTGCCCTCTGGAACATCACGGTCCGTCAGATCGGCGGCGATCACCACCGCCCCTTCCTTGACGAACCGCGCACAGATCGCATGCCCGATCCCGCCGGTTCCGCCGGTAACGAAGGCGGTCTTTCCTTCGAGGCGTCCGGTCACGCCGCAGCCTTTCCATACGCATCCAAAACCAAGCCATGAAAGTGATGCACCGCGTGCTCACTTTTGCCCGAACCATCCGGGTCGTGGACGATGCGGCCCTGATTGAAAGCGGGCGTGCGCATGCCGCGCTGAACACTTTCGACGATCGCGATGTCCTCGGCCTGAAGCACCTCGTCGAGATAGCGGATGGCTTCGACCTCCGCGTCGTTCGGCTGGGGCGTCTCGAGATAGAAATCGTAGGTTTCGAGCGTCCGCTCCGGCCCCGCGGGAATGATGTTGAGGACGATCATCGAACTGCGGCCCGGATAGCGCATCAGGCAGGTGTTCGGCCAAAGCCACCAGACCGCATGGGTCTTCACGGTCGCATCGGCCACCGAATAGGCGGAGTTCGACCCGGTGCCTGCGTCCGCCATGTGGCTCGAATAGATGCCGTGGGTGGTCACCTTATAGGTGTCCATGTCAACGAGCGTGCAGAAGTCCTTATGCGCCGTCGGGCAGTGGTAGCATTCGAGGAAGTTGTCGACGACATTCTTCCAGTTCGACTGGATATCGTAAGTCAGCCGATGGCCAAAGGTCAGGTCGGCGACGTCCGGCGCCCAGTGCAGGATTTCACGCGCCAGATCGCCCGACTGTTGCGCGAGCGGCGCCGCTTGAGGGTCGAGATTGACATAGATGAAGCCGCAAAATTCCTCGACCTGAACCGGATCGAGACAGACCTCGCTGACGTCGAAATCAACGAGGTTCTCGGTCTCCGGTGCCCGGCGAAGCTGACCTGTCAGGTCGTAGGTCCAGGCGTGATAGGGGCACATGATCTTCGTGGTCTGCCCCTCGCCGCGCAGCAATTCGTGCGCCCGGTGCTTGCAGACATTGTAGAAGGCTCTGAGCGCATCCTCCCGGTCGCGGACGATCAGGATCGGCCGGCCCGCAATCTCAGCGGTGACGTATGCGCCTGGGTCGCGCAGCTTCTCGACATGGCAGACCCATTGCCAGGTGCGGGCGAAAATCGCTTCGCGCTCGACATCGAACCAGCGCGGCGCGGTATAGGCCTCGGCGAGGAGTGACAGCGAACGGGCGGGGTTGGGGTCATAGCCTGCCGAAATGGCCTGAAGCTCTGACTGGTTCAACGCGATGGTCATGATCGTGTCCCCTCATCGGGCAAGGGTGGAAAACGGGTCCGAGCGGCCTGAACCGTCCAGTCCATGTGATTGCGGACAAATTCCTGCGCCGCGTCGCGCTTTGGCTGATAGTCCCAGCTTGTCAGTTGGCCTGCTTCCATGGCGGCATGGACTGCGCGGCGCTGTCTCTGGGTCGCGATGACGTCGGAGCGGATCTTGGCGCTGTCCCAGCGCGCGGCAACTTCGGCGGCGAGGGCGTCGGCCGTCTCGGCATGCGCGGGATCGTTGGCGAGATTGATCAACTCGTTCGGGTCAACGTCCAGATCGTAGAGCTGCGGTGGATCGACGTCGCAATGGATGTATTTGAACTGCCCGCGCCGGATCATGAACACCGGATGCGAGGCGCATTCCGCGCAGTATTCGCCGATCGCCTCATCGCCAGTGTCCTGACTGCCCGTCGCGACCGGCCACAGCGAGCGGCCATCGATCGGCATGCCAAGCGTCGGCGAACGTCCTGAGATATCGAGGAAGGTCGGCAGGAGATCGACCAACGAACACGCCGTGCCAACGGTGCGGTTGGCGACGCCCGGCCCGGCCATGATCAGTGGCACGCGGGCAGACTGCTCGAAAAAGGTCATCTTGTACCAGAGCCCGCGCTCGCCGAGCATGTCACCATGGTCGGCCGTCACGATCACGATCGTATCGTCAAGGCACTGGGCCTCCTCTAGCGTCTGGACGATCTCGCCGACCTTGGAATCGAAATAAGATGTGTTGGCGTAGTAAGCGTGGCGCGCATTGCGCACCTCGTCATCCGTCACCGCGACCACATCCGCCTCGATGCCTGTCATGACGCGCTTGGAATGCGGATCGAGCGCCGGCGGCGCGCCGGGCATGTCGATCTTATCGTGATCGTAGAGGTTCCAGAATTCCGGCCGCGCGACATACGGATCGTGCGGGTGGATGAAGCTCACGACCGTGCAGAACGGCGCGACCCCGTCCTTGGCATAGTCGAAGATCCGCCGCTTGGCCGTGAAGCCAACCTCCTCGTCATAGTCGATCTGGAAGGTGGTCGCCGCGACGCCCGCCTCACGGACCGAGTCCATATTGTGGTACCACTTGTCGATGCGCTCGTCGGGCAGTTCCCAGTCCGGCGTCCAGGCATAGTCGGCGGGATAGATGTCGGTCGTCAGCCGCTCCTCGAAGCCGTGCATCTGATCGGGACCGACGAAGTGCATCTTGCCGGTCAGACAGGTGCGGTAGCCGGCGGCACGCAGATAATGCGCAAATGTCGGGACCGCGGCGGGAAACTCAGACGCGTTGTCATAGGCCGCGATGCGGGTGACCAATTGGCCCGACATGAAGGAAAACCGCGATGGAGCGCAGAGCGGCGCATTGCAGTAGGCGGCATCGAAGCGCGCGCCGCGCGCTGCCAGCGCATCCATGTGCGGCGTCTGAACAAGCGGATGGCCATAGGCGCCGGTGAACTGCGGTGCCAATTGATCCGCCATAATCAAAACGATATTCGGCCGTGCTGCAGGCATGTCGCAGCGTCCTCCCAATGGCCGGGCGTTTCACCCGATCCACATTTGAAAGGATCAAGTTTCGGGCGTCCCGGCGGTTAGCGTCATTCGCCGTCAATCTGACGGAATTGGTTCCACCTTGTCCGGCCGCTCGTTCGGCTTTCCGGTCGAGTTCGTGATGGCTTCGACGACCGCGCCGGAGCAGACCAGCACCGCACCAATCGCCTCCGGCCACCCGAAACGCTCGTCAAGAAAGATCGCGCTCGACACAACGCCTGAGATGATCTCGGCGGTCAGCAGGAAGCTGAACAGAGCCGGTGGCAAATTGCGCGCAGCCCACAGCGTGAAGACGATGATTGGGGCGAGATAGACAAGGCCGGACGCAAGCGAGAGCCCTGCAACCCGCAAGGCTTCGAGGTCGGGCACCAGCCCGCCCGCTGCATCCCCGGCGATGAGGAGAAGACCGCTGCCCACGACGATTGCCGAGAGGCAGGTGACCAGCCCCAGGTGGCGGGCATCGGCGGGAGGTGCGGTGAAAACGAGCGCCGCGCCCACCGCCCAGGACAAGCCCGAGGCCAATGCCATCATGTCCCCGACGTTAAGTGCTGCGATTGAAATGTCGCCGCGGAACATGACGATGACACCGGCAAGCGACAGGCCGAGCGCGAGCGTTGACCGCCATGTCCAGCGCCGGCCGAGGAACAGACACTCGATCGCCGTGCTCCAGGCGGGCGCGAGATAAAACAACAACACCGCCCGAACGACATCGGTGAAGGTCAGAGCCGAGGCGTAGAAGGTTATGGCCAGGCCAACCAGCGCCGCGCCGGCAATGGCTTGCCGGGTCAGGCGGTCGTTTGACCGCACCAACATCACGGCCAAAGCCAGGATCGGCAGGGCGCCCAAGTTCATAGACAGCCCGGCCCAAACACCAACCAGACCAACCCCTTCGAGAAACCGTATCGGCAGCCACCAAACGCCCCATAGACCTGCGGCGATAACAGCCATGACGATCGGGAGGCCGCGGACGCTCCCAAGTTGGGCAAGCGTTGTCATGGGCGACGGTCTCCGAGCGCGTGCATTGGCCAGGCGCGGAACTCGAATGGCACCCGGCCCTCGATCCGGTCGGTGCGCGGCGGCAGGCCAAAGCGTGCGCGGTAGGCACGCGAGAAGTGCTCGGGGCTCGAAAACCCGCAGGCCAGTGCCACCTCCCAGACCGGCATCTCGGTTTGGGTGATCAGCCCGCGCGCCCGGTCGAGCCTGATGTCGCGATAGTATTGCAGTGGCGATTTGCAAACATAGAGCGTGAACAAGCGCTCGAGCTGGCGCTGCGACAGTCCGACTTCGGCGGCGATCTCCGGAATTGGTGTCGGCTCCTCGAGATGGCGCTCCATGATCTTGATCGCCGCGCGCAGCTTGGACGGCGCGGTCGCTCCCACGGGCTCACTGATATCCGGGTTCTGCCGCGTGCCGACGGCCCTGAGCTTGTTGTGGAAGAAATAGCGCGCCGTGGCATTGGCGAGCGCCTCGCCATGTGTCGCGCGAACCAGCTGAAGCGCAAGGTCAGCGCTCGCCGCCCCACCACAACTCGTCAGCCGATCGTCGTCGAAGGTGTAGAGATCTTCGCTCGCCTCGACATCTGCATAGAGTTCGGCAAAGGCATCGAGGTGTTCGTAGTGCACGGTCGCCCTCCGCCCCGACAACAGTCCCGCCTCGGCGAGGATGAAGGCGCCGGTGTCGATCCCGCCAAGCGCTGCCCCAAAGCGTGCCCAGCGCCGAAGCTGGGCGTCAAGGGGCGGTCCGAAGTTGGCTTCTGGCGTCCAACTCGACGAGACCAGCGCGATGTCGGGGGTGTCGGACACGGACGACAGCGCGCCGGTCGGCAATGCCAGCCCGTTTGAACTTTCAATCAAGCCGCCCGCGACGGACAGAACCGACCATTCATAAAGCGGACGGCCGTTGAGATAGTTCGCGATCCGCAGAGGGTCGAGAAACACCATGGTCGCTGCCAGATTGAATCGCGGCGTGACCACGAGAAAAATCGACAACGCCACCTGCTCGCGATCCGCCATGGGCACCTCTTGATGACGCTGGGAGTCAGGTAGAAGACGAAAAAGTATAGGTCATCACAGCGGCCTGTGTAACCATGATCTCAAGAGGCGCGCGAAAAAGGGGAAACGCGCCCAAAGAACGCACGTCCGTCAGTGATGCAACACTGCGTCCTCCGGGCACTGCGCGCACGACGTCAAACAGCTGCGGCCAGACCGCCGGCCGCACCACAGTGGGAGGACCATGATGATCAGAACCACCGTTTCCGCACTCGCCCTGACGCTGGCCGCAGGCACTGCGATGGCCGCAGAGCTCGGTGCCACGGACCAGCCCATCAAGCTCGCGATCAACGAATGGACGGGCCAGCACGTCACAACCCATATCGCCGGTGAAATCCTGACGCGCGCTGGCTACGAGGTCGAATACGTCACTGCCGGCTACTTCAACATGTATCAGGCGATGGGCGAGGGCGAGCTTCATGCCGCCCTTGAAATCTGGACGTCGAACGTCTCCGACCAGTTCGGCGAAGAGCGCGACGCGGGTCACGTCGTCGAGATTTCCGATCTCGGCCTCGATGCCAAGGAAGGCTTTGCCTATCCCGCCCATGTCGCGGAGATCTGCCCGGGCCTGCCCGATTGGGAAGCGCTGAAAGAGTGCGCGGCCGAATTTGCCACTGCCGAAACGCTGCCCGAGGGTCGCCTCGTTGACTATCCGGCCGACTGGGGCACGCCGGGTGCCGATCGCATCGCAGGGCTTGAGCTGCCGTTCAAGGCGGTTCCGGCAGGTTCGGAAGGTGCGCTGATTGCCGAACTGCGCGCGTCGACCGAGCGGCAAAGTCCGCTTCTGATCGTCTTCTGGCAACCGCATTGGGCGATGTCGGCCTATGACGTCGAGTTCGTCGCCCTGCCGGAAGGCGAAGACGCCTGCTATGAGGACCCAAGCTGGGGGACGAACCCGAACGCGGTCGCCGATTGCGATTTCATCCCGACCCGCATCTTCAAGGCCGCCTGGTCTGGATTTGCCGAGACATGGCCCGCAGCTTATGAAATCCTCGAAGGGTACACCCTGACGACCGAACAACAGCAGCCGCTTATGGGCGCCGTCGATGTCGATGGCCGCAGCGTCGAAGAGGTCGCAGCCGAATGGGTCGAGGCCAATGAAGATATCTGGGGGCCGATCGTCGAGGCGGCCGTCAACTGACCACGGCACCTGCCATGGCTGACCAAACGGGTGCCGAACGACTGACCCCATCCACAGCGCCAGCGATTTCCTGCTCGGATCTGTGGATGGTGTTCGGCACCCATGCGCGCAAAAGCTTCGAGGCCGCGCGCACGGAACACTCCGACACCACTCCTGCCGATATCGCCGCAGAGCTTGCCGACAAGGATTTGATTCCGGCTGTCCGCAACGTCTCCTTCGACGTCAAAGCCGGCGAACTCTTCGTCATCATGGGGCTGTCGGGATCCGGCAAGTCAACGGTGATCCGCTGCTTGTCGCGGCTGATCGACCCGACGGCGGGCTCGGTGCTGATTTCCGGCTTCGACATTCTTACGGCCTCCAATCAAGAGCTGATCGACCTGCGCCGGCGCAAGATGGGCATGGTGTTTCAGCATTTCGGGCTGTTTCCGCATATGTCGGTGGCCGGCAATGTCGCGTTCCCGCTCAAGATTCAAGGCGTTGCGGCCAAGGACCGACAGGCCCGCGCCCAGGAAGTGATCGAACTTGTCGGACTGGCGGGCCGTGAGGATGCCTATCCGCGGCAATTGTCCGGTGGGCAGCGCCAGCGCGTCGGCATCGCTCGCAGCCTTGCGGTCAATCCCGATATCTGGTTCCTCGACGAGCCGTTTTCTGCGCTCGATCCGCTGATCCGCCGGCAGTTGCAGGACGAGTTCCTGTCCTTGCAATCGAGCCTGCATAAGTCGATCGTCTTCATTACTCATGACATCGGTGAGGCGCTGAAGCTTGCCGACCGGATCGCCATCATGCGCGATGGCGAGATCGTCCAGATCGGCACCGCAGCCGATATCGTACTATCGCCGGCAGACGCCTATGTCGCCGAATTCGCCCGCGATATTCCGCGCGGCAAGATGATGACACTCGAAGGCTTGATAACGCCGCTGAATGGCCGGCCGCTGCCGACAGATGAAACGGGTCCGCCATTGGCGGCATCCATGACACTTGAAGCTGCGCTGACGGCCTGTGCGATGCAGCGCGTTGGCCACAGTCTTCCGGTGACCGATGGCGATGGTCAGGTGGTCGGGACGATCACGACGGAGCAACTGGCACGCGCCATCGGTGATGCAGCCGAGCAAGACAGTGCGGCCGACCAACAACGCGCGGGTTGATCCGCCATGGCGATGACATCCACTCTCCCTGATCGTGGCATGTCGCTGCCAGACCTGACGGCCGGCGACCGAACGGCGCTCGGTGTGTTGGCCTTCGCCTGCCTGGTTTTTCTCGCCGTTGGCGCTCTGCCATGGCTTGGCGCTTGGCCCGATGGCTGGACGTTGCCAGCAACCCAATGGATCGGGTTTGGTCTTGAAGCGTTCATCGAGGTCATTCGACCGGCCGCGCGCGGCGTGTCCTGGTTGCTCGGCTTCCCGATGGCCTGGGCCAATGCGCTTCTGACGCAAACGCCTTGGCCCGTCGTTGCCGCAGCGTTCATCGGGCTCGCCTTCTGGGTTGGCGGAACGCGCATGGCGGTGATGACGGCCGTGGCACTCTGTTTCATTCTGGCGTCGGGCTATTGGGTCCAGAGCATGAACACGCTCGGCCTCGTGGTGATCTCTGTGCCGCTGGCACTATCGATCGGCCTCCTGACCGGGATTTTGGCCTATGAGGTCAAGGCTGTACGGCAAGTGGTCGAAGTGGCGCTCGACATTATGCAGACCGTGCCGACCTTTGCCTATCTGACACCACTGCTTCTGTTGTTCGGCTTCGGCCCTGTCATAGGTCTGATCGCGTCCGCGATCTATGCCGCCCCGCCCATGGCGCGCAACACGCTGCTCGGCTTGGAGCGGGTCGATGCCGAAATCCGCGAGGCGGCCGCCATGGCCGGCACGACGCGTTTGCAGCGGCTGGTTCTGGTCGAACTGCCCGCCGCCAGTCCGCAGATCCTGGTTGGCGTAAACCAATGCATCATGGCAGCTCTCTCCATGGTGATCATCGCTGCGGTCATCGGCGGGTTCGACGACATCGGCTGGGAAGTGCTGCTGACCATGCGCAAGGCCGATTTCGGCCAGGCGCTTCTGGCTGGGCTTGTCATCGTTGTCTTTGCGATCGTCATCGATCGGCTTAGTGCCTCGCTTGCCAACACCGATCATCGAGGGGCGGCACGCATTGCGCTGGGAATTGCGCTTTGCGGAGGCGCACTCGGCTTGGCGGTGATCTGGTTGGGGCTGTTGCCGTCTGCCGCAAGCATCAGCCTGTTGCAGCCCGCGGCCGAAGCGGTCGACCAAAGCTTGAGCGCTTTCACCGCCGCCAACGGGGCTATGCTCGACGCGGTCAAGAATACCGCGATGTTCTATATCTTTCTGCCGCTGAAGATCGGTCTCGACGATGCGGTCCTGCCCTTTACCTGGGGTTTCTCATGGACCACGGCCATGTCGGTTGGACTGTTTGCGGTGGCCTTTGCTCTTGGTGGGATGCTGGCATTGCGGGGAGCCGTTATCGGCGGCGTGGCTGTGGTCGGCTTCACGACGGTCATCCATTTCGGCTTGACCGAACTTCCCTGGCCGGTTGTCATCCTGACCATCGCAGCGATTGCCTGGCGCGTCGGGGGGACCGGGCTGGCCGCGTTCGTGACGCTCGCGCTTTTGTCGATCCTGCTGGCTGGGTTGTGGGACCGGGCCATGCTGTCGATCTATCTGTGCGGTGCGGCTGTCATCGCCTGCGCGTTGGCCGGCGGGGGTTTGGGACTTCTTGCCGCCGTCAGTCCGCTCGCCTGGACTGTTCTCAGGCCGATCTGCGACACGCTGCAAACCATTCCGCTGTTTGTGTTCCTGATCCCGGTGCTGATGGTATTCCAGATCGGCGAGTTCTCGGCCTTCCTGGCGATCTGCGCCTACGCCATCGTGCCGATGATCCGCTACACCCGCCATGGCCTGGTGACGACGCCGGTCGAGCTGATCGAGGCTGCGCAGTCGTCGGGCTGCACGCCGTGGCAGACGCTTGTCCAGGTGCGCGCGCCCTATGCGGCCCCGACCATCCTGCTCGGACTGAACCAGACGATCCTCTACGCCTTCGCCATGTTGGTGATTGCGGCATTGATTGGCACCACGGGCCTCGGCCAGTCGATTTACATCGCGCTTGGGTCCGCTGATGTCGGCTTGGGGGTCGCGTCAGGCGCGGCCATGGCGCTTCTCGCGCTGATCGCAGACCGCTTGGTGCAGGCCTTTGCCGCAGAACGCCGCGCCGCGCTGGGGTTGTAGGCGCCTACTCGTCGACCCCTTTGGGCATACCTAGGCGCGTGCGGTGCGGGCCAAACAGACAGGCAAGTGCCAGAATAGCACCTGACACGGTGGCGATCATGCCGGCGGCGCTCACGGCATTGTCAGCGCCAAACCACAGCGGACCATAGCCCGCGAAGACATAGCCAAATACCGCTGACAGCGTTGCGAACGCAACGCTCCAGAGGATCTGGTGTTCAAGACGATTGGTCATCAGCCGCGCCGCCGCCGGCGGGCAGATGAACATCGCAATGACAATGATCGAGCCGACCGCGTCGAAGGCCGCGACCGCCGCGACCGCCGCCATTACAATCAAGCCAAAGCTCAGCAGCCCCGTCGGAATCCCAACCGCGCTGGCGAATCCTTCGTCAAATGTGGAGAGCTTGAGCGGCCGCCAGAACAGAACAGTTAGCGTAAGAACGAACGCGCAGACGACCGCGATCCGCACAAGCTCCACCGGCAGGGCCGCAAGCGCCGCAGGATCGATCAGCGAATGCCAGCCCTCTGCCTGAAACCAGATCAGGCTTTCGAGATTACCCATCAGCGCATGCTCAACGTCGAGATGGACGCCGCTCGTATCGCTTTGTTCGAGCAACAAAACGCCGCCCGCGAACATCGCCGTGAACACAACGCCCATCGCAGCCCCTGGCTCGATCCGGCCGAGCCGCTTGATCGCTTCGATCAGAATGATCGCGATGATCGCAGCGCCTGCAGCCCCAAGAAGCATCGGAATGCTGGTCACCGTGCCGGTGATCAGAAACGCAACCACGATCCCCGGGAGCACCACGTGGCTGATCGCATCGCCGATCAGCGCCTGGCGTCTGAGAATCAAGAAATTGCCGGGCAGGGCACAGGCGATGGATGCGAGAATGCCGATCAGGATTGGTGTCAGCGACAATTGCACAAAGGCGTTTGACATCAGCCAGCGCTTTCCACAACGACCGGTGGGCCGATGCGCCGATCGATATCGTCGATCTCGTCGCGCGTCAGCACGTCCTCGATTGGCGTCAAACCGTCATAGCGGTCGGACACGGCTTCGTCCTGATGGATCTGGCGGGCGATCTCCCAGCGCTTTTCGTCGCGCAGCGCTTTTGCCGCCTGTGCCTTGCCGGCGTCCGTCGCGACACGATCCTTTCGGATCAACCCTTCCCGACGCAAGACCTCAAGCGTCATTGGATCATGGATCGGTTCGTTACGGGCAAGCGCCAACAACCCTTGGCGATGATGCACCCGGACCTGGAACCGGCGGTGGGTGAGCAGGGCCGCCAGCACACCGCGATGCGGTGCGAACAGAAGCGAGACCGTGAAGATCGCAAACGAGACTAAGACAATGATCGGACCAGTCGGGAGCGCTGGTGCGGAGGCCGACAGCGCTGCTCCGATATAGCCGGCAACCCCGCCAAGAACGCCCGCGATGATGACGACCCTTTCGGTACGATCCGTCCAGAAGCGCGCGGTGACAGCTGGGATGATCAGCATGGCCACGATCAGGATTAGGCCGACCACTTTGAGCCCGATTACCGTAACGGCCATGACGAGGCCCATCATGGCGAGATCGAGTGCCCGGACATTGAGGCCAGAAGCAGCGGCATAGTCGGGATCGAAGGCGACCGTCGTCATTGGCCGGCGCAACACGATCACCAGTGTGACTGCCAACGCACCACCGGCCGCGATGATGACTGCGTCCTGAAACAACATGCCTGCAGTGGAACCGAGGAGAAAGCTTTCAAGTCCTGCCTGGCGGCCGCGGTTCATAGTCTGAATGACCGTGAGAATGACGATGCCCAAGCCGAAGAAAACCGACAGGATCGCGCCGATCGCTGCGTCCTCGGCCAGCCGCGTGCGGCGCACTATCCAGTCAATCAGGTAAAGCCCGATTGCGGCGGTGATGGCAGAGCCGATCAGCAGGCCTGTAAGATTGCGGCCATCGCCACCGAGCAAAACCATGATGATAAAGGCGAGCCCGATGCCGGGCAGGGTCGCATGGGCGACGGCATCGGAAACGAGCGCGCGCTTGCGCAGGAACAGAAAGGTGCCGCCCGCACCGGCGGCGATACCCAGCAGTCCGGCGCCGATCGCGACCAGTGCTGCATTGTAGCCAGACTGAAGGAACAGCGCTTCGATGAAGCCGGCCAGCATGGTGCTCACGCAGCCGGCAGTCTCAGCTGGTCGATATGCGCAGTTGCCAGCCGGCCGCCATAGGTCGCTTGCAGCGTTTCAGAGGTGAACGCCTCGGATACCGGGCCTTCGGCGATCTTACGGACATTGATCAAGAGAACACGCTCAAAATAATCGGCCACTGTCGCAAGGTCATGATGGACTGCGACGACGGCCCGTCCCTCTGCACGGAGGTCCTTGAGCACCTCGATGATCGCTTTTTCCGTCGCGGCATCAACGCCGGCGAAGGGCTCATCGAGCAGATAGAGGTCTGCGTTTTGAGCCAGAGCGCGCGCAAGAAACACCCGCTGCTGCTGACCGCCCGACAGCTGGCCGATCTGGCGGCCGGCAAAATCCGCCATGCCGACCCGATCGAGACACTCAAGCGCTGTCTGGCGATGGTGCCCTGTGATCAGCCGCAACAGGCCAAGCTCGCGATAGAGCCCCATCATCACGACATCAAGCACGCGGGTCGGGAAGTCCCAGTCGACCGACGCCCGCTGCGGCACATAGGCGACACGATGACGCGCCTTGGCAAAGGGTTGGCCGAAGACGCGTACCTCGCCCGATAATGTCGGCACGATGCCGAGTACGGCCTTAAGCAGAGTCGACTTGCCGGCTCCGTTCGGCCCGATCACAGCAGTCAGGGTGCTGTCCGGCACTGTCACATCGACCGAGAATACTGCGGGTTTCTCGCCGTAGGAGACGGTTAGCTCGCGGACTGACAGGGCGGTATCCACAACCGTCTCGGATCGGTTGGCGATGCCATTGGCAGTGGCAAGTTCGAGGGCGGCTGCGGGAGACATGTGGCGGTCCTCAGCTTGCTGTTGTGAGGCGATCAGACATGCCGCCTTCAGGCGCATCACCGCCGAGCGCGCGGCTGATCACGGTCGCGTTGTGGTCGATCATGCCGACATAGGTGCCTTCATAGGTGCCGGCTTCACCCATCGCGTCGGAGAAGAGCTCGCCGCCGATCGTGACCTCATGGCCACGCGCCGCAGCTCCTTCGATCAAGGCGCGGATATTGCGATCAGAGACTGAGGATTCAACGAAGACGGCGCGAATGTCGCGTTCAACAAGCATGTCGACCAATTCGGCGATCCGGTTCAGGCCCGCCTCGCTTTCGGTCGAAATGCCCTGAATGCCGAGCACCTCGAAACCATAGGCCGAGCCGAAATAGTTGAACGCGTCGTGAGCCGAGAGCAGTACCCGGCTTTCAGCCGGAACCGAGGACAAGACCTGTGTTGTGTAATTGGCCAGTTCGGTGACCTCGGCCAAATGGGCCTCGGCATTGGCACGGAAGGCCTCCTCATGCTCCGGTGCGACATTGATCAGCGCATCGCGGACGGCGATCACGGCCCGGGACCAGAGGTTTGGGTTCATCCAGATATGCGGATCGAACCGGTCGTCATAATCGTCATGGCCGATGAGGAGGTTCTCGGGAAGCGCTTCGGCAATTGCGACCACCGGGCTCTGCGTGCCGAGTTCGAGCAGGAACTCTTCCATCTGCGCTTCAAGATAGAGCCCGTTCCAGAGAACGAGGTCCGCCTCGGTGAGCGCAACAATGTCGGTCCGTGTCTGGCGATAGGCATGTGGGTCGATGCCCGGCCCCATCAAAGCCCGAACGTCGACCAGATCGCGACCAACTTCGCGCGCGGTATCGGCGATCATGCCGGTGGTCGCGACAACCGACAGTGGAGCCTCGATTGCTGAGGTTGTGGACGTTGTCGCAGCCGCCGCAAACCCCATCACACCCGCAACGGCAAGGCAAAATCCGGTTGCCTTCATCATCCGCCGGCGACTGATCATAACTGGAACTCCCTGGTCGATCTCATTAGAATGATATTGCGAACGATTTGCAACTGTCAATGCTATTGCGAACGATTTGCAAAAAGGCGACAGTGTTGCCGCCGCAGACCCACTCTCACTTCAAGTGATCGTGACCCGTCCCTTTGTTGACGTGGAAAAGCGTGCAGACGCCCGGTCAGTCGTGGCTGCGGGCTATCCTCGGTGCACGCTCGGCGAGTTGTGATCCGACGATGGCGGCGAGGATGATCGCGCCGCCGATCATCACCGGCGCCGTTGGCACCTCACTCAACAGCAGGACGGCCCAGATGAGTGCGAGCGGCGTCTCGAGGGCGCTGATGAGCGCTGCCTCGGAGGCCGGTAGCCGTCGTGCCGCCTCGCTCATCGCCACGGCGGCAACCGCGAAGACGAGGCCGAAGGCGGCCATCATCAGAATATCTGGCAGCGGCGTGGTAAAGGGCTCACCGATCATGCCCGCGATAGGCAAGATCAACACCGTCTTGACCAGGATGGCGGCGAAGACGGGGATCGCTGGATAGCGGCGGAACAATACGATCCACAACGCCATACCAAAAGCCATCACAAGCGCTAGCAGGTCGCCGCGCAGATTGAGACCTCCGAACGAGCCCGCGACGATGATCACAACGCCGACAAGGGCGACGCCGCTGGCGATCATCACCAGCCTGCCTGGCCATTCGGAAAACCACATCCAGGCAATCGCAGCTGCCAGGAATGGCGCCGTCGCATAGATCAGCGCGACATTGGCGATCGTCGTCAGTTTGAAGGCATGCAGGAAGGCGGCCGTGCTGATCGCACCGATGATGCCGACGGCCCATCCGGCCCTGCCCAAGCGCTTGAGATCGCGCCACACGCCGCCGCGCCACGCCATCAGCAAGCCGAGAAACAGCGCCGCGAAGACACCGCGCCAGAAGATCACCGACCAGCCATCGGCGCTGACGCCCTTGGTGAAAAGCCCGGCTGTGCTGAAGGCAACTGCCGAAATCAGCATGAGGATGACGCCCGTGCGCCGCTCGGCCAGGAAGACGTCCGTCTCGGCTGGCCGCGCGCTCATTGCTAATGTCCTGCTTGGGCATCGGATGGACGCGGCGATAGCATCAGCCTCCTGACACCATGTTGTCAGGAGTGTTGCGGCACAACGCACCGACCGCGACATTGCTGACTGAAAGAAGGGAAACCGATGCGCCGCGCAGATCGATTGTTTGAGATCATCCAGATCCTGCGCAGCGAGGCGAAACCGGTAACCGCCGACCGCTTAGCCGTCAGGCTCGAAGTGTCGTCTCGCACGATTTATCGCGACATCGCAGCGCTTCAGGCCATGCGCACACCGATCGAGGGCGAAGCAGGCATCGGCTACGTCATGCGGTCGGGATACGATCTGCCACCGCTGAACTTCGATACAGACGAGCTGGAAGCGATCGTGGTCGGATTGGGCCTTCTATCGCGCACCGGCGATGTCGGCCTGAAACGCGCAGCTGAGCGCATCGCGATGAAGATCGAGGCTCTCCGAAGTATCGCGCCCGCGCTGCATGTCTCGTCCTGGGGTGCGCCGGAGCCAGACCAAGTCGATCCGAGCCGCCTGCGTGCCGCGATCCGCGATACACGCAAGCTCGCACTTTCCTATCGCGACGGGGCCGGTGACGAGACGGTACGGATCGTGTGTCCGCTCGGCATGGTCTACCACGTCCAAGCGGCGGTTCTCGTTGCCTGGTGTCAGTTGCGGCGTGACATCCGCCACTTTCGCATCGATCGCATTCTGGCGTGCCAGGAACTGGACGACAGCTTCGCCGATGATGCAGAACGGTTTTACGCGGCCTGGGACGCTCAGAGCCAGGCGCGGGATCAACAAAGACCGAGGCGTTAGAGCGTCTGACAGCTTGCCTCAAGCGCCTCAAGCGTTTCATCGAACTCCGCATCGGTGTGAACGCAGGACACGAAGCGGCGGACGCCCGGCAGCGCATATTGACCGCGCGTCATCATCTCGGTGTCGAGCCGGCGCATCGCGGCACTGTCGCCCCTCATCATGTCGGCCTGATTGCGCGGTGCTGCGCCCATGAACAGGAACTGCCACAGCGAGCCGACATGGGCCGCGATCGCCGGCACGCCATGCCGGTCGAGAACGGCTTGCGCGTCTGAACACAGGCGCGCGGTGGCCTGGTCCAACGCCTCATAGGTGCCGGGCTTGGCGAGTTCGTCGAGGGTTGCGAGCGTTGCAGCCGCCGCCACCGGATTGCCGTGCAGGGTGCCGTTGAAATAGGCGTAATCGGCGGTGCCTTTCTTGGCCGGATCGGACAGGTCGATGATCTCGGCTTTACCTGCGACCACTGACAGCGGCCCCGATCCGCCGATGATCTTGCCGAAGCTGGCGAGATCCGGCGTGACGCCGAGCTTGGCTTGTGCTCCGCCATAAGCAAGGCGGAAGCCGGTGACCACCTCGTCGAAGATCAGCACGATCCCAAGACGATCACACAGCGCGCGAAGGCCGGCGAGGAACTCCGGCTGGCCCTCGATGATACGCTGCACCGGCTCGACGATGATCGCCGCCAACTCCTCGTGATGTTCTTCTGCGAGCGCGGTCGCAGCTGCGAGATCGTTGTATGGCCCGATGAGCATCTGGTCGCGCACGGCCTGCGGCTGACCACCCGTATCCGCCTGGCCCGCAGGATAGTTGCCGATTGTCTTGGGAAACGTCGAGACCAGCGCGTAATCGTGATTGCCGTGATAGGCGCCCTCGAACTTCATCACCTTGTCGCGGCCGGTGTATGCGCGGGCGAGCCGCATGGCGTAAGCGGTGGCTTCTGACCCCGTCGTCGCATAGGCGATCTTTTCGGCGCAGGGGATGTCGCGCACCAGACGTTCGGCGAGCTCGACGGCGCGGTCATTCAGTGCGCCGAACATGTGCATACCGCGCTCGGTCTGGCGGATCGCGGCCTCGACCACCGCCGGGTGCGAATGGCCGAGGATCAGCGCGCCGGCGCCACCAACATAGTCGATGTAACCCCGCCCATCGACATCCCAGAACCGGGGTCCCTCGCCATGGCTGAAGACGAAGCGGATATCGTCGGCCAACGCATAGCCACCAAGGCCTGCACCAGGCAGCGTGCGCTCGGCGGAGCGGAAGAGGTCTGCGTTTCGGGTCATGGCGTCCATGGGGCTGTCCTTCCGAGGCGGCGGGTTAGGTGCAAGTTAGGCAAACGTGGCGACCGGCGTGCCGAGCGCGTCGAGGTCTGGCGTAACGCCGAGGCCAGAGCCCTCTGGCGGCGCGATGCGGCCATTGGCCCGGACCGGCGCATCCGGCGCCAAGCGCGGGGCGACATAGCCCGACAGATCGCAAGCGTTCAGAACGCTATCGGTCGGCGTCGCGGCGGCGAGATGGAGTGCCGCCGCCATCGCGATGTCAGAGCCCCACGTGTCCTCGATGCACATCAAAACGCCGAGATCGACGCAGAGATCCCGCGCCCGGCGCAGGCGCGACAGCCCGCCGAACTTGGACAGTTTCAGCGCCACGACATCCATACAGCCAAGCCGGTGGCCTTCGAGCAGGGTGGCAGTGTCATGGGCGGCCTCATCAAGCTTCATGGCGTGCCCCGTCGCGGTCTTCACCGCGGCGCATTCGGAAATCGTCTCGCAGGGCTGTTCGAGCATGACATCCAGGTCAGACACGGCCCGGGCAACGCGAATCGCCTCAAGCCGGCTCGCCCCACAGTTCCAATCGCCATAGACCAGCGGCCTCGGACCAACCGCATCACGCACAGCTTCGAGTCGCGCGACATCCGCCCGCCAGTCCGCGTCGCGGCCGAGCTTAGCCTGGAACTGGGTGATGCCGGTCGCCTGGGCATCTGCGGCCATACGGGCCATCTCATCGGGCGCGAGGCAAGAGATCGAGTGATACAGCGGCAGATCGTCCGCCTGCCGGCCGCCGAGCAGGGCATAAAGCGGCAGGCCGGCGGCCTTACCGGTCAGATCCCACAGCGCGATGTCGAGCGCCGACTTGGCGTAGACATGTCCTTTGAGCCGCGCGTCGAGCCGGCTTAGGACCGCTTCCGGGCCGACGGGATCGCAACCCACAATGAGATCGGCCATCTCACCGATCGCAGGAACGACGCCGCCCGCATAGGCCGGCAGGTAGAACGGGATTGGGCACACTTCGCCCCAGCCCGACAGCCCCGAATCGGTGTCCAGTCGGACGACCGTGGTCGTGACACTGGCGCAGGTTTTCCCCGCCGCCATGTGATAGGTGACGTGGCTCGTCAACGCGACCTGCCAGACCGTGATCCCGGTGACCTTCATGCCGCTGCTCCGTAGCGCGCGACCGGATCTCCGAGGCGGTTTGGATCGGGAACCACGCCGAGTCCCGGCGTGTTCGGCAGGGTGCAGACACCGTTCTGATTGCGCACGCCCTGGCCCGGCACGGGATCAACATCCGTGTGCGCATAACCAAGCCAACTCGCGAGACGGTTCTCATCAGGCGTCGAGGCAGCGAGGTGGAAAGCGGCGGTATCCGCCAGGGCCGAGCCGCCGAGATCTTCGATATGCATCTGCCAGCCGACGTCGACACCGAAGTCGCGGATACGTTTGGCCCGCGTCAGCCCGCCGACCCGGTTTGGCTTGACCTTGACGCCTTCGCAGGCCCCGCGCCGCCAGGCCTCGAGATGATCACCAAAGCTCGCGACACATTCATCGAGCATGATCGACTGCGGCACGCGGGCTGCCACATGGGCGCATTGGTCGAGCGTTTCACAGGGCTGCTCGACCCAATCGCGCGCGGCTGTGGCATTCAGGATGCGTATCGCGATGCCGGGCGTCCAGGCACGGTTGATGTCGAAGGTGACCTGTTCGCCAGGCTCCAGGCACGCGCTCACAGCCTCCATACGCGCGATGTCGGCATCCGCATCCGACCCGCCAAGCTTTGCCGAATGGGTGCGATAACCGAGCGCGCGGTGAGCCTCGATATCCGCGACCATCGCGTCAGGCGTGTCCGAGGGGATCGACGAGTTCAGCGCGACCCGAGCAGGCGTCTCCGCGCCGAGCAAGCGCCACAGCGGCTGACCGGCGACCTGACCAAAAATGTCCCAGCAGGCGATGTCGAGTGGCGACTTGGCGGAGAAATGACCCGGCAGCGTTATGTCCATCAGCCGGTTGACGTGATCGAGCGCGCGCGGATCATGGCCGATCAGCGCGGGCGCGAGCAGGGACAGCGCCGCCCTGATCCCGGCACCATGAGCCGGAAGATAGGCAGGCCCCCAGGGGCACCCCTCGCCCCAACCTGTGATGCCTTCATCCGTCTCGATACGCACGAAGGTGGTGTCGAGTGCGGTCACCGTCTGTCGGCCACCGGAAAAGGTGTAGGCATGGGTCAGTGGCAGATCCATCTGCCAGACGGTGATGGCCGTGATCTTCATCCCGCAGATCCGTCCGGCACGACAACGATGTTGCCGACATGCTTCTTCGCGATGAAGGCTTCTTGGGCCTTGTGCAAGTCTTCGAGTGGATAGGTCGCGGCAAGAAGCGGCTTGATCTCGCCGCGTTCGATGTAGCCGACCAGATCGGCGAACACGCCGGGTGGCACGATGGTCGCGCCGGTAAACGTCAGATCGCGCAGGTAAAAGGTCCTGAGATCGAACTCGACGATGGGGCCCGCGATGGCGCCGGCGCAGGTGTAGCGTCCGCCACGCGCGACCACATCGATCATCTGCGGCCACAGATCACCACCCACCACATCGGCGACAACTGTCACGGTCTCCTGGCCGATCGCGTCATGGAGCGCGGTCCGAAGGTCGGCCGGCGCGCGCGGCAGCACCGCGTTCGGACCAATGGCATGGACCTGATCGGCCTTGTCGGCACCACACATGGCGACGGTCTTCGCGCCGCGGCGTTTGGCAAGCTGAATCAGCGCCGAGCCGACTCCGCCCGAGGCCCCGGGGATCAGCACCGTGTCTCCAGCACCGACCTCGGCCCGGTTTAGCATGTTCTCGGCCGTGATGGACGACGTCGCGAAGGTCGCGAGTTCCGCGTCCGTCAGGTCAGATGTGATCGGATGGACGTGGCGCTGGTCGATCTTGGTGAACTCGGCAAAACCACCATCGCATTCGCTGCCGAAATAGCCGCAACGATCGAGGTTTAGCGGATCGTCCCAATCCCTCAGCCAGGTGTCGATCAGAACGCGCCGGCCGATGAGGCCCTGATCTGCGCCCGGACCGACTGCCTCGACCGTGCCACAGACATCGGCACCCTGAATGCGCGGGAAGGTGACCCCAGCGCCGCCCCAGGTGCTGTCATCGTCGGAGGCCGTGTCGAAGGCATCACCCGTCGTCGCATCGGTCACGCCTTTTGAATACCAGGCCGTACGGGTGTTGACGTCGGTGTTGTTCAGCCCGCAGGCGCCGACCTTGATCAGCACTTCGCCCTGCAGCGGCTCGGGCTTCATCCAGCTTGAGTGGTAGACCAGCTTGTCCATCCCGCCATGACCGGTCAGCACCATCGCGCGCATCGTTTCGATCTCCGTCATGCCAAGTCTCCGATC
>JBCBSK010000052.1:0-20977 GCA_039819185.1 Pseudomonadota bacterium | reverse complement strand
GGGTGCACCATGCCGCAGCCAAGAATTTCAAGCCAATCATCACCCTCACCGATTCGAAGTTCGTTGCCGACCCGTTGGCAGCGGATATCGACCTCCATAGACGGTTCGGTGAACGGGAAATGCGAGGCACGAAAGCGCATCTTGACGTCATCGACTTCGAAGAACGCCTTACAGAACTCGGCCAGGACCCATTTCAGCATGCCGAGATGAGCCTGTTGGTCGATCACCAGGCCTTCGACCTGATGGAACATCGGGGTATGTGTCTGGTCAAAGTCGCAGCGGAAAACGCGGCCCGGTGCAATCACCCGGATCGGCGGGGTGCGTTCGAGCATCGCGCGGATCTGCACTGGCGAGGTATGCGTCCGTAACAAAAGCCGTGAGCCGTCCGACTTTTCCGGCAGGAAGAACGTGTCATGTTCTTCGCGCGCGGGATGATCCTCAGTGAAGTTCAGCCGGGTGAAGTTGTAGTCGTCGGTCTCGATATGCGGACCTTCCGCGATGGCAAAGCCCATATCGGCGAAGATCGCCGTCAATTCGTCCATGACCTGACTGACCGGATGGATGCGACCCTCTTGCGCCGGCGACGTGCGCGCCGGGAGCGTGACATCGACGGTTTCGGCTGCGAGCCGCGCATCAAGTGCTGCGTCTGCGAGGGCGTCCTTGCGGGCCGTGATCGCAGCGCCGATGCGGTCCTTGAGACCGTTGATCTGCGGCCCCATGACCTGACGCTCGTCCGGTGTCATCTTTCCGAGAGTCTTTAACCGCTCGGAAATCGCCCCCTTCTTGCCGAGGGCTGCGACACGCACAGCCTCGATCGCCGCTTCGTCAGACGCGGCCTCGATATCGGCCATAAGCCGGCATTCCAGACCATCGAGGTCATCGTCCGCCGGCATTGCTATCGCTGTCTCAGCCATGGGCTGGGCTCCTTGGCTGCCGTAGCAGCCTGATCAAGACTTGGTCGGGAGCGTTTTGCCGTTGTCTCGGCCACCTGGTCAAGGGCAGCACAGCGACATGTCAGCGGCCGCCGAACAAGCGCTGCGTCCGATAGGACAGATAGCGCCTAAACGGGGACTGGTCGACATAACCCGCACGCGTCAGGTGGCGGCCATCCTCGGCAAGCGCATCGAGATCCGCCACCGTGCCAGGTGTCAGCAGAATCGACGTCGACCAGTGGGACGCAACGACACGAAACCCGGCAAGAGCTGCGGCAAGCGTCAGATTAGCCCCGTTGAAGCCGACGGTATGGGCGAGATGGAAGCTTGCGATGCCTTTGCGTGCATCAGTTTCGCTGTCGGGCACCTCAAGCATGACATGCCCATCATCGGCCACCAGCGACCGCATCCTGACAAGCGCTCCGAGCGGGTCGCGCAAATGCTCAAGAACATGAAAGCAGGTGATCAGATCGAACGGTCTGTCATACGTGACATCCTGCCAGCGAGCGATCTTGATCCGCGCGCCAAGTCGGGTCTCACCATCGCGGGCATAAGCCTCGCCGGGATCGAAGCCGTGAGCATCAAGGCCAAGATCGGTCAGAACCTCGACCATTTCACCAGACCCGCAGCCGAAATCCAAGGCGCGCTTTCCGGGCGTTACGATGTCCGGCCAAAAGGAGGCTCGTTCGCGCGCTTCATCACGGCGCTTACGTCTGTGGCGCTCGCGCGGACCCGAGCGGGCGAACTGATATTGGGCTCGGTAGTCATGTGCGTAATAGCGTGCGAGATCAGCCTCGCTCGGCATCGGATCGCAATAAAGCAAGCCGCAATGGCCGCACATCACCGTGCGCAGCCGTTTCAGGTAGCGGTCTACGGTGGCCACGACGCGCGGCTGGTCTTCGCCGCATACTGGGCAGGCCACATGCGTGCCCTGGAACCCATAGCCGGTGAACGGCAAACCGCCCAACGGCCCGCGCAGCGGCGGGCGCGTGGCCGGTCTGGCCGCGCGTTCGGCATCGGGCGGCGTGCCCATGTTTAGGCGAGGGCTGCTTGAGCCTTGTCGACGAGCACCTTGAACGCGTCGGGCTCGTTCACGGCGAGATCAGCTAGAACCTTGCGGTCGACATCAATGCCGGCCCTGTCGAGACCGGAGATGAACCGTGAATAGGTCAGCCCATACTCCCGTGCTCCGGCATTGATGCGCTGGATCCACAGCGCCCGAAACGTGCGCTTGCGCCGCTTGCGGTCGCGATAGGCATATTGTTGCGACTTCTCGACCGCCTGTTTCGCGGTGCGAATCGTGCTCTTGCGGCGGCCGTAATAGCCTTTGGCCTGGTCAAGGACCTTCTTGTGGCGGGCGTGGCCTGTGACGCCCCGTTTCACGCGTGACATGGCAAATGCTCCAAGGTGTTAGATGTCGTTTGTCTGATGCGATGATCAGCGGTCGTAGGGCATGAAGTTGCGCAAGACGATACGTGCGTCGGGATCGGCCATCACCATAGTCCCGCGGGCCTGGCGGATGAACTTGTTCGACCGCTTGATCATGCCGTGACGCTTGCCCGCGGCCGCAGCCTTGACGCGGCCTTTGGCAGTCACCTTGAAGCGCTTCTTGGCGCTCGATTTGGTCTTCAACTTGGGCATTTGGCTCTCCTGTGCGGCAAAAGACGTCACGCGGCCGGAACCGCCTGCGCTCTGCCGATGGTGTTCGAATGAGCACGCTTTCAGGCAACGATGTTTCATCGAAACAGATCGTTGCCGCGAGCAATCCCGCCATCACGGCATGCCCTGCCGGACCACGGGAAGCGCGGGTTATAGGGGAGGCTGGCTTTGGGGGCAAGAGCCTGCCCCCTTGCAACGGCGGTTTAGCGCGGCGCCAGGATCATGATCATCTGCCGGCCTTCGAGGCGCGGGTGGTACTCGACCTTGGCGATTTCATCGACGTCGTCGCGCACCTTCTGCAGGAGTTCGAGGCCGAGTTCCTGGTGGGCCATCTCACGACCACGGAAACGGAGTGTCACCTTCACCTTGTCGCCGTCGTCGAAGAAGCGGCGCATATTGCGCATCTTCACATCATAATCATGCGTGTCGATGTTCGGCCGCATCTTGATTTCCTTGACCTCGACCGTTTTCTGCTTCTTGCGCGCTTCGGCGGCCTTTTTCTGGGCCAAGAACTTGTAGCGCCCATAATCGAGGATCTTGCAAACAGGTGGATCGGAATTCGGCGCGATCTCAACGAGATCCAGATCAGCGTCGGCCGCCATATCAAGCGCTTCGTCGATCGGGATGATACCGAGATTTTCCCCCTCGGCGTCGATCAATTGGACGCGCGGGACGGCGATCTCGTCATTGGTCCGGGGGCCTTCCTTCTGGGTTGGCGGCGGGGCTCTATGCGGTCTGCGAGGTATGGCTCAGTCTCCTGTTGAAAGCCGTGCCATCCAGAGCCTTGGTCCGATACCCAAACGGTCGGTCGGTGTCGTCGATCCGCCCTCCAAAGGAACAAGACGTCAACCATGGAATGGCGACGCGTAAGGTCTATAAGATCAGCGCGACGGCGCATTAAGTCAAGGAATACCGTGGGCCAAGTTGCAGCGACGTCCGTCGTTCGGTCCATACATCCGAGTCATGGCGCCCCATCTCGAGCTCCAGCGAGGATTCATGTCCGTGTCACCGCCACCACGCCAAACACTTGCCGTGCCGCATCGAGACCGCGACAGCGGCCGTGTCGACATCACCCTCGAACATCGCCCCGGCAAGGCGCCAGGCATTCTGTGGCTATCGGGCTTCATGTCCGACATGTCCGGCGGCAAGGCAATGATGCTCGATACCTGGGCGGCTGAGACCGGGTATGCCTGCACGCGGTTCGACTATTCCGGCCATGGCGTGTCGGACGGCGATATCCGCGATGGCACGATTGGACAGTGGCTGTCGGAGGCGCAAGCCGTGTTCAAGACGACGAACGGCCCACAGATTGTCGTCGGCTCGTCGATGGGTGGCTATCTTTCGCTTCTCATGACGCTTGCCGAGCGCCAAGCCCAAGGCGATGACAGTCGCATCGCTGGCCTGGTCCTGATTGCGCCGGCGGTCGATATGACCGAACGGCGGATGTGGGACGAGATGCGCCCCGAGGACCGTGACAAGATCCAGCGAGACGGGTTCCTGCTCGAGCCGACACCTTATTCCGACCAGCCCTATATCATCACTCACAGGCTGATCGAGGAAGGTCGGCGCCATCTCCTGAAGCCGCTTGGGCCGCTGGATCTGGGGTGTCCGGTGCACATCCTGCAAGGCAGGCTGGACGAAGACGTTCCGCCCCATGTGTCAACTGACCTTGCGGCGCAGATATTCGGCGATGTGACGCTGGAATTGATCAGTACGGGAGACCACCGCCTGAGCCGGCCCGAGGATCTTGACCGTCTTGTCCGTTGCGTCGCCGGCCTGGTATCCGCAACTCCTTCTTGAGCGCCTTGGGCCGTGTGGTGCGGACCTCGTCGAGGTTCTGATCGGCGAACTGGTAGAGCTTTTCCAACCGGTAGGTTTCGGCGCGAATGAATTCGGTCGCCTCGACCGAGGTCGGAAAAGCCTGCATGACCTCCGGCGTGATCGGGTCGCCGATGGCGATTTTCAGGGTCCGGTTCCGAAGCCGCCAGTTCTGGAAATAGATCAGGCCCATGCGGAGTGACATCGATAGCTTCGACGCGACATGGAACAGCATCTCGTTTTCGGAATCGCAATAGATCGGCACGACCGTCGCACCGGTCTGACGCGCCCACTTCGCCGCCGTCGTCCGCCATTCCCAATCGGTCGCACGCTGCTTGAGCTTCTTGCGGTCGGCGATCGCCCCAGCCGGTGCGATGACGCCAACACCACCCTTTTTCATGTGGCCGCGGAACTGGGCTGCGGCGCGCAGGTTCGCACGTTCGGCCTTCGGTGTGCCACGCAGATCCATCGGAATGCAGAAATGCCCAAACAGAGGATTGTGCGCGACCGACAGATTGACCATCACCTTGACGTCATCGCGCACGCGCAAGACCTGCGTCGCGCCTGCCATGACCTCGAGAATGCCGTGCGGGTGATTGCCAACGACGAGAAGTGGCCCTTCGGCGGGAAAGTTGGTGTGCGAGCCTTCGATGATCTCCAGCTTGATGCCAAGCGCTTCCATGAAGAGTTCTGCACCAGCCTGGGGGTCGGACAGGTGAATGTCCGGTTGGCCAATGCGCTTGAAGTGCTTCTGGACATGACGCGTCATGCGGTCGCCACCGAAGGCCATCTCAAGCGCATAGACCGCAGCGGGGCGGATCAGGCCCGGCACTGATAGCGACATCGAATCGGCGCGTTTGTTGACGACATGCCGTTCGAACCGGTCTTCCAGCCGTTCGACCACGCGTCGCGCCCTATTCGAGATGTGCCGCCTCATGCCAATTGTCCCCAAGCCCACGCCGACTGACTGACACCAAGATAAGCAGACGCACCGAGGGCACAAGCGCCCGATGATTCGACGATGCGCCCCATACCCGCCCCGTATGCGTTACCGACCTCGCGGATGACGTTATCTTTCCCCGGCCAGAATGGCCGACAGGCCTGATTTGTAGTCGGGGAACGCAAGGCTAAGGTCGAAGTCCTGCTTGAGACGGTCATTCCGCGTCCGCTTGACCTCGCCGTAGAAGCTTCGGCCCATGGGTGACAGATCCGCCTGTTCAAACGGGATTTCCGGTGGCGGCGCAACCCCGAGCAGGCTTGCGGCATAGGCAACCACCTCGTCTGGCGGTGCTGGACAGTCATCGGCGACATTGTAGACCCCATCGGGAACAGGATGCGCAATTGCGCCTTCCAGGGCCGACGCGATGTCTGAAACGTGAATGCGGTTGAAAACCTGCCCTTCGCGGATGATACGCCGCGCGGTGCCGCGGCGGATTTGTTCCATCTGGTTGCGGCCGGGTCCATAGATGCCGGCAAGACGGAACACCATCACGATCTTGCCGGTCTCGCGTCCGAGCGTGCGCCAGGTAGCCTCCGCGGCAACCCGACGCTTGGCGCGGGGGTGCGTCGGGCGCAACTCGGCCGTCTCATCGATCCAGGCGCCCTTGTGATCGCCATAGACACCGATGGTTGACAGATAGGCGATCCAGCCGAGGGATTGGCTTGTGCGGATGTCGGTCTCATGATGGGCGAGGATCGCATCCCCGTCCTCGCCAGGTGCGATCGATTGCACCGCATGTGTCGCCTCGGCGATGGCCTCTGCGAGATGGGGTGCTGGGGTTGTTCCGTCGAATAGGATCGGCTCGACCCCAAGCGTTGCGATCCGCTCTGCCTTCTCTTCGGTCCGCACCGTCCCGATGACCCGCCAGCCTTCGGTCAGTAGACGCGGTGCAAGTTCCGACGCCGAGAAACCAAAGCCGAAAAACAGCATGACCGGCACGGTTTGTCCTCTCAGGTTTCTTGGCCGTTCGTTTTGGTGCCGACGCCCTTATCACCGGCGAGCGCGCGATGCCACTCGGCGCGAACGTCCGGATCGATCTCCGCCGGCTGGCGCAGCTGTACTGCCTGAAGCTCGGCCTTGGGGATCAGTTCACACAGAGCCCAGATCGCCATTGCCCGAACGAGCGGCGACGGATCGCTCAACAGCATCTCGACCGATGCTGCAAGGTTCGGATCACCGGAGTTCCCGATCGCGATCAGCACATTGCGCATGAAACGGTCGCGGCCGGTGCGCTTGATCGGGCTCTTGCGGAAGCGGGCTCGAAAGGCCGCATCGTCGAGGTTCGCAAGCTCGGCCAGATCGGGCAGATCGCGATCAGGCTTCGCGTGCAGTTGGGCGAGCCGCGCGGTCTGGGCAAATTTGTTCCACGGACAGACGGCGAGACAGTCATCGCAGCCATAGATCCGGTTACCAATCGGGCGACGGAATTCAACCGGAATGTGGTCCTTGTGCTCGATCGTCAGGTACGAGATACAGCGCCGCGCATCGAGCTGGTAGGGTTCTGGAAACGCAGCGGTCGGGCAGATGTCGAGGCAGGCCCGGCACGAGCCGCAATGGTCTTCTTCAGGGGTATCCGGCTCCAATTCCGCCGTCGTGAACATCGCACCGAGAAACAACCATGAGCCGAAGGCGCGGTTGACGAGATTGGTGTGTTTGCCCTGCCAGCCGAGGCCAGCGGCTTCCGCAAGCGGTTTTTCCATCACGGGTGCGGTATCTACAAACACCTTGACGTCCGCGCCGGACGTCTCCGCAAACCAACGGCCCAAGCGTTTGAGCGCTTTTTTCAGAACATCGTGATAATCGTCACCGCGGGCATAAGCCGAGATCAGCCCGCGTGTGGTGTGAGGCAGATCACCCAGCGGGTCGCGCTCGGGGGCATAGTTCGCGCTGACCATCAGCACCGAGCGCGCCTCTGGCCACAGCACCGTCGGGTCGCCACGCCGATCGGCAGTCTCGGCCATCCAGCCCATCGTGCCGTGATGGCCCTCGGCGAGAAAGGTCCGGAGGCGAGGTGCCGCATCGGGAATCGCGTCAGGACGGGTCATGCGGGCGTCGTCGAAGCCCTCTTCAAACGCCCGTTCGACAAGCGCTGTCTTGAGGTCCGCGGCGGTCAGAAGTCCAGATCCGCATAGACCGGTGCCGGCATAAGCCCCTTGGCGCGATCGCTAAGGACGGGACGGAAGCAGGGCCGCGATTTTATCCGGGCATACCAGTCCTTGGCCGTCGCCACACTGTCCCACGGCACATCGCCAAGATAATCGACGGTCGACAAATGAGCGGCCGCCACGAGATCGGCATGCGACAGCCGATCGCCAGCAAGCCAGTTCCGGCGCATAGCAAGAAATGCGATGTACTTCAAATGGGTATGCAAGTTCTGAGATCCAGCCTTGAGCTTCTGCGTGTCCGGCGGCCCACCACCCATCTCCGACGGACGGTAGCGCTTCATCAGCTTCTCGCCAACGAGATACTCCGTGACATCCGCACCAAAGCCATCCGTGAACCAGTCGACCAGCCGTCGCACTTCGGCGCGGGTCTCGGGATGCGATGGCATGAGGCGGTTTTCGCCCAGGCCCTCGCCATGCACCTCGTCGAGATAGTCGAGAACTGGCCTTACACCAACGATCGGGGTAGCACCGCCGAGCATAAGAACTGGCGTCGTATTGGCTGGGTTGAGTGCCAAAAAGTCAGCATCGCGTCGCCAGGTTTCGATTTCAACCAGCTTGGCGAACAGGCCATATTCGCCGAGCGCCAGCCGGACGGCGCGGGAATTGGGGCAGAAGGAATGGTGGTAAAGCGTAAGCATTGCAATTGGTCAGTGCCGTGAGCAGGTGGCGTGGCTAGGAGCCAAGATCTGGTGTCAGGACCTAAGCCGTAAACCCAATGCCAACCTTGCTTGGCGATAAAAGGGCCACTCGATATAGAACCGCGCGATGCGCGAGACAATTGTGATTCGGCCCGGCATGTCCGGCCGCTCGCATGCATCACCCTAAATCCGGCGCCTATGGCGGGAAAGGACTACGCATGGACGACCGGCTTATCGTCGCAGCCTTTCTCGGACTGATCGAGGGGTTGACCGAGTTCATTCCGGTCTCCTCGACGGCCCACCTCCTGCTCGCGGGCCACTTCCTCGGCTTCGAAAACCCGGGAAACACGTTTGAGGTCCTGATCCAGCTCGGCGCGATCCTCGCCATTCTGTCGGTCTATTTCATCAGGCTGTGGCGCATCGCGGTGGCGATCCCAACTGACCCTGCTGCCCGGCAGTTCGTCATCGGTATTCTGCTGGCATTCCTGCCCGCCGCCATTATCGGCGTGCTCGCCCACAGTTTCATCAAAGAGGTCCTGTTCGAGACACCGATTCTGATCTGCATAACACTGATCATTGGTGGTTTCATCCTGCTGTGGATTGATCGGCTGCCGCTCACCCCACGCCATACGGACGCGACAGGGTATCCGCTGTCGCTCTGCCTCAAGATCGGGCTGTGCCAGTGTCTTGCGATGATTCCGGGCGTGTCGCGATCCGGCGCGACGATCGGTGGCGCACTGCTGCTCGGCTGTGACAAGCGCTCGGCGGCGGAGTTCTCGTTCTTCCTCGCCATGCCGACCATGGCCGGCGCCTTCGCATACGACCTTTACCAGAACATCGATCTTCTTGGCGCAGACGACGTGCTGGTCATCGCGATCGGCTTTGTGATGGCGTTCATCTCGGCGGTGATCGTCGTGCGTGCCCTGCTCGACTTCGTCTCTCGACACGGCTTTGCACCGTTTGCCTATTGGCGGATCGGCGTCGGCAGCGTTGGACTGGTTCTGCTGCTGGCCGGCGGCTAGGCGCCCAAGACCAATCAGGTCGCGTCCGCACCTTCGCGCTCGAACTGGCCGTCCGGCCGGAAGCGCCAGAGGTAGCTCGGCAGAACGCTCGCCATGGCGGTCTCGGCAATCCCAAGCCCGTCAAGCGTGCGCCCGTCCTTGATCGCGGCGTCCGAGACGACATTGTCATGCTCGAGCAATCGCACCTGATCGACTGTCAACATCGGGTTGGGCAGAAGCTGCATCAGTCGCGCCTGAAATTTGGCCACCGGAACCGGCAGCGGCAGCAGTAGGCGTGGCCGGCGAGTCTCCTCGAACATCAGGTCTAGCAACTCCTTGAAGCTGCGTATCTCTGGTCCACCAAGCTCGTAGATCGTGCCTGGCGTCGCATTGCCGTCCACAGCACGCGCGACAGCCTCGGCAACGTCGCCGACGAAAACCGGTTGAAACCGCGTATGTCCACCGCCGATCAGTGGCAGCGCCGGCAGAAAGCGCGCCATTTCGGCAAATCGATTGAAAAACCCGTCCTCAGCACCGAAAATGATCGACGGCCGAACCACGACCGTGTCCTTGAAAGCATCCAGGGCGGCTGCCTCGCCGTCTGCCTTGCTCCGTCCATATTCCGCCGGGCTATCTGGATCGGCGCCAATCGCCGACATCTGCAAGACACGGTGCGCGCCGGCCTCTTTCGCGGCAGCAGCAATCCAGCCTGGCGCTTCGGCCTGAACCCTGTCGAAGGTCTGCTTGCCGGCTTCGAACAGAATGCCAACAAGGTTGACCACCGCATGGCTTCCAGCAACGGCACGGGCGATCGAGTCGCGATTGCGGACATTGGCCTGGACCGCATGGATCTGGCCGACAACGCCATGGGTCTGCAGATGACCTGCAAGGTCGGGCCGGCGCACGGCCGCGCGCACCCGATAGCCACGCCTGGCTAACGCTTGCACGACATAGCGGCCGACAAATCCCGAGCCGCCAAAGACCGTGACGATCTCCTGCTTGATCCGCGCTTCGCTCATGATCACCGCTCCGGTTCTGTGGGACGCAACGCCAGCATATCTTCCCTTTCGGCACAGACAGCAATAGTCAGCGATGACCGGCCTGTATAGGGCCAAGAGCGCGATGCGCCACAGCACGGCTCACGTCGTGTTCATCGTCAGAAATGACGAGGTGACATGACGGCCAGGAGCAATTGACATTCGGCTGGTCGGACAATACCAAGCCGGGTCTGTTCCGTGCCCAGGTGGCGGAATTGGTAGACGCGCAGGTTTCAGGTACCTGTGCCGCGAGGCGTGGAGGTTCGAGTCCTCTCCTGGGCACCATTTCTTTTGCAGGGTCTTGCTGACCAGAACGACGCATTTCTGTAATGGCTTGATCACGGATTGACGCAGCGGGTCTGTTCCGCAACGGTCTTACCTCTGCAATGAGGAGGGTGGACATGCGGCTTGCGGACGCATTGTTGCAGGCGCTGAAAGACTACGGCGCCCACGACATTTTCGGCATTCCAGGCGATTTCGCGCTGCCCTTCTTCAAGGTCATCGAACAGTCCAACATCCTGCCGCTCTACACGCTGAGCCATGAGCCAGGCGTCGGTTTCGCGGCAGATGCCGCAGCGCGTTACCGCCGGACGCTCGGTGTTGCGGCTGTTACCTATGGCGCGGGCGCGCTCAACATGGTCAACCCCGTCGCCACGGCCTATGCCGAGAAGTCGCCGCTCGTCGTGATTTCAGGCGCACCCGGCGCGCGTGAAGCAGCGATGGGGCTTGGCCTGCATCACCAGGTCAAGCATCTCGACAGCCAGCGTCTGGTGTTCAACGAAGTCACGTGCGCCCAGGCCGTGCTCAACGATCCTGCGACGGCACCAGCGGAGATCGCCCGCGTTCTGACTGCGGCCAGGACCCGCTCCTTGCCGGTTTACATCGAGCTGCCGCGCGATATGGTCGAGGTGCAGGTCGACCCCGTACCGCTTTTCGAGCCCGTGGTGCCTGATCGCGAGGCGGCGCGCGCCTGTGCCGAAGAGATCATGGCGCGGCTCAGGACGGCCCAGAGACCGGCACTCCTACTTGGCGTGGAGGTCCGCCGCTTCGGCGTCGAGGCCGAGGTGGCCGAGCTTGCCAAAAAGCTCGACATCCCGACTGCAACCAGCTTCATGGCGCGCGGCGTGGCCGCAGATACCGATGCGCCAGTGATCGGTACCTATCTCGGGCTGGCCGGAAGTGCGGCCCTACGTGCGGTGATTGAAGACGCCGACACGCTTTTGATGCTCGGCGTCATCCTGTGCGACACGAATTTCGGCGTGTCCAGCCGGCAGATCGACATGCGTTCAGCCATTCACGCCTTTGATGGCGAAGTGCGGTTCCCGAGCCATCTCTATCCCAAGGTGACGCTACCGGCGCTCTTGGAAGCACTCGGTGAGATCGCAGAGCCGATCGGCCGTAAGGTCAGCGTCGACGTGCCCGACCTGCCGCGCGATCTGCCACATGACGACGCCCCGATCCTCCCGATCGACATTGCGGCCGGTGTCAACGATCTGTTCGAGCGCTATGGCCGGATGCCGATCGCGTCCGATATGGGCGATTGCCTGTTCACGGCCATGGACATGACCTACACAGAACTGGCCGCGCCCGGCTATTATGCGACCATGGGCCCCGGTGTTCCGTTTGGCCTGGGGTTCGCGGCGTCGACCGGCCGGCGGCCGCTGGTGCTGGTCGGCGATGGCGCCTTCCAGATGACCGGCTGGGAACTTGGCAATTGCCGGCGTTATGGATGGACGCCGATCGTGCTTGTCTTCAACAACGCTGCCTGGGGCATGTTGAAGGCATTCCAAGCCGAGACACGCTACAACGATCTCGACATGTGGAACTTTGCCAAGCTCGCTGAGGGCCTCGGTGGGCGCGGGCAACGGGTGACGACGCGCGGAGAGCTTGCCGCGGCACTTGAAACGGCGATTGGCGATGAGAGCAGCTGGCAACTCATCGACATCGTCATTCCGCGCGAGGAACTTTCGCGCACGCTCGAGCGCTTCACCGGCACGATCAAACAGCGCAGCGCCTTGTCAAAACCGTAAGCTTACCAGCGCCATAATGTGTGGGCGCTGGGTTACTCGGCCCGCAGCCAGACCCAACCAAAACGGCAGAGATTTGCGCAATCGGTCGCGTCGCCGCCCCGGTCCTCACTAAGCAGCATCGCGTCGACACCGTAGCCGGCGAAGCGGGGATCGTCGCAAACGCCGTTGTTGGCATAATCGCCCGTGTCATTCCCGAAATCGATCGTGGAGCAGTTCGTCGATGACATCTCCAACAGCGGATTACGCTCGTAGATCCGGCCAGCTTCGACCAGGTCCCGGCAATCGGTTGCGTCCTTACCGACATCCGTCGTGCCAAGATCCACCGCCATACCATCGCCGGTGAAGCGCGGGTCGTCACACTCGCCGTCATAGGCCCAGTCACTTGAATCGTCACCGTAATCGATGTCGCCAGGTGCCGGAACTGTCAGCGTCGTGGCCCCCTTGGCGCCAGAACTGGTTTCGGTGATAGCCGGTCCCGTGACCCCGGCCATCACAATGGCTGCAACGGCCACAGCCGTCAGAAGATGGAAACGTTCGCTCATCAGGCCCCTCCCAAAAGACAGATTCTACAACAGTTGAGCGCACAATATCCGAGGCCGCGCCGTTGTGCCACTTGGAAGTACTGCAATCGCGCGAACTTTACCGGCAACTTGAAGTGCATCCCCCCGATCGCCATATCGGGGGTCGTTGGGAAGACCGCGGGATGCCTGATGGGTCCCGGTAAAAGTCGCTTGTGGAGGGCTTTGACGTGTCGCGACATCAATCCCTGTCGAGCCCGTTTCTGTTGGGCTTCGACGAAATCGAACGTGTGCTCGACCGGATTTCGAAGTCGGGCAATGATGGCTATCCGCCATACAACATCGAGCGCTTGGCGCCGGGTGACGGCAACTCGGCCCGGCTCAGAATCATCTTGGCCGTGGCGGGGTTCGCGCGCGACGACCTGGACATCACGGTCGAGGCTGGGCAGTTGCTGATCACTGGTCAGCAAGGCGAAACCGCCGAGCGCGATTTTTTGCATCGCGGTATCGCAACCCGCCAATTCCGCCGCGCTTTCGTGCTGGCTGACGGTTTCGAAGTGACCGGCGCCGACCTCAAGAATGGACTTCTGTCAGTTGAGATCGTTCGGCCCGAGCCCGCGCATGACAGCCACCGCATCGACATACGCGATCTTGGATGATCCGGCCCGGCTTCGGTTGTCCCGAACAGGAGCACCAAAGTGTGACAGCCCGCTGTGGTTCCTTACGATGACGGAACCGCCATCTCTATAACGAGCCGTTACATCAATGACGAAGGGAGTGTCCTATGACACGTAACGACAACGCATCAGGCGCAACGCCCCGCCGGATCAATCTCGCAGCCCTCGGCGCCGACACGATCGCCTATGTCCGGCCGATCCGGTCTGAACAGGTGCATGACCTGTTCCCGCAAGCGCCCGAGATCGAGCCAGGCCTACAGCTCTTCGCGCTACACAAGGCGGATGGTGAACCGATTCTGTTGACGGACAATCGCGATGCCGTCCTCGCCGAAGCCGAGCGCAACGACCTGACGCTGGTCAGCCTGCACTAAACCCTAAGCAGCGCGGTTACGCCGCGTGCGTATGAGCGGGTTGTGGTGTGGCGAGGATAGCGTAGAGCGCCGCAGGATCGCGTGTCAGGCGCAGCTTTTTAGCCGTATCGGTGTCACGCAGAGCTCGCGCGATCCGTGACAAAGCCTTGAGGTGATCGGCACCTTCACCTTCCGGCGCAAGAAGAAGAAACAAGAGATCGACCGGTTCGTCGTCAACCGCCTCGAAATCGATTGGCCGCTCAAGGCGCGCAAACAATCCGACAATCTTGTCGAGTCCGTTGAGCCTGGCATGCGGGATCGCCACGCCATGGCCAATGCCGGTCGAGCCAAGCCGCTCTCGTTGCAGAAGCTGGTCGAAAATGTCCCGGGCTGGTCGGTCGAACCGTTCACCGGCACGTTCGGACAGCTCCTGAATCGCCTGCTTTTTCGTGTTCGCTTTTAACGACGCCACGACGGCTTCGGGCGAGACCAGGTCTTCAAGGCTCATTGCGCATATTCCAGTCTGGCGGGCGTCCGGCGCAGCCGACCATGGCTGCTAACAACGGCGCGATATGACGACAGCACATGGGGCTTCCGGCCAGATGTCCTGCGCGATGCCGGAGCGTTTCAGGTTTCGGAGCGGGACATTTCCCGTGGCGAAACGAGCCGGAAGCTAGGCATCCTCCACCTCGAAGTCAATGCGCTGCCGCGCCTTGTGGACAGGACATCGAGAGCCTGGGCTGCTTTGCACAGTGATTGGGCAATCCTTACAACGCTACGGCTTTTTCCCGCCGGCGTTGCACGGAAGACGGTATGCCGAGAAGGTCGCGGTATTTCGCTACCGTGCGCCGGGCGATGTCGACCCCAGTCGATCGTAGTGCCGAAACGATCTGATCATCTGACAAAATGGCATCCTCCGGTTCACCGTCGATCATTTCCTTGATCTTGAAGCGTACCGACTCCGATGAATGCGCATCACCACCCTCTGTCGCAGCAATGGCATTGGTGAAAAAATAGCGGAATTCAAACAGGCCGCGCGGCGTCGAGATGAACTTGTTCGAGGTCACGCGGCTGACCGTCGATTCATGCATGTCGATTTTCTCGGCAATCGTTTTTAGGTTGAGTGGGCGCAGGTGCTCGACGCCATAGAGCAGGAACTTGTCCTGCTGGCGCACCAGTTCCTCCGACACCTTGATGATGGTCCGGGCGCGCTGGTCGAGGCTTTTGATGAGCCAACTCGCCTCCTGCAGGCACGTTGAGACATAGGTCTTTGTCTCGCCGTCCTCACCACCGCCAAGCGTTGACCGATACGTCTCGTTGACCAGAACCTTCGGCAAGGTGTCGCTATTGAGCTCCACGCGCCAGCCGCCGTCACGGCCTTGCGTGACAATAACGTCGGGCACAACGGGGCGGACCGGCTCGCCGCCAAAAGCCAGTCCCGGTTTCGGGTCAAGCGCGCGGATCTCGCCGATCATGTCGGTCAGGTCCTCGTCATCAACGCCACATAGCCGGCGCAGAGATGCGAGATCGCGCTTTGCCAGCAGCGCCAAATTGGCGACCAACGCCGCCATTGCCGGATCGAACCGATCCTGTTCACGCAATTGCAGTTCAAGGCATTCGGCGAGATCGCGTGCCATCACGCCGGTCGGCTCGAAGCCTTGAATGATCTTTAGGACACCGTCGACGCGCTCACGCGGTGTCCCGAGCCGGGCGGCAACCTCGTCGAGATCGCCGCGGAAATAGCCGGTCTCGTCGACCTGATCGATCAGGTCGGTGCCGATCATCCGATCCACGGGCTCGACGGCGGCGATCGCAAGCTGTTCTTCAAGATGGTCGCGCAAGCTCGTCGTACCGGTAAGCTGCGCCATCGGGTCGCTGTCGCCGTCCGGACCGCCGCCGCGTGTTCCCGACCAGCGCAGCGACGACTCCTGACGCTCACTTGCTGCCGGCCGCACGGCCGCAGCATCTGCCTCATAGGCATCGGATGCATCGGCATCGAGGTCGCGTGCCAGCGTGCCGAGATCTTGGTCTTGGGCCGCGACGAGATCGGTCTCGCTGCTCTCTGCGCCTTGCTGTGGCGATGGATCGCTGTCATCGCTGCCACTTGATGCGTCATCTCCGTCACGTTCGAGCAGCGGGTTCTTTTCGAGTTCCGCATCGACATAGGCCGCAAGATCAGCATGCCCGAGCTGCAACAGTTTGATCGCCTGCATTAGCTGCGGCGTCATCACCAGCGATTGCGACTGGCGTAGTTGCAGCTTCGGAGCCAGCGCCATCAGTCGCGCCTCCGATATGTCAGTGGCAGAGGCATGCGCACGGCTCTCACAGGCTGAACTCCTCGCCGAGATAATGTTCGCGCACGGCCCGGTTGGCGACCACCTCTTCAGCGGTACCTTCCATCAGCACTTGACCGTCATGAATGATGTAGGCGCGGTCAATCAGGCCAAGCGTCTCGCGGACATTGTGGTCGGTGATCAGAACGCCAATGCCACGCGTCGTCAGATGCCGAACAAGGGCGCGAATATCGCCGACCGCGATCGGATCGATACCAGCAAAGGGCTCGTCGAGAAGCATGAAGGTTGGGCGCGAGGCCAGCGCCCGGGCGATCTCGCAGCGCCGGCGCTCGCCACCGGACAGCGCGATGGCCGGCGACTTCCTCAGCCGGGTGATGTTGAACTCCTCGAGCAAGCCATCAAGCTCCTCGCGGCGTCGCTTGCGGTTCGGCTCAACGACTTCAAGAACAGCATTGATGTTTTCTTCAACCGTCATGCCGCGAAAGATCGACGGTTCCTGTGGCAGATAGCCGATGCCGAGCCGGGCGCGGCGATACATCGGCAGCTTGGCGATGTTGTAGCCGTCAAGCTCGATCGCGCCAGTATCGGCCTCGATCAAGCCAGTGATCATGTAGAACACGGTGGTCTTACCAGCTCCGTTCGGCCCTAGAAGCGCGACCGCCTCGCCACGGCGCACGCCGAGCGAGACGCCCTTGACCACCTTGCGCCGGCCGAAGCGCTTTTCAAGGCCATAGGCCACGAGCCATTCTTCATGCGTCGCCGGGGCCGACGCTTGCGGCGGTTGTGCTTGAGGCGCAGGGCTTGCCGAAGGGCTGGGTTGCTGCGCGAAGCTCGCGGCATCGGGCACAGGCGGCGCCGGCTCGAGACCTGATGGAGATGGCGTTGCTTGATGTGGTGTCGCATCGTGCCAGGACACAGGCGCTTGCGATGCGGACCACGGATCGGCCGGTTGTGGCGGAGCATCAGCAGGATCGGGCGCACTGCCACCAGGCGCGCGCACCTCATGTAGCACTGGCTCTTCCCAACGCGGCTCGATCCTCGAGGCGGTGTTCGTGTGCGCGCGTGTCACCTCTGCGTCTCCCGACGGGTCGGCGCGGCGCCGACCTGGAAACGAGAACCATTTGCCCACGGCGCGGCTGCCCCCATTGGCCTGGGTTAGAGTAAAATTTTGATGAAGGATACGGCCTGCTTACGTCAAGCCTGGCGGCGCAGAGCGTCATCCATCATCAATTGCTCTCTGGCACAAACAACCCGCGCACACGACCGCCTGTCTCATTGTTGGTCGAAACAAGCCGCGAACTGTTGGTCGCCAGATTGACGATCAGTTCGGTGCCACGCAGAACGCTTTCGTCCTGTGTCAGGACGACATTGCCCGACAGGGTGATAATCTGATCGTCAACCATGTATACGGCGCGTTCACCGCGCGCGGTTTGGTCCGGGGTCTTAATGCGCACACCGCCCGTTGCCTCGATGCGGGAGATCTGGCCGGCGCCGGGTGCGACCGTATTCTCGGCCGCTCCGCCGCCCGTATAGTCGATCTGCAGCCTTGGTGAGCGCATCTCGAGATCGCCCTGGCGGACAATGACATTGCCGATGAAGATCGCGATCTTCTGGTCATCATAGACTTCGAGCGTATCGGCCTCGATGTCGACCGGTTCGTCGGAGTCGAGCGAAAGCGATGGCGATGTCTGAAGCGGTTGCTGCGCGGACACCGGTGCTGGTGTGATCGCACCCGCTCCGACCAGGAAAAGAGCCGCCGCCATAAGACAGCATCGACCGATCCAGATCATGATCCCCGTCATCCGCCACTCCCGACCGATGCCGTATCGCCGGCGTCTCCAGGGGCAACATCGCCGCCTTGGGCGGCATCGGGATAAACGATCATGTGGACATTACCATTGAAAAAGAAATGCTTGCCGTTCTCGCTGACACGTAAAGTGTCGGCGGTCAGATCCGCGCCATTGGTCTCGATCCGAACCGGATTGTCGGTGACGACAGTACCGTCCTTCATATCGACATCGGCGTCTTCCAGGAACATGCGGTATCCGCCATCCATGTTGATCTCGATACCTTGCGACAGCTCGAGAAACTCCTCATTGCCATCGAAAATGCCGAAATCTGCCATGAGCCGCGTTCGGCGTCCGCTCGGCTCAGTCAATTGGCCGATGACATCATAGAGCTCCAAGACCTTCGGTTCAGCGACCAGATGCTCGGCCCGGTCGGCGCGGACCTCATAGGCATTGCCATCCGTGCCGAAACCGGTCAGATGCGGCCGCTCCATCGTGACGCGTTCACCATCGAAGGAAATCCCATCAAGGCTCACCCCATCGGGCAGGAAGGATAAGGACGGCGTCAGGCTCGATGCGACCAGTCCGCCTATGAGGAGAAGCGCAGACACTGGAAGCATGACCCGGAGCGTCTTGACGCGCCGGGTATGGCGCCGTGCAGCGCGGACCCTGCGGGCACGCTCGTCATCGGATTGTGGCGCAAGTGCGCCTGACGTGATCCAGGTCATCTGACGTGGGGTGTCTCTTTCGTCCCGAACCCGCTTCAGCCAGATCGCCAGCGCGCCTTCGGATGTTTCACGAGCTTACCCGGAAACAAGGTCAGATTGCGACCGGGGTGCAGCATGGTGTTCAGCTATGGGCAAACAGGTCCTCATCCTGCCAGCCGGCGAGATCGAGATCGGCACGGGAAGGCAGGAACCCGAAACAGGCTTGTGCCAGCTCCATCCGACCCTCGCGCGTCAACATGCCATCGAGCGCCTCACGTAACCGGTGCAGGTACAAGACATCCGACGCGGCATAGGCAAGCTGTGCCTCACTCAAGCTTTCCGCACCCCAATCCGAACTTTGCTGCTGTTTCGATAGATCGATACCGAGAAGCTCGCGGCAGATATCCTTAAGGCCGTGGCGGTCGGTATAGGTGCGCACAAGTCGTGACGCTGTCCGCGTGCAATAGACCGGCGCAACCGTGACCCCGAGATGCTTCTTCAGCATCGCGAGATCGAAGCGAGCGAAATGAAACAGCTTCAGCCGCGTCGGATCGGTCAGCACTGCACGCAGATTGGGCGCGTCATAGCGTGATCGGTCAAGCTGGACGAGATGCGCCGCACCATCGCCGGACGACAACTGCACCAGACACAGCTTGTCCCGCGTCAGCGACAGGCCAAGCGTTTCGGTGTCTACAGCGACTTCGGAGCCGAGATCGAGGCCTGCCGGCAGGTCGCCCTGGTGAAGCGTTATGGTCACATATATCTCGCAGTTCTGGCACGTCAGGGCCCGCGCCATGCGGCCCTGCATCAGTCACTGGATCAGCCCGTGACACAACGCCCTACCAAACACGTGTCGTCACGCCAAGCCAGGGATCGGGCGCGCCGATTATACCGTGCCTGCGCGCGTTCTGAACGCGACGACCCGATAAGGCGCCAAATGCGTCAGCTTGAATCGGGGCGCCGGCGGCATGGTGAAGGCTTCGAGGCGTTCATCCTCGGCAAAAACTTCCGGCGATTCTGGATTCATGTAAAAAAAGATCATCGCTGTATCCGTTGCCTCATGGGCGGTAAGCACATGATCGCGAAACCGTCGTAACAGATCGCCACCGAGCGTATTGGCGAGATAGAACACGCACGGACCCGCTGGCACACTGAACGCGGTTGCGTCCGCAAGGCGGTTGTCGACTGCGCCGGCCCGAATCGTCTTGGATGGCAAAGCCGCGAGATTGGTGTCCGCGTCCGCATGCAATTCGCGGGCAAATTCAATGCCGATGACACGCCGGAACGGATAGCTCACAGCCTCCATCAGGACGCGGCCACGGCCCGAGCCGATGTCGACGAAAGTCCACGCCTCATGTGGTTTGGGGATGGCTTCGACGATCCAGCGGATCATCAACCGTGGTGTCGGCCCATAGTGGTAATCTGCCTCGAAATTGTCGCTGATGACGCCGAGATCGCCGATCTCTTCAAACCCACCCGTCGAGACAATCTCCCGCCGTCCCATGAACGGTTCGATCATATATTCGTGGACAATGCGCAAGGTACGCATGCGCAACGGACTAATCGGTGGGATCTGAACGGCTTCCATCAACGGGCACCCTTTCGCTGAATGATCCAAGTGTCATAGCCCGTCTCGGTTGAAGCTCCCTTAAACCTTTTGCGGCAGGGTCTTGATGATCACCTCCGAGGTCGGAGCCGACAAACCTTATCGCCCGAAGTCTATCCGTCGTGTCGCTCGATCACGCCCTTAAAGCCGACTCGCCAGCCAGCGCCGTAAAGGCGGGGCTCATCCGGATCTTGCGCAATCGGCCTATGCACTGGTCTTTTGCGAGCCAGCTTCTGGTAACGGTGACAAATTTCGCGACCGGCGTTGCCGCCGCGCGACTTCTCGGGCTCGAGGCTTTCGGCCAAATCGCCCTGGTGCTTGTCGTGATGGCGTTCTGCGATCTTGTGCAGTCAACGTTCCTGACATTGCCGATGATGACTCATTGTGGTCGGCGTGGTGGCGAAAGACGCGGGTATTTCGCCGCGATTTCACGCATCGGCCTTGTCTTGTCGTTGGCGTCCGGTCTGTTCGCGGCTGTCGTCATTGGTGCCCTGTTCGGGCTGCGCGACGGGTCGGTGGCGCTTTCGCTGGTATTGGCTGCAGGCGCAGCCACGCTGTGCCAAAACCTCTATCTGACTGAGCGGCGTATCGCGTTTGCCCGAGAGCGCGGCCGGACAGCTCTGGCCATGGATGTCGGCCGTTTCATCTTGCTTGCGATCGGCATAGGCGGGTTTGTGCTTGCAGATGCGGAGGCGACGGTCGCAGTCGTTCTGGCGCTGATCGCGGTCAGCATGGCGCTGCCGGTTTTGCCATCGCTG
>JBCBSK010000051.1:0-21812 GCA_039819185.1 Pseudomonadota bacterium | reverse complement strand
TGGCCTTCGCCTTGCATTTTCAGCGCCAGCGCACTGCCGGTCGTGATTGGGATTCCGGCCCCAACGATGCCGTTCGCCCCCAGCATGCCGATCGAGAAATCGGCAACATGCATCGACCCACCACGCCCCTTACAGACACCGGTCTCGCGGCCAAGAACCTCGGCAAAAAAGCTCTCTAAACCAACGCCCTTGGCCAGCGCATGGCCATGACCGCGATGGTTTGAGGAGACCGTGTCCTTTGGTCCCAACGCCGAGGACACGCCGACCGGCACAGCTTCCTGGCCAATCGACAGATGCAGGAACCCTGGTACGAGACCATCGGCAAACAGCTTTTGCAGCCGCTCTTCGGCGCGGCGGATGACAAGCATGTCGCGATAGCGTTGCTTGAGGCGTGGCGGGTCGATGCATGTTGCCGATTTCTCGATCGGCATGCTGGGGGCGAACGGCATCGTTGGGGCCGGAATCCCAATCACGACCGGCAGTGCGCTGGCGCTGAAAATGCAAGGCGAAGGCCACATCGCAGTGGTCTATTTCGGCGACGGCGCGCTGGCTGAAGGCGTCGTGCATGAGTGTTTCAACCTGGCCAGCCTGTGGTCGCTGCCGGTCCTGTTCGTCTGCGAAAACAATGGCTGGTCCGAGTTCAGCCCGACCGAAAACCAGCTCTCAACGAGCCTGAGGAAGATCACCGACGCCTTTTCTATGGCTTACACGGATGTCGACGGCAATGACGTCGTTGCCGTTGGCGAGGCTGCCGACAACCTCGTGACCGCGATGCGTGGCAAGCCGGACCCGGCGGTCCTGGAATGCCGTACAACGCGCGTGCGCGGCCATTTCGAAGGCGACAAGCAGGATTATCGTGATGCTGAAGAGATCTCGTCGCTCGATGCGCGCGATCCGCTTCGAAAAGCCCGCGAGCGTTTGACCTCGGATGGCGTCGCGGAGGACTGGTTCGCTGGCCAGGAAGACGCGGTCGCAGCAGACATAGATGCCGCAACGGAGGCTGCCCTTGCTGCTCCCGAACCGCCTATCGGTGCCGTCACCGCCGACGTCTATACCCCATCGGCTGCCTGACCCATGCCCGAAACCCGGTTCATACGTGCCATCAACCAAGCGTTGCACGACGCCATGACGGCCGATGAGGATGTCTTCGTTATAGGCGAAGACGTGGCTGCCGCAGGTGGCTCATTCAAGGCAACACGTGGGCTTCTGGATACGTTCGGTTCGGATCGCATCTATGACGCGCCGATCTCGGAAGCAGCCATCGCCGGAGTCGCGGTCGGCGCTGCGATCACAGGCAAACGTCCTGTGGCCGAGATCATGTTCATGGACTTCATCACGCTCGCCATGGACATGATCGTCAACCAGGCGGCCAAGGCACGCTCCATGTTCGGCGGCCAGATCTCGGTCCCTATGGTGATCCGGGCACCACATGGCGGCGGCTTGAACGCCGGGCCGCAGCATTCGCAATGCTTGGAAGCCTGGTTTGCGCATGTTCCGGGCCTGAAAGTGCTCTGCCCGTCCACTCCGGCGGACGCCTACGGGCTTCTGCGCGCTGCGATCGACGATCCCGACCCTGTGATCTTCGTCGAGAACAAGGCGCTCTATGCGGCTAAGGGTGCCCTACCGGACGATCCTCCAACCGTTCCGATCGGCAAGGCCGCAGTGGCGCGAGCCGGTAAGGACGTCACCATTGTCACCTATGGCGCCGCCGTCGGCATGGCACAAGCTGCGGCAGAGACGCTGTCAGGCGATGGCATCGACGCGGAGATCGTCGATCTCAGGTCGCTACAACCCTGGGACGAAGCCGCCGTGCTGGACAGCCTGAGCAAAACGCACCGCCTGGTCGTTGCCCACGAAGCCGTCCAGGCCTTTGGTATCGGCGCCGAGATCGTCGCCCGCATGGCCGATATCGGCTTTGACGAACTGGACGCCCCAATTGTCCGCGTTGGGGCGCCGTTTGCGCCCGTCCCCTTCGCCCGCAGCCTCGAAACCGCCTACCGCCCGACGGACGATGACATCGTCGCAGCGGTCCGGCGGACGCTCGAATAACTCCCGTCTCGGAGGCCCAGATGAGTGCCGACCCCGTTCTCTATGACACCGATGGCGCCGCTGCGACCATCACCATCAACCGGCCCGAGACGCTGAATGCGCTCGATACCGCGACCATCACCGCTCTGCATGACGCCTTTGACAGGGCCGAAGCCGACAGTGCCGTCCGGGTTGTGATCATCACCGGCGCCGGCCGGGCGTTCGTTGCCGGCGGTGACATTGTCGACCTCAACAGCCGCCGCGGTCTTGCCCATTATGACGAGTTCGCCGAGGACATTCACAAGCTGTTCCGGCGCATCGAGACCTTCGACAAGCCGACGATCGGCGCGGTCAACGGGTTTGCGCTCGGCGGCGGCACGGAACTTCTGCTGACGCTCGATCTGAGGATTGCCTCCGACAAGGCCAAGCTCGGCCTGCCCGAGATCACGCTCGGCCTGTTTCCCGGCGCCGGCGGCACACAGCGCATTATCCGTCAGATCCCACTCTGCCGCGCCAAGGAGATCATGTTCACCGGTGACATGATCACAGCCCAGGAGGCGGTCGACATCGGGCTGATCAACCGGGTGGTGGCCCATGACGACCTCATGACAGAGGTGACGGCGACGGCTGCCAAGATCGCACATAAGTCGCCACTCGTCCTCAAGCTTCTCAAGCGCACGCTAAATGATGGTGCCGACATGCCGCTGTCGGCGGCCCTGCGCCACGAGCAGGCGATGATCGGCCTCGTGCTCGACAGCGACGATGCGCATGAGGGCTGTAGCGCCTTCCTCGAAAAGCGCGACGCTGTGTTCAAGGGAGCCTGATCGACCGTCATGGCCGACCTCCTGATGCCCAAGCTCGGACTGACGATGACCGAGGGTCTGGTCGCGCAGTGGTGCGTTGCGCCCGGGGATGCGTTTTCGGCCGGAGACGTGTTGTTCGTCGTCGAGACCGAGAAGGTCGCCAATGACATTGAAGCTGAAACCGACGGGGTTCTGGAAACGATCCTGACGGCTGAAGGAGAAACCGCTGAAGTCGGCACGGCGGTCGCGCACTATGCCGGAGCGGGAGACCCAGCACCGGCCATTGCTGACGACCCCGCACCTACTCCTGTTGTGGCTCCGAAGCCCACTGCCCCGCGCCGCGATGCGCCGTCCGCCCGCAAGCTGATGGCCGAGCACGGGCTGTCACATTCGGATGTCGACGGCACTGGCCGCGATGGCCGGATCATGAAGGGCGACGTCTTGCGGGTGATCGCCACGCCTTTGGCCAAACGTCTGGCGCGCGAGGCGGCTCTCGACATCGCAAGCGTTCACGGGTCGGGACCACGCGGCAGGATCAAGGCCGATGATGTGCGGACGGCACTCACCGCGAGACCGACCGCGACCGTTGCACCGCCGGCGACAGCGTCCGTCACAGAAACGGCACCGGACCCGACCCGTCTGGCCACCGCCCGTCGGGTCGTGGCGGCGAAGCGCGACATTCCGCACTTCTACCTGACCCAGACTGCCGAGGTTAGCGCGCTTGCCCGCTTCCGCGCGGACCTCAATGCCGAGGCAACTCCGCTCAAGATCTCGGTGACACATCTTCTTATCCGCGCTCTGGCGAAGGGGCTCGACACCATGCCGGAGCTCAACCGGGTCTGGGTCAATGATCAGATCCTGAACTTTGAGACAATCGATATCGGTATGGTCGCGGAAACACCGGACGGCCTGCGCATCCCGGTCCTGCGCGATGCGGCCCGGACACCGCTCGACCGGCTCGCCGCTGACGCCATCGCGCTCGGGACCCGCGCCCGCCACGGCACCCTGCGCCCCGACGATGTCGGTGGCGGCGTCATGTCGATCTCGAATGTCGGCATGTTTGGGGCATCGAGCCTGACGCCGATCATCAACCCGCCGCACGCAATGATCCTCGGCGTCGGCGCCGAACAGGCGCTGTTCCGCCCCGGCAGTGACGGCGCACCCGAAGCCCGGCGCGAACTGACGCTAACACTTGCCTGCGATCACCGCATCGTCGATGGCGCGCAAGCCGCGCGTTTCCTGTCCGCCGTCGTGTGCGCCATCGAACACCCATTTCGCCTGCTTTTAACTTCTCACCCGACGACCTGACGCGCTGGATACGGCCATGGATTTCGTACTGTCCGACGAGCAGAACCTGATCATCGAAACCGCCCGCAAAGTGGGTGAAGCCTTCGGCCCCGACTATTGGCGGGAGAAGGACTCCGCCAAGGCCTATCCGCAAGAGTGTTGGCAGGCGATCTGTGACGCAGGCCTCGCCGGGGCAATGCTGCCGGTCGAACATGGCGGCGGTGGCCTCGGCATGCTCGATACAGCACTGATCATCGAGGAATTGTGTGCTGCCGGTGCCGGCTCGACACTGGCGCAGATCTTCATGCTGAACCCGATCTTCGGCGGCGTATCGGTGTCGAAATTCGGCTCGGACACCATGAAGCAGGACTGGTTACCGAAGCTCTGTTCCGGCGAGCTGACCTTCTGCATGGCGCTGACCGAGCCGGGCGCCGGCTCCAACACGCTGACGCTGAAGACCAACGCACGACCCGACGGCAATGGCTGGCGGCTCAACGGCCAAAAGATCTGGATCACCGGCGTTCCTCAGTCACAAAAAATGCTGGTTGTGGCGCGCACGACGCCGATCGAAGAAGCTCCGAAGCGCACTTTCGGGATCAGCCTGTTCATGATCGACACGGTCCGCAACGGGCTGACCCACACGCCGATCGACAAGACCGGAACCAACACGCTGACGTCGTCGACGGTGTTCTTCGACAATGTCCGCGTCGATGGCGAGGAACTGATCGGCACCGTGGACGAAGGCTGGCCGCAGCTTCTCGATGTCCTGAACACCGAGCGGATCGTCACGACCGCTGGCCTCGTCGGCGCCGGCCGGCTGGCACTTAAACTCGGTGTCGCCTTTGCCAACGACCGCAAGGTGTTCGGCGACCGGCCGATTGCGGCCTATCAGGGCATCCAGTTTCCGCTTGCCCAACACTGGGCCGAGCTTGAAGCGGCCAAGCTTCTCAACCTCAAGGCGGCCTGGCTGTTCGACAATGGCTTGCCCTTTGGGTCGGAGAGCAATGCCGCCAAGCTCATCGCAAGCCAGGCGGCGTCCGCCGTTGCCGAGCGTGCCATGCAGGTCATGGGTGGAATGGGCTATTCCAAAGAGATGCATGTCGAGCGGATCTGGCGCGACGCGCGTCTGTTCCGCTTCGCGCCGATCTCGGAGGAGATGATCCTCAATTTCATCGCCACCGCCAATCTCGGCATGCCTAGGAGTTACTGAAGCAATTCCCGCGAAAGTGGGGACCGGTTTCGCGTCCGGAATTGCGCCAAAGCAAGTGCCTAGAGCAATTCCCGCGAAAGTGGGGACCGGTTTCGCGTCCGGAATTGCGCCAAAGCAAGTGCCTAGAGCAATTCCAGCGAAAGTGGGAACCATTCGGGTCGTCCGAACCGCGTCCGGGATTGCGTCAGATGATCGAAAGCTTCCGCCATGAAGAACCTCACCCGCTATGTCGAGTTCCATGCTCGGCTCAGACCTGACGCGGATGCGCTTGTGTTTGCCGGCGAGCATATCTCCTGGTCGGCGTTCCACGACCGCATTCTCGCCACCGCGGCGGGGCTGGCGGAACATAGCGTAGGGCCGGACACGATCGTTGCCTTGGCCATGAAGAACAGCCCTGCCTTTCTCGAACTGACCTATGCGCTGAGCCATCTCGGCGCCATCGCGCTACCGTTGAATTACCGCCTCTCAGCCGAAGAGGTCGGCTACATCGTTGATCATGCCGGTACCGCTTTGGCCTTGGCAGACGAAGAATTGCTGGGCCTCACGTCCGATCTGACGATCCCGGTGCTGACGGTCGATGCAGAGGCCCAGCGCGACAGCCGTGCACTGTTTGGAGGCATCCGCCACCAAGCCCCGATCGTGCCTCGCAGTGGCGATGACCTCTACCGGCTGATGTATACGTCCGGAACGACCAGCCGCCCCAAGGGCGTGATGATCACCTACGACAATCTCTATTGGAAGAATGTCGACCACATCATCGCGCTGCAAGTGTCCGCCGAAGACCGCCTCTGCGTTGTCGGCCCGCTCTACCATGTCGGCGGCTGTGAGCTACCCGGCCTTGCCGTGCACATGGCTGGCGGCACGATCCTGCTGCTGCGCGATTTCGATGCCGTCGCAACGCTCGACATGATCGCGACGGAGCGCGCGACCGGCATCTGGCTGGCACCTGTCATGACCAATGCCATTCTCGCCGAGCCATCCGCCAGGCGCTTCGACACGTCCTGCCTGAAATGGTGCATCGCCGGCGGCGAGCGAACGCCAGAGTCGCGCATTCGCAGCTTCGTCGAGGCCTTCCCGGCGACCCGCTATGTCGATGCCTATGGCATGACCGAAACCGTCTCCGGCGACACGTTGATGGAGCCGGGCTTTGAGATTGCAAAAATCGGCTCGGTTGGACGCGCGCTGCAATTTGTTGAAATCGAGATCCGCGACGATGCCGGACACACTCTCCCGCCCGGCATGGATGGCGAGATCTGCATGCGCGGCGCGAAAGTGACACAAGGGTATTGGAAGGAACCGCACCGGACAGCGGAGGCCTTCTGGCCGGACGGTTTTCTCAGGTCCGGTGATGTCGGACATCTGGATGACGACGGCTTTCTCTATCTCACCGACCGCAAGAAGGACATGATCATCTCCGGCGGCGAGAACATCGCGGCATCGGAAGTTGAACGCGTCATCTACGAACTGCCGCAGGTTCTTGAAGCTGCCGTCGTTGCCCGGCCCGACGCGCGATGGGGCGAGGTTCCGGTCGCCGTGGTCGTTTTGCGAGAGGGAGTGGAGCTTGACCGTGACAGCCTCATCGCGCATTGCCGCGCCCATCTTGCAGGCTTCAAATGCCCCAAGGACCTCGTCGTCCGAGACATGCTGCCGCGCAACCCGTCCGGCAAGGTGTTGAAACGCGTTCTCCGCGACGAGCTTGCTGGGGATGCCTGAGACTGGTTCTTGCGACCACGTGGCAAGGAACGGTAGGAGTAGATAGGAATAACAGCCTATCGCTGGAGAATGCATGGCCCAGGCTTCGATCGCCGCCAAGCGCAAAAAGCGCCCGACACGCCAAGAAAAGGCAGAACAGACCTATCAGCGGCTGATGGATGCGGCTGCAGAGGTCGTCGGCGAACAAGGTTATGCGCAGGCCTCGATTGCCAAGATCACTGACCGGGCCGGTATCGCGCACGGGACGTTCTACAACTATTTCGAGGACAGACAGGCGCTGTTCGATGCGCTTCTGCCCCATGTCGGCCATCAGATGACCGACCACATCACCGATGCCATCGTGGAAGCCGGGTTCGGGCCGGACCGCGAAGTGGCGCGCTTCCGGGCGTTCTGCACCTATCTCGTCGACAATCCAGGATTCTATCGCATCCTGTTCGAGGCGGAAGTCTTCGCCCCGCGCGCCCACGCAGCCCATATCGACCGTTTGGTGGATGGTTACCGGCGGGCTTTCGAGCGCTCGATCGAACGCGGCGATATCGCGGACTATGATCCAGATGAACTCGAGACACTGATCTTCGCACTCCTCGGCGCCCGCGCGTATGTCGCGATGCGGTTCGTCGCGGAGAATGGTTCGGGCCCGAAGACACCATCAATTCCTGACAGCGCCATTAGCGCCTATGAGAAACTGATGCGCCGTGGCCTGTTCGGCAAACCCAAGACGAGTGCGCCCAAGCGTTAGTCGATCCTGACCTGCGCACGGCGACGAAGATCTATAGCCACCTCCCCCGTATCGGTTCTGTTTGTTGTCCGCTCAGTCGGTGAAGCCTTGGTGCGCAATCATCATGGACGCTGGCGCAGCGCCATGCGCCTCATTGTGCGGTGCCATATTGTGATAAGTGATTCATAAGTCATTTTTTGTTGACAAGCTGTCGCAGCCCCCGCACACTCCTGATCAAGAACAGACCGCGTGCCTTGGACCCGACGGATTGGATCCAAAGACCCGCGCAGACGGCGCCAAAGGCTCAAAACCGGCGTCATTGACGGGAGGAGAGACACATGACTTCGAACAGCGATACGCCGCGCAAAGGTCAGCATAAGCTTGACCGGCGCTCAGTTCTCAAAGGTGCCGCCGCGACGACACTTGCCGCCGGCACGTTCGGCTTTCCCGCGATCCTGCGCGCCTCGACGGAGCCGATCCGCATCGGCGTCACGACGATCCTGTCGGGCCGCGTCGCGATCCTTGGCCAATCCTCACTGGCCGGCATGCAGATCCCCGTTGACGAGATTAACGCAGACGGCGGCATTGACGGGCGCATGATCGAGATCGTCAGCCGCGATTCTGCTGCCAAGCCCGACGAAGCGGCGCGGTTCACGCGCGAACTCGTCAACAATATCGGCTGTGACATCCTCTTGAATGCGGAAGCCTCCGGCGCAAGTTTCGCGGTCAACGAAGTGGCCCGCGACATTCGCCGGTTCTGCGTCCACTCGGTGTCCGAGACATCATCGCTCACGGCCGATCCGCAGAACCGTATCCCCTGGGTCTTCCGTTCAGCGCGCCAGGGCATCCACGACGCCGTGGTCGGCGGGCTCTATGCCGCCGAAGTCGCCAAGGCCAATGGCCTCACGCGCTGGGCGACCTGTTCGCCGGACTATGCCTATGGCCGCGATACGACGGCGGAATTCATGCAGTATGTGCAGCTTTTCGCGCCGGACACCGAAATCATCGAACAGACCTGGCCAAAACTGTTCCAGCCGGACTACACCGAAAACATAACCGCGCTTCTGAACAGCGCGCCGGACGCGGTCTATTCCGCGCTCTGGGGCGGCGACCTGGTGGCGTTCCTCGACCAGGCGAGCCTTTATGGCCTGTTCGAACAGTTCGAATCCTTCTCGGTCAACCTGACCGACTATCCGGTGCTAACGGCAGTCGACAATCTGCCGGAAGGTGTTCATGGCGGCGGCCGCTATCACAAGGACATCCCCGACACCGATGCCAACGAAGCCTGGTATCAGACCTTCGTCGAGAACTCCGATGTCCTGCCGACCAACTGGGCGTGGCAGGCCGATACGGCGATGCGTTTCATCATCGAGGCGCTGAAGGAAACCGGTGGCAACACCGATCCAGAAGCGCTCGCGGAAGCCACAGCTGGCCGCACCATCGACTCGCCTTTTGGCGTCGATGGCACCCTGACCATGCGCGCAGAAGACAACACGCTGGTCAACTACGCCGCCGCCTGGGGCAAGACGATCGCAGAAGAGCCCTATATGGTCGATCTCCTGTCCCAGTCTTGGGAACAGATCACCGAGCTCGAACGGACCTGGAAAGAGGAAAAGGGCTTCCTCTGAGCCCTGCTGTTACCTCTTGCAGCACGTTGCCGGCGCGTGACCGTCCCGCGCCGGCTGCCCCTTCCTGAAGCCAACGCCCAAGCCGCGTTCCGGCACAATGGCCCGTCCGCATGATTGAGTTCGACGCACTCGCGACATGCTTTTCAAGCACCGCCTGCCTGGTGAACCAGGTGTCGAGCGGGCTGATCATCGGCATGCTTTTGTTCCTGGTCGCCTCTGGTGTGACGCTGATCTTCGGCGTCTTGCATGTGATCAACTTCGCCCACGGCTCGTTCTACATGCTGGGCGCTTATTTCGCGTACACAGTCTATGCCGGCACCGAGAGCTTCTTCCTCGCGGCTGTCGCCGGCGCGGTCGGGGCCGGGATTGCGGGCATCATCTTCGAACGCTTGCTGATGAGCCGGGTCTACGGCCAGGACATCCTGATGCAGCTTTTGGTCTGCTATGCGGTGATCCTGATCGTCGATGATCTGGTAAAGATCATCTGGGGCGCGGAATATCTCGCCATGGGTGTGCCGGACGAGTTCCGCGTACCGCCCTGGCGGGTCGCAGGTGGGTTCATTCCGCCGTTCTACCTGTTCCTGGTCGCGGCTTCCGTCGTCATCGGCATTGGCACACTGATCCTCGTGACGCGCACACGCTTTGGCCGCATCGTCCGGGCAGCCGCGCACAATCCGGCCATGGTTTCCGCACTCGGCATCCGCGTGCCGCTCTATTTCGCGCTTCTGTTCGGCCTTGGCTGTGCGCTGGCCGGCGTCGCCGGCGCGCTGGCAGCTCCGGTCCGTTCGCTCACGCCCGGCATGGGCTTCGGCATCCTGGTGGAAAGCTTCATCGTCACCGTCATCGGCGGCATGGGATCGATCCCCGGCGCCTTCGTGGCCGCCATCATTCTCGGCCTGACACGCTCCTTCGGCAGTGTCGGGTTCCCGCTCTTCGTTGACGGCGCGATGTTCCTGATGATGGCGCTCGTCCTGATCTTCCGCCCGACGGGGCTGCTCGGTCGCGGAGTGCTGAAATGACGTTGACCCCCTCCTTCCGCCGCGACTTCATCGTCGCGGCTGCCGGTCTGGTCCTTTTGCTCGCGGTTGGGCTGTTTATCGATCACCCATGGCCGCGCGACTTTCTGACCGCCGTCTTCGCCTATGGCCTCCTGGCCATGTCGCTGAACCTTCTGATTGGCTATACGGGCCTGATCTCGTTTGGCCATGCGGCATTCTTTGCCTTTGGCGGCTACTGTTTCGGGCTTTTGTTGCAGTCCGATGCGTTCATCGCCGGCATGGGTGGTGCAGCGATCCCGGTCGCGCTTGTCCTCGCGATCGCGGGCACAGCGCTCTATTCGCTGATCATCGGCGCGATCTGTGTACGTCTCAGCGAGATTTACTTCGCCTTTCTGACGCTGGCGTTCCAGATGTTCCTCTACAGCCTGATCATCAGCTGGGTCGATCTGACTGGCGGTGACCAGGGCTTGATGGGCGGCATTCCCAGACCTGTCTTCCTCGGCATCGACTTATCGGACCAGATCCATCGCTATGTCTTCTGCGCCGCCTTGTTCGTGGCCTGCCTCGTCTTCCTGCGCGTCGTGACCGAAAGCAGCTTCGGCTACACCTTGCGGATGATCCGCGACAACCCGCAGCGCGCGGCCTTCCTCGGCATCAACGTGTTCCGGGTCAAGCTGATCTGTTTTGTGATCGCGGGCTCCGTCGCGGGCGTTGGCGGCATCATCCTGGCGCTGTTCACCTCCGGTGCTTATCCGGAATGGGCCTTCTGTGCGCAATCGGGCGAAGCGATCTTCATGATCATGCTGGGCGGGCTGACCGTGTTTGTAGGCCCGCTGGTTGGGGCAGTGGCGTTGATCCTGCTCAACGACATGGTACAGCTCTACACATCGCACACCGAGCTCGTCACCGGGATCGTTATCCTCGCCGTCGTTCTCGGCCTGCGCAAAGGCATGCTCGACTTCGTCAAAGAAGATATCGTCGAGCCTTATCTGGAGCGCCGTCGCGGCGCAGACCGTGCGGCCTCTACCGAGACGCGCGCCGTTGGTGATGGGGCTGAGACGTGAACGCAACGCCCCTCACAGATAAGATCGCGGTGGTAACCGGCGGTGCCAGCGGTATCGGTGAGGCTTGCGCACGTTTGCTTGCAGCGCGTGGCGCGCGGGTCGCGGTTGCCGACATCAATGGCGCGGCAGCCAACGCGGTCGCGACCGAGATCGGCGGCATGGCGATCGAACTTGATGTCAGCGACGAACAGTCGGTTGCAGATCTCGTGACCCGCACCGAAACAGATCTCGGACCGTGCGATGTCCTTGTGACGTCGGCCGGGCTGGTGCAGCCACCGCTGCCGCCAGGCGACCTGTCGATGGACCTTTACGACCGGATCGTCGCGGTCAACCTGCGCGGCACCTATCTTTGTGTCCGGGCCTTCGGAGAGCGCATGGTCGCGCGGCAAACCGGCGCGATCGTCACCATCAGTTCCATTACTGCGGAACGCTCGGTGCCGCTGCATGCCTATGCCCCGACCAAGGCTGCGGTGACCAATCTGACCATGGGGCTCGCCGCCGAATGGGGCCGCGCCGGCGTCCGTGTCAACACGATCGAGCCTGGTTACGTGCTGACGCCTGCGATCCGTGATCAGATCGACAAGGGCCATCGCGATCCAACCCTGCTCGCCGAGAATTCCTGTCTCGGGCGCATGATCGATCCCGACGAGATCGCAAAAGCCGTCGCCTTCCTCGTCTCTGACGAAGCCTCCGCCGTTACCGGCATCGCGCTTCCCGTCGATGCTGGGTTTTTCTGCGCCGGCTCCTGGGCGCCCTATGGCGGCGTTCGCACACACGGGGCGTAGTCACATGCTGCATCTCCGAAACGTCAAGAAAAGCTTCGGCGGCGTGGTCGCGACAAACGATGTCACGCTGGACTTCCCATCCGGGTCGCTCAGCGCGGTTATCGGCCCGAATGGCGCCGGAAAAACCACCCTGTTCAACCTCATCACGGGTCATCTTGTCCCCGACAGCGGCGAGATCGAACTGTCTGGCGAGGAGCTTGTCGGTCGCTCACCGCGCGAGATTGTTCATAAGGGCGTGGGCCGGGCGTTCCAGGTTGCGAGCATCTTTCCAAGCTTCACGGTCGCCGACGCGATGATGGGCTCAGTCGCCTCACATCAGGAGACGTCGGAAAAGCTGTTCACCGCCTTTCCGCCCCCCGCCGTGAAACGCCGCGCGGAAGAACTCATCGACCTTCTCGGCCTCGACGCGGTGGCAGACCGCAAATGCGCCAACATTTCCCACGGCGATCAGAAACTACTCGACATCGGCCTGGCATTGGCCCTTGAGCCGCGCGTCCTGCTGCTGGACGAACCGACCGCCGGCATGGGGCCGGAAGAGCGCTGGCAGATGATCCGCACGGTCCATCGCCTATGGACCGAAGGTCATATGACGCTTGTGTTCATCGAACACGACATGGACATCGTCTTCGAGGTCGCAGAAACCATCCACGTCCTGCGCTATGGCGCGGTCATCGCAAGCGGCGATGCTGACCACATTCGCGGCCACCCGGAGGTCATCGAAGCCTATCTCGGCGAAGACCATTCCGCACCTGCGCCAGCCCCTGCCGAAGAGGTCGCGCCATGAGCACCTCCGATCTTCTCACGCTCGACAAGGTCGATGTGTTCTATGGCGCGTCGCAGATCCTGTTCGACCTGGATCTGTCCGTTCCGAAGGGCCGCACAGTTGCCCTGCTTGGTCGCAATGGCGCCGGTAAGAGCACGACTCTGAAGGCCATTGCCGGGATCGCACCGCCCAAGACCGGCGAGATTCGGCTTGCTGGTGACAGGATTTCGGGTGCTCGATCCGACATCATCGCCCGCGCCGGCATCGGCTATGTGCCGGAAGACCGCCAGGTCTTCCCCAATCACAGCGTCGACGAAAATCTCGATATCGGCCTGAAGCGCGGCCGGCACGGCCAGACCGACTGGACCCGCGACAAGGTCTATGAGGCGTTCCCGATCCTGGCGAACCTGCGCACCAGACAGGCTGGGCTTTTGTCCGGGGGCGAGCAGCAGATGCTGACCATCGCCCGAACCTTGATCGGGAATCCAGAGATCCTGCTACTGGACGAGCCGTCGGAGGGCTTGGCACCAATCATCGTTCAGGCGATCAGCGAGCTGATCCGGCGGTTGCGCGATATGGGCGTCACGATCCTGCTGGCCGAGCAGAACATGCGCTTCTGCCTTGGTGTCGCGGAGGATGCCGCCGTCATCGACAAGGGATCGATCGTGTTTCGTGGCACAATCGACGAACTGCGCGCCAATGAGGAGGTCACCACGCGCTATCTCGCGCTGTGACCCAGCTCCCCACAAAACAAGCAATGCCGTACCGCGTCATCCCGAACATTACAAGCGCCTGAAACCATTTGGGTTTCAGTTCGCGCTTGTTGGATCAGGGATCCACGGCTTGAGGCTCCTGCATTGTTGCCTCTGGATCCCGGATAGCTCGAAAATGCATCCAAATCAGAGATTTGGGCATTTCTGGCTTCCGGGATGACGCGTGATGGCAGTCCCGAGTCCGCTATCGCCCTGCTCCTTCTTGTCGCAATTCCGGACGCGAAACCGGTTCCCACTTCCGCTGGAATTGCTTTACTCAGCAGCCTGTCTCAGCCGGCCAAGCTCGGCAAAGGCCGCGACAACATCGTCGATCGATCCACCCGGCAGATCCCGGCAGAACGCTTCGAGCCGATCATAGGCAGACGCCGGTACGCCGGTTTCGGCGCCAATGCCGCGGATCAACTCCGATGTCCGTGCCCAATCGAACGCGTAGTCCCGCGCGGTCATCTTGAGGTCCTCCATGATCCGCGCGCCGTCTTCGGCTTCGACCTCGACGCGGCAGGACAGGATGGGAATTTCGGGATCGGACACCAGCGTCACGCGATCGACAAGCCCGTTCACCTCAGGATCGTTATAGGTTGTCATGTGGCGCATCGACGGCGTGCCGTGGACGAGCGTCGTCGCGATGCAGAACGGTATGCTCATCAACGTGCCGGAGATGGTTGAAAACGGCCCAGATGCGTCCATCCCGGCATAACCCATTTCGTAGGGGTTCATGACGACCGTGACGCGTGCAAGGTCACTCCGCGTGTCCAGTTTTTCGCGCAGCTTCAGCGCCGCCGTGATCGGCGACTGGTTGAACGCGCAAACGGGAAACGGCTTGAAGGCCACGCGATAGATCTTCCAGTCGGTGCCGAGCTTTGCCGTCAGGGCGTCGACGTTAACCTGGGTACGCGCCAATGCAGGGATCAAACCGGCCTTCCCCTCAATGGCGTGAGGGGCGGTCACGGCACCAGCGCGCGCGAGTTCGGCTGCGACGAAGCCAGAGCGAGCAACCATTCCGACCTGATAGCGCCATTCATCGGTGCCATCGGCAAACGCCTGAAGATTCCCGCCGGTGAAGGAGGCCGCCAGCGCCAGCGCCGATGCGACGCGCTCCGCCGGCAGGTCCATCAGCCGAGCCGCAGCAGCGGCACAGGCGACCGGACCGTAGACGGTTGACGCACGCAGGCCCACCGGCGTCGTGTCACCGGCATGAGCCTCTTCAAGCAGACCACCGATCTCGTAACCCGCGACCAGTGCCGGCAGAAGCCGGTCGAGCGGATAACCGCCCGCTTCGATCATTGCGGTCAGAAGCGGGATCAGCTCCGCCCCGAGATGGGCCGCTCCTGATGCATCTTCCTGTGCCCGGCCATGGAACAGAGCCGCATTGGCGAGCATGGCACCTGCCGCCAATGTCTTGCGACCATCGCCGAGCAGCGTCGCGCCATCTGAGCGTTCACCATCCATCGCAAGGGCGGCTGCCCGGGCCACCGGCGCATAGGGCGTGTTGTGGCAGCCAATGCCGACGCCATAGCCGTTCAACAGGCAGATCCGCGCGCGCTCAACAACATCATCCGGGATCGTCTCGAGAGAGAGGCGGCTAACAAAAGTGCCGAACGTTTGAACCAACGACATGACATGCTCCGTGTTGCGACGCTGCGGCCTGCAACACGACGCTCGTCGACGCGGCCTGCCCCAGAGCTAAGCTCTAAATTACCACGCAGGACATAATATGACTACTGATTCAACATTCGTAATACGCAGACCCTGAGTGCGACCACGCATGCGCCCAGACTGTCACCCATCATTTCGAGGTGAGCTGATCCGAAGGCTGGCGCGAGCGCCATGCCGGGCCGGTATCATCGCGTTGACACGATGATAGCCGGCTGACCCGTATGATAATGCGGATACGCTCAAAGCCTGCAAAGCATCGTGGATTTTGGGTGTCCCGCCAAACTATTGCCTATTCCTGTTGCGGCCTAACGGCATCCGCAGTGCCCTGAATGAAGGCGATGATCTTGATGACATCTTCTTCGGTCAGAGCCTCGGAAAAGCCTGGCATACCGCCTGCGGCCATCGCGCCATCGAGAACAATGGCGTTCGGATTGCTCAAGATCTCGGGCGCCGAATAGCCGAGATTGGGCACGCCACCACCATTATTGACGCCGGGAACGCCGTGACAGAACAGACAGTTCGAGACGTAGAGGCCAAGCCCTTCCTCAATGTCCTCGGGATCATAGGGCACGCCCGACACAAGTTCGGTCCTGACGCTCAACACAGGCTCCGGCGCGGGCGCCGTGCCGCCGAGCCTGAAGGTGTAGACCCGACCCGGCCCGACACGATCGGTCGCACGCTGCATCATGCCATAGACACCACCCCACCCAACCGCGATCGTGACATATTGCTCGCCGTCACGCTCCCAGGTTGCGGGCGCCGCGACGACCCCTGAGCCGACCGTGGTCTGCCACAGCAGTTCACCAGTGGTCGCGTTATAGGCGATGAACCGGCCGTCAGCGGTTCCTTGGAAGACGAGATTGCCGGCGGTCGTCAGCGTGCCGCCATTCCACGGCGAGACATATTCCGCGCGCCAGACCTCGCGCTGCGCGACAGGGTCCCAGGCCAGAAGATGGCCGAACGGCACCGCTTCGGGCGCGACGACGTTGAACAGATAGCCGAGGTTCCAGCCGACGCCAGACATGGTCGACATGGGTTTGTGGCTGTTGAGTTCCCAGGCCGGATCGGTCGACTGCACCAATGGCACGCCCTGGGCCGGGATGTAGACCAGCCCGGTCTCGGGATTGAAGCTCATCGGATGCCAGTTGTGGGCACCATAAGCCGATGGGATCGTCTCCCAGGGCTCGGTCTTGGAACGTGCGCCCTCGGCCTCGATCGGCCGGCCATCCTCGTCATAGCCTGTCGCCCAGGTCACCTCGACAAAAGGTTCGGCTGAGAGGAATTCACCGGTCTCACGATCGATGACATAGAAGAAGCCGTTCTTTGGCGCCTGCATCAGCACCTTGCGCATCTCGCCATCGATTTCGAGATCGGCGAGAATGATGTGCTGGGTCGAGGTGTAGTCCCAGGTATCACCCGGCGTATTCTGGTAGTGCCAGACATACTCGCCGGTATCCGGATCGAGGGCAACGATTGAGGCGAGGAACAGATTGTCGCCGCCCGCGGGCGAACGCAGGTGCTGGTTCCAGGGCGAGCCGTTCCCGGTGCCGATATAGAGAAGATCGAGGTCGGGGTCATAAGCCATTGCGTCCCAGACCGTGCCACCGCCACCGGCTTCCCAATAGGCAGCCGACGGGTCCCAGGTTTCGGCCGCCATCTCCATCGCCGCGTTCTCGAACGGCTCTGACGGATCGCCAGGCACCGTATACCAGCGCCAGATCATCTCGCCCGTCTCGGTGTCATAAGCGGACACATAGCCGCGCACGCCGAATTCAGCACCGCCGTTACCGATGATGATCTTGCCGTCGATCACCCGAGGCGCGCCGGTGATGGTATAAGACATGTCGCGATTTTCGATCGTATCGACCTGCCACATCGGCGCGCCGGTGGCTGCGTCGAGCGCATGCAGATAGCCGTCGAACGCGCCGACGAACACCTTGCCCTCATAGACCGCGACGCCACGGTTGACGACATCGCAGCATCCCTTGGAGGCAAACTCTTTCGGCACTTCGGGATCAAACACCCAGAGCGGCTCGCCGCTGATCGCATCAAGCGCATGCACCACAGACCAGGAGGCGGTGACATACATGACGCCATCCACGACGATGGGGGTTGCCTGCACGCCGCGCCGCGAATTCAGATTGTAGGTCCAGGCGAGCCCTAGCTCCTCGACATTCTCGGTTGTGATGTCGGTCAGAAGCGAATGCCGTGTTTCGGCATAGTCGAGGCCGTAATTCAGCCAGTTCCGCGTGTGGGCCGCATTGTCGATGATGGCTTGCGTATCAATCGCGCCAACGGCTTGGCGAATATCATCTTCGGTCACCGTCTCGGCGGCAGCAACAGCCGTCATGCCGGCGCACGCCGCGATCGAGACCATCCAGGTCAGTCCTCGCATCTGATCCTCCCATAGACAGGCTTTTCGCCCCTTCCCACTCAAACGACCGTCTTGATGCGGTCTGTACCTGCCCGCATGTGTTGCACGGGCAGATTTGTTCCAGAGCAATTCCGGCGAAAGCGGAAACCGGTTTCGCGCCCGGAGTTGCGTCAAAACAAACGCTGTAAGTCGAAAGTATGTCGGAGGGGCGCTGCGCGGTAAAGGCGATGCGTGATCGTCCCGATGGTAGCCCGGCCGGGCAATGCCCGCCGGGCCGTTCCGATGACGCGGCGTTTAGAGCAAACTTATCCGATCTGATTGTTTGGACGCGATTCAATCAGATCGGATTTTGCTCTAGTCTTCGAGAAACGCCCGGATCCTGTCACCGGCCTGAGTCATCGACAAGACCCCATCGAGATGGCCACGCGTGCCCTGCAGTTCGACGATCTCGACCGGCGTGCCGTCGCTTGCGATCACCGATGCCGTATCGCGCACCTCTTCGGGGAAGAAGACAAGATCCTCGTCGGTGTGGATCATCAACACCGGCGCATCGATTGCAAGAAGGCCGTCATACAGGCTTTCGCCATGACCGGTGTAGAAGAGTTGGTTGGCTTTCACGAGATAGAGGAAATGGTTGGCGTCGGAGATTTGCGCGCGCGCTGCCCCTGCCCCGTCGAGCACGGCCTCGATCTGGAACAGATTTTCGAAACTTGTAGCCGGGTCAGCGCCCTCCTCGGCCCAGTTCCGGCCGAACACGCCATTCGACCATTCCCAGTGCTGGGCATGTAGCGTGACGATCTTCAATGCCTCTGCGAGCCCCCGGTTTGGCGCGTCACCGCCATAATAGTCACCCTCGTTCCAGTTAGGATCGAGCGTAATCGGGGCGGCCCAGATATTGAGCCAGGCAATCAGATTACCGTCGGCCCAGCCAGACCCGATGACCGGGATCACGCGCTCAACCATCTCGGGATAACTCGCGGCCCACTCATAGGCCTGCAACGCGCCCATGGACGCCCCCATCACCGCATGGAGACCATCAATGCCAAGGCTATCGAGCAGCGCCTTCTGCACTTCGATGAAATCCCGGATCGTGACGATCGGGAAGTCCATGCCGTAAGGCTCGCCGGTGTCGGGATTGACGGATGCCGGACCCGTAGTCGCGACGTTCGGATTGCCAGTGTTGAGATTGACCAGCGTGTCGGACGAGATGACGTAGAACCGGTCGGTATCGATCGCCTTGCCCGGTCCGATGATGGCGTCCCAATAGCCGGGTGCGGCATCGTCTTCGGCGTATTTGCCGGCGGCGTGGCTGTTGCCGGAGAAGAAATGGGTGATCAGGATGACGTTGTCGCGCGCCTCGTTGAGTTCGCCATAGGCCTCCCAGCCGACCTTAACGTCCGCGATTGTCTCGCCGCCGACCGTCGTATAGGCGCCCATCTCGAACACCTGTTTCTCGACGATCATATCTGCCATCGCCGGACCAGCCGCCGCCAGTCCGATAATACCCGAAAGGGCGAACGCGCGGGCCTGACTTGCAAATCTCATGGTAATCCTCCCGATCGTTTTCTCCGAGCTATGGTGCTCGTTCGCTGAATGCGCCCTATCGTGGTCGACCTAAGCGCATGCGTCTACTTCGTCTTGAGACGTGCCTGGATCTCGCCGACGATGCCGCGCCGGAACATCAGAACGCAAACGACGAAGATCGCGCCGGTGATGATCGTCACCAGCGAGCCAAAGCCACTGAGGAAGTTCTGCAAGGTCACAATCAGCGCCGCACCGACCGCCGGGCCAAAGACTGTGCCCATACCACCGAGTAGCGTCATCAGGACCACCTCGCCCGACATCTGCCACTGCACATCCGTCAAGCTCGCAACCTGCATCACAAGCGCCTTCGTGCCGCCTGCAAGACCGGCCAGTGTCGCGGAAATGACGAACGCGACGAGCTTGTAGCGGTCTGTCTCATAGCCGAGGGATTTGGCGCGCGGCTCGCTCTCGCGGATCGCCCGCAAAACCTGGCCGAAGGGCGAATGCACCGTGCGGTGCACCGCGAACAGGCCAAGGAAGAAGATGACCAGCACAACATAGTACAGCGTCAGATTGTCCGAGATATCGATGACGCCGAACAGCGGGTTGCGCGGCACGCCCTGAATGCCATCCTCGCCGCCGGTGAACGGCATCTGCAAAGCGAGGACGAAGATCATCTGTGCCAGCGCCAGCGTGATCATCGCGAAATAGATGCCCTGGCGGCGGATGGCGATCGCGCCGAAGGCAAGGCCAAGCAGGCAGGCAACGATCATGCCCGACAGAATGGCGAGTTCGGCCGAAACGCCCCACACCCGCAGCGCATGCGCCGAGACATAGCTCGCCGCACCGAAGAACGCGGCATGTCCAAACGACAGAAGGCCGGTGAAGCCGAGCAACAGGTTGAAGGCGCAGGCGAAGATGGCAAAGCACATCGCCTTCATCAGGAAGACAGGATAGACAACAAACGGCAGAACGGCGAACACCGCAAGGACGAGCAAGCCGATCGCAACCTGCTTGCCGGATACTCTCTGGCGAACGTGGGCGGCGACATGCATCGGACTGTCGACCATGGTCCTAGGCCTCCCGTCCAAACAGGCCGGCGGGCCGGACAAGAAGGACCAAGATCATGATCACGAAGATCACGATGTTGGAGGCTTCCGGATAGGCGATCTTGGCCACCGCCTCGACGAGACCAAGGGCGAATCCGGTGAGGATCGACCCCATGATCGAGCCCATGCCGCCAATAACGACGACCGCAAACACAATGATGATGAGGTTGGACCCCATATGCGGCGTTACGGCCTGGAGACCGGCCGCCAGCACGCCAGCGAACCCTGCCAGCGCGACGCCGAAGCCATAGGTCAGTGTGATCATCAGCGGCACATTGATGCCGAAGGCACGCACCAGCGACGGATTTTCCGTGGCCGCGCGCAGATAGCTGCCAAGCCGGGTTTTCTCGATCGCATACCAGACCGCTAAACAGACCACGATCGAGATAACGATCACCCACATCCGGTAGATCGGCAGGATCATGACATCGCGCTCATTGCCGGTCAGTCCGGCAAGCGGCAACCGCTCCGTGCCGTCCAGAAGCTCCGGTTTCGCATACGGCAGGCCCGAGGCGCCAAAGGTTTCGACCATCAGCCCCTCGATGATCAGCACCAGACCGAAGGTCAGAAGCAGGCCGTAGAGATGGTCGAGATCGTAGAGCTGGCGCAGAAAAGCGCGCTCGATCACGATACCGAAGAGCCCGAGGCAGATCGGCACCAGGATCAACGCCCACCAATAGCCGATGCCGGCATATTGCAGGAGAACATAAGCCAGGAAAGCGCCGAGCATATATTGCGCGCCATGGGTGAAGTTGATGACGTTCAGCATGCCGAAAATCACGGCAAGGCCGAGCGACAGGATCGCGTAGAACGCTCCGTTTTGCAGGCCGATCAGGATCTGCAGGCCCAGGATCGAAACCGGCATATCGAATACGGTCGTCATCACGTCCCCATCTAGGCGTCGACACGTGTCATGGCTGGATCAGCTCCCGGGCGCGAGCGCCCGAGAGCCATCTTGATGCGTGGCGTCAGTTCACCAATTCGCAACCCGAAGCTTCCACGGTCTGGAAGGCCTCAGACGCGGGGATTGTGCGAACGATGTTCAAGTAATCCCAAGCGCCAGTGGACTGATCCGGCGACTTCACCTCGGCGAGATACATGTCGTGCGCCATGCGGCCATTGTCGTAGACCGTGCCGCCAGTGGCGAACATGTCGTTGATCTCCATGCCGCGGAGCGCATCGGCAACGGCGGCGCTGTCATCGGTGCCGGCGGCTTCGATGGCCTCGAGATAGCTCAGAACGGACGAATAAACGCCAGCCTGAATCATCGTCGGCTTGCGCCCCATTTCTTCCTCGAACCGTGCAGCCCAGGCACGGGTCTCATCGTTCAGATCCCAATACCAGCCGGTGGTCATGAAGAGGCCCTGGGCAACATCGAG
>JBCBSK010000050.1:0-22097 GCA_039819185.1 Pseudomonadota bacterium | reverse complement strand
ATTCTCGGCTCGGAAGTCCTGGAAGAGGCCGCCGACGGTGCCCATGGTCTCGACAAGTTTGGTCTTCGCCAGGCCGGGAACCCCGACCAGCAGGGCATGACCACCGGATAGAACCGTGATCAGCGCCTTTTCGATAACCGGCTCCTGGCCGAAAATAACGGTGCCGATCGCCTCTTTGGCGCTCTTCACCTTTACCGCGACGGCATCCGCAAGGCGGACGACATCCTCGGCGTTGTGATCTACGATGCTCATGCCTAGAAGTATAGGGTCGCTGTTTTGACGGAGAAATGGCAGCGTGGCTCAAATCGACGCGACCGGTCTTCTTTTCCACACGGCGAATGGGCACGTGCACATCATTGTGGTCGATGTGAAAGCCGATTTCGTGATTGGAGGCCCTGTGGTGCGGCGTTTCCACGCAGGGCGCGAATCATCTCGATTGAGACGGCCGTATGACAGTGCCTGCACAAACCTGCAGGACGGGCGATCGTGGAGGCGTATCTTCCAATGACGGCAAATGGCAGCACAGTTTCGACCGAGACGCCCGATCCGGCCTCGGGGCTTGCGGGCCTTGAACGTTTGGCGCGCGAAGCCGGCGGGCGCGGTGTGCCGCCCGTCGAGCGCTGGAACCCCGCGTTTTGCGGTGATCTCGACATTCGCATCGCCCGTGACGGCACTTGGTTTTACATGGGCTCGCCAATTGGTCGGAAGCCGTTGGTCAAGCTGTTCTCGTCCGTTTTGCGCAAGGATGTGGACGGTCGCACCTATCTCGTTACGCCGGTCGAGAAGATCGGCATCACGGTCGATGACGCACCATTTCTCGCTGTCGAAATGGCAGTCGACGGTCAGGGCCGCGACCAGATCATCAGCTTCCGTACCCATGTCGACGACGTTGTGACCGTTGATGCCGACCATCCGTTTCGCTTCGTGATCGATACCGAAACGGGCGGTTTGAAGCCCTATGTCCTGGTGCGCGGCAATCTTGAAGCCTTGGTTACGCGGGCCGTGTTCCACGATCTCGTCGAGCTTGGTGTGGACGAAGAGGGCGCGGAGGGGCGCCGGTTTGGCGTCTGGAGTTCCGGCGTGTTCTTCGAGATGGCGCTATCAGACGAGATTGGCCGTGTCGTATGACCGACCTGTCCGAGCCTGCGTCGCAGTTGGACGCCGCGGACGCTTTTGCGGAACTGGCCCGCGCCAGATTGCTGCAAACCCCGCCCTCGGGTGATGACGATCTCGACGCACCGCCCGATCGCGGCGACCACGATCTCAACCCGGACCTAGAGCCTGGCTACATGGCGACGCGCCGGCGCCGCGCGGCCGTTTTGGTGCCGATCGTTAGCCGCGCCCAGCCGAGCGTGTTGTTGACCCGACGTGCCGATCATCTGCCGTCGCATGCCGGCCAGATCGCCTTTCCTGGTGGCAAGGTTGAGAAGGGCGATGACGGCCCGCTTCAGGCAGCTCTCAGGGAAACGCGGGAGGAAATCGGGCTCGACCGGAACGAGGTCACGCCGCTCGGCTATCTCGATCTCTACGAGACATCGACCGGGTTTCGCATCGTCCCCGTCGTCGGGCTGGTCCGTCCCGGCTTTGACCTCCTAATCGACCGAAACGAGGTCGCCGCCGTCTTCGAGGTGCCGCTGAGTTTTCTGATGTCACCAGCCAATCACCAGCGCCACAGCCGCAATTGGCAGGGAAAACGCCGCAGCTTCTATGCAATGCCCTATGGTGAGCACTATATCTGGGGCGCGACGGCTGGCATGCTGCGGGCACTCTACGACCGCCTCTACCGCTGAGCGTCGTCACTGGTCTTCACTCTGGCATGGGCAGGGTCATGCTGCGCATCATTGCGATCCAATTGCTGCTGTTTCTGACGCCGTTCGTCGTCGCGGGGCTTTTCATGTATTTCACCCGGCCGGGCTTCGCGCTCGGCCATCTCGTCGAGCGTGATCGATTCTTCTGGCTGTCCTGCACCGGTCTTGGCTTGGTGATCGCGGGCTTCATCACGCTTGGGGCGTTCTCCGGCGCCGAGCCTGGCCAGACCTATGTGCCCGCGCGCGAGGTCGATGGCGAGATCCAGCCCGGCTATTTCGAATGACCGGTGATGGCTGTGCCACCCAAGATGCCGGACCGTCTGCCGGATGCTGACAGGCTTCTGAGGAGACCTGTTTCCGATCTTCTGGATACATTGAATGGTGATGGCGCCGAGGCGCGTGTCATCGGCGGCGCTGTACGCAACCATCTCCTTGGATTGCCTCCTGGAGATATCGACATCGCCACGACGCTTGTGCCTGACGAGGTGAGCCGGCGTACGGAGGCACGGGGCTGGAAAGCGGTGCCGACGGGCGTCGACCATGGAACGGTGACGGTGGTGATCGATCACTTTCCCATCGAAGTGACGACGCTGCGCGCTGATGTCGAAACCGACGGCCGCCGTGCGGTTGTGGCTTTCGGCGGCACCTGGGAGAGCGATGCCGAGCGCCGCGACTTTACGATGAACGCGCTGTCGGTTGGCCTGGATGGCCGTCTCTACGACCCAGCCGGTGGCTATGGCGATTTGATGGCGGGTCGTGTGCGCTTCATTGGCGACCCGGAGCGCCGCATCCGGGAAGACTATCTACGGATTTTGCGCTTTTTCCGATTCCACGCCCGCTTCGCCAAGAGGGAGGCGGATCGGGACGGCCTGTCCGCTGTGATCAGGCTGCGTCATGGGCTAATGACCCTGTCCGGCGAACGGCTGCACCAGGAGATGCTGCGGCTTCTGATTGCGGACGGGGGTGTCGACACGCTCAGGATCATGGCCGAGAGCGGCATTCTCGGTCCTGTCTTGCAGGGTGTGCCGCGATTGACACGGGTCGCGCGGCTGGTGGAGATCGAGGCGGCCTTGGGGGCTGATCGCGATCCCGTGACGCGGCTCGGCGCGCTGGCCGTCGAGGTCGCGGAGGATGCGGATCGACTGCGTCGTGTTCTGAAGCTGTCCAATGCCGAGACGGAGCGCTTGCGCATCATCGGTGACGAGACGCGCGGATTTGCGCGAGACGTCTCGGAGCAGACCGCTCGGGTATTGCTCTACCGTCTGGGACCGCAATCCTATCGTGATGTGCTGCGCATTGCCTGGGCGGGTCTGGGGATAGCGCAGGATGCCCCTCGATGGCGGAACCTTGATCAGCTATCAAATGCTTGGGAGGTGCCGGTCTTCCCGCTCAAGGGCCGTGATCTGATCGCGGCGGGTGTTCCTGTCGGCCCCGAGGTCAGCCGCACGCTTGCGCGACTGGAAGCGGAGTGGATCGCGTCGGACTTCGCGCTCACCGAAGATCAGCTTGCGTCCCGCATCTAGAGCAACTCCAGCGAAAGTGGGAACCGGCTTAACGTCCGGAGTTGCGATAAAACAAGTACTTAGAATGCTTCCAGCTACTCGGTTTTCACTGGACGCGCTCTAGGGCCATTTCACCACGGGCGGCATGGACGACAGGATCGAGTTGACATTGCCACCAGTCTTCAACCCGAAAATCGTGCCTCGGTCATAGAGTAGATTGTATTCGACATACCGGCCGCGGCGGATGAGCTGTTCCTCGCGATCCTCTTCCGTCCAGGGCAGTGTCCAGTTGCGCCGTACGAGGTCGGGATAGATGTCGCGGAATGCTCGCCCGACATCCTGCGTGAAGGCAAAGTCCGCGCCCCAATCGCCCGTATCGCGCCAGTCATAGAAAATGCCGCCGATGCCACGCGGTTCGTCGCGATGTTTGAGATAAAAGTAGCGGTCGCACCATTCCTTATAGTCCTGATAGTCCGCACCATGGGTCTCGCAAGGCGCGCGCATCGCGGCATGAAAGGAGATCGTGTCTGGATCGTCCTGGGTGCGGCGTTTGTCGAGCACCGGCGTCAAATCGGCGCCACCGCCGAACCAGGCCTTGGTGGTGACGACGAAGCGGGTGTTCATATGCACCGCCGGAACGTTCGGATTGTGCATATGGGCGATCAGCGAAATGCCCGAGGCCCAGAAGCGCGGGTCTTCCGAGGCGCCGGGGATCTGGTCGCGGAACTCTGGCGCAAACTCGCCATGAACGGTCGAGCAGTGAACTCCTACCTTCTCGAACACCCGACCATGCATCATGCTCATGACGCCGCCACCGCCTTTGGTGCCGGAATGGTCGGTGCGCTCCCACGGTGTGCGCACGAACCTGCCTGGCTCGTCGGAGCATGCCAGATCACCGCGCTGGGCGTCGTCCGGAAACGTGTCTTCAAGTGTCTCGAAGATTGCGCAGATCTCATCGCGCAAGGCTTCGAACCAGGTCCGTGCGGTGTCCTTGCGATCGTCGAGAGAGAGGCTCATCCGTGTCTCCGAAAACTGAAACGCCGTCACAGTCGTCAAGGCGCCATCACAGCCGTGTTAACGGTCTAAAAAGCATAATGGCTTGATTATCGTATGCGTCGGGTCGATGACACAGATCATCTGGCGCGTAGAGTCTGCGGCGACAGGAGGCAGCCCCGCTGCGCCGCGGTATTGCCATAGTGTTGAGGCCCTGTCCGGTTTGTCAGTCCGATCGGGCGGTTGGGAGGATCTGCGGTCATGAAGCGCCTTTTCGGTGTTGTGGCGTTCGTCGCCGCGCTGTTGGTTGTCGACAGCGCGCCGAATGCCTCGGACCGCACCAGCATCCGTTACAAGGTATCGCTTGGGAACCTCTCGGTCGGAACGGCAGGCCTCGACCTTGCGGTCAATGCGACGAGCTATAGCGCAGCCTTTGCTGGCCGTGTTACCGGCATCGCCAATCTGTTCTCCAATGCCCGCGCCGAAGCGACCGCGAATGGTCGGATCGGCTCGCGGTATCTCGTTCCTGCCTCGTTCAATGCGAGCGTCAATGCTGGCCGTGAGCGGCGCACCGTTGGCATCCGCTATGGCGGTGGCAACATCAGTTCGCTCAGCGTCAACCCGCCGTTTCCGCCAGATGATGATCGTATTCCGGTCACGTCGAGCCATCAGCGCAATGTCACCGATCCGGTCAGCGGGCTGGTTGTGCCTGCGCCGAGCCGCTTCACCTCTTCGGCCGCATGTAATGCCACACTGCCAATCTTCGATGGCCGGTCACGCTATGACATCGTGTTGTCGCCCGCGCGGATGGAAATTTTGACAATCGGCGGGGTCCAGATCCAGGCAGCGGTATGTAATGTCAGCTTCCGGCCGATCGCAGGTGTGCGGGAATCGGTCAGGAATGGCCGGTCACGGCCGGCTCAGGTTTGGCTTGCGCGTACGATCGATGGGCGGTTGCTTGCACCGGCGCAGTTCGTCGGTCAAAGCCGGGTCGGAACGTTCCGTATCCTGGCAGATTCCGGCGACGCGTTCATCGCGGGCCAGTAAGCCTCAGACAGAACGTGTGTCTGGTTGGACGGCGATCACCGAGATCTGCCGTCCATAGTCGGGCTCGCCGCGATGTGTCGCGCGGCGATAACTGAAGAACTGGTCTTCATCGGAGTAGGTGCAGCGTCCGAGATCGCGCACGCTCCGAATACCTGCCGCGTCAAGACGTGCGACGAGATAGCCGGGAAGATCGAAATAGGCGTGTCCTGTCTCGCTTTGCGCGGACAGAAAACGCCGATTGTCTCCAGTCTCCGCGATGAGCCGGTCAACGAACTCTGGGCCAACTTCATAAGAGTAGCGCGAGATCGTTGGTCCGATGACAGCGCTGATGCGCGCGCGGTCGGCGCCGAGATCAACCATCGCGTCAACCGTTGCTTCTGCGATGCCGCCCATCGCGCCCTTCCAGCCGGCATGGGCTGCTCCGACAACGCTGGCCTCCGGGTCGGCAAACAGGATTGGCGCGCAATCGGCGGTCAGAACACCAATTGCCAGACCTGGAGTCTTCGTGACCAATGCATCGGCCTTCGGTGGCTGGCCCTCGAAGGGTGCGTCGACGGAAACGGCGGTCGCGCTGTGCACCTGATAGACGGTGACGAGATGATCTTCGGCGACGCCGAGCCGCTCGGTCACGCGCCGGCGGTTCCACAGGACATGATCGCGGTCGTCATCGGACCCGAGACCACAGTTCAGGCTCACATAAAGCCCGTGCGAGTGGCCGCCGGTGCGGGTGAAGAAGCCGTGGCGCAGGGGTGATGCGTCGAGGTCCGGGGCTTGGATCATGTGCCTGCTCCCATGGTGGAGGTCTCTTGGAATGGCGGCGGGACGGGGAGGCCCGGCGACCAGATCGTCATCGCCTTGAACAGCGCACCCATCTGGTCCGGTGACACCAGACGGGCGAGATCTGCCTCGATACCGGCGCGGCGGCCAGTCGGTGCATCCTTGATCAGAGCGTCAGCGCGCAGCGATATGCCGAGCTGGCTCAAAAAGGCGGCTTGCGACATGGGGCCGAGCGCTTCTGCACCCATCATGCGTGCGGCCTCGCGCAGCGCGCCGAAACAGACATGGCTGGTCAGATCGTTGAGGCCGGGTTCGGACAACGGATCGGTGGTCTTGTGATCATGCACCGCTTGCAGCGTATCGCCCGCGCCCGGTGCGTCATAGCCATAGTCGATGAAGAGCGCATAGCCGGGCCGGTTGCCGAGCCTTCGAGCGATGTTGCGGACGGCCGCGCAGGCTGCTTCGCCGCGTTCGAAGATGTCGCCGTGATTAAGGGGCGGCGTGACGATCTCGTCCGGGTGAACGATCGGCGAGAGCGGCAAGAACGCCAGCGCATCATCCGATCCCAGCCCAATGCCGCGCTCGTGAAGGCCTGTTTCCATCTTCACGAACTGCCGGATCGGCAGCGCGTCGAGAAACTCGTTGCCGACAAGAAGCATCGGCCCCGGCGGCAGATCCTCAAGCCGGCCGATCCAGGTCTTGCGGCCCGGCCAGCTGGCCAGGGATGCAGCCTGTTTCTCGCGCAAAGCCGGGCTCGCCTCGACCATGACGACTTCGAGCGCCGAGGTGGCATCCTCCCTTAACGCGAAGACGCGCAGGATGTCGGCCATCAGCGTTCCGCGTCCCGGGCCAAGCTCGACCAGCCGCGTGCCGGGATGGCTGCCCATGGCGAAGAACATCGTCATTAGCCAAGCGCCGATGATCTCGCCGAACATCTGGCTGACCTCGGGCGCTGTTACGAAGTCGCCGCCTGCGCCAATCGGGTCACCACGCATGTAATAGCCATGCGCGGGATCGGTCAGGCAGAGTTCCATGTAACGCGGGACTGGGATCGGGCCGTTGGTCGCGATGTCGGCCCGCAAGCGTGCTTCGAGCGGCGTCACGTGCCCGGCCTTTCGGCTTCGGCCGCTCCTAAGGCGGGCTGTTTCAGCGCGCGGGCGACCAACCACGCGCCGATCACGATCATCGGGAAGGACAAGAGCATGCCCATGGTCAAACCGCCGAACAAAAAGCCGATCTGTGGGTCCGGCTCCCGGAACAATTCGGCGAAGCTGCGTCCGAGCCCGTAGCCGATCAGAAAGGCACCGGTGATGAAACCAGGCCGGGTCAGAGCGCCATAGCCGATCAGCATGCGCAAGATAACGAACAACAGGGCGCCTTCGAGCACCGCTTCATAAAGTTGGCTTGGATGGCGCGGATCGGGACCGGCATGAGGGAAGTAGACACCCCATGGCAGATTGGTTGTCCGGCCATAGAGCTCGGCATTGATGAAGTTCGCGATCCGTCCGAAGAACAGGCCGATCGGGGCTGCGGCCGCCAGAAGATCACCGAGAACGAGCGGAGGGATGTTGCGCTGGCGGGCAAACAGAAGTGTCGCCAGGATAACGCCGGCGAGCCCGCCATGAAACGACATCCCGCCCTGCCATAGCATCGGGATCTGCATCGGATTGGCGAGATAGTAGCCAGGATTGTAGAACAGCACGAAGCCGAGCCGCCCGCCGAGTACCACACCAAGCGTGACCCAAACGAGAAAGTCGTCGAGCGCATGGCGGGTGACCGGAACCTCGACACCAGCATAATGGACCGACTTGCCTGCAAGCCGCAGGCAATACCACCAGCCAAGCAAAAGCCCCGCGACATAGGCTAAGGCATACCAGCGCAGTTCGAACGGGCCGATATCGATTAGGACCGGGTCGATCAGCGGGAACTGGATCGCGTGAAGTGGCATGGCCAATGCGTCTCCCGCCGCGAACGTTGATGGCCTGAACGCCTTCAGCCAGTGCGGCACGTCATGATGGTTGATGGCGGTAGGCCCGAGACCCTGTCAAGGCTCTGCCGTGCTTGCGCATTTGCGCATAGCGTGCGCGCCTTGAAAGCGCCGCCGCAACAACCCATTGTCATCAGGAGACCTTATGGCACTGCGGCAGGGACCACGGTGCATCAGAAAGATATGGGTGGAGGATCATGACCCAGACGTCGAATCGTGTGCTCGACGAGCTCGCCAAATTGATGACCGATGCCGCCGGCGTCGCCCGTAGCGTGCGTGACGAAGCAGAGGTGGTGTTCCGCTCCCAAGCTGAGCGTATTCTCCAGGACCTGGATGTGGTCCAGCGCGAGGACTATGAAGCGTTGAAGGAGCGGGTCGCCGATCTCGAAACGCGGCTCGCAACCCTCGAAGCCAAGGGCTGACGAGGCGATGCGCTGAGTGTTGCACGCGCGTCATGTTTGCGTGCTGCACAGAACGGTAGCGTCCGGGGGTGCGACGTTTTGACGCAGTCTGCCGCATGCCTTGGTCGAATGGCGGGAGAGTGTGCCCGCAACGACGACCGTCACAAAAGCTTAATCGTCGGTTAAGACCACGTTTACGGTTTTCCCTACACTGTGTGGTGAACGACACAAAGGGCGCGATATATTGGTGCCATGTCGAGATTCGGGCCGTCCATCCGGTGCGCCAGTGTCTGCACCGAAGCCCCCCAGCGCGCACGTCGCCGTGCCGCGCCCGTCTCCATCCGTCACTCAAATTTGGCCCGCCGTGCGGGCGGTTCGCTTTATCCGCTGCGGGGCTGTATGTCCTGTTGCGGTCGAAACAGGCTGGCACGAACCCGCCAGTCCGTGATTTGTTCGGCAACTAACCCCTGCGAGGTGCTGTCATGTCGCTCGTTGATTTCGATTTTTCCCGCGAAGCCAACCCCGTCGATACGGTCGAGCAACTCGCTTCGTTCAATGACTGGTGTTTTGATCGCAGCGGCGATCATGAGATCACCATCAGCGTGGATGGCCAGTGGACCGGGTATCACGTCTCTTTCACCTGGCTCGACGACCTCGAAGCGCTGCATGTCGGCTGTGCCTTTGATCTCAAGATCCCTGAGGCGCGGCGTCAGGCGGTGCGCGATCTGATCGCCAGCGTCAACGAACAACTTTGGATCGGCCATCTCGACCTGTGGGCCAAGGAAGGTGTTGTGATCTTCCGCCATGCGCTGCCGCTGGCCGGTGGCGCCGAAGTCAATGAAGATCAATGCCGGGCCTTGCTCGAAGCCGCGATCGAAGCTTGCGAGCGCCATTTCCAGGCTTTCCAGTTCGTTGTCTGGGCCGGCAAGAGTGCGGAAGAAGCGCTCGAATCGACCATGTTCGAGACGGCGGGTACGGCCTAGGTAAGGCCGCCTTTGCCCATCACCTGATCCGCGCCGCGTTATGCATCTGTCCAATCTCGGCTCCGTGCTGCTTCTGGGGTGTGGCAAGATGGGCGGCGCGATGCTGTCGGGCTGGCTCGACCGTGGGCTGCCAGCCGAGGCTGTGACGGTGGTTGATCCCGGACCGCCGCCGGAGATCGTCGACCTAATCAACAGGCATGGCATTAAGCTGGCATCTGCACCGATGCATGCTGAGCCAGCAGGCACGGTGATTGCTGCCGTCAAACCGCAGATCATGGGCGAAGCGCTCACAGCGCTTTCGCCCACGCTTCTGCCCGACGCTCTGGTGGTTTCTATCGCGGCGGGTCCGACGGTTGTCGATCTCGCTCGGCCCTTGCCGGACACGGCGCGTATCGTTCGCGCCATGCCGAACACGCCGGCCGCGATTGGACAGGGGATCACGGCAGCCTTTGCCGGTCCCGGCGTGGATGGCGCCGAGATCACGGCGACGGACGCGTTGTTGTCCGCCATTGGTACGGTCGTCTGGGTCGCGGACGAAGCACTGATGGATGCGGTGACCGCGGTATCGGGCAGCGGTCCTGCCTATGTATTCCTGTTGGCCGAATGCCTGGCCGAGGCGGGTGTCGAAGCAGGATTGCCGGCGGATATCGCCGCGCAATTGGCGCGGGCCACGGTGTCGGGCGCCGGTGCATTGCTCGCGGCTTCCGATCTCCCCGCCGGACAATTGCGCCAGAACGTTACCTCGCCAAATGGGACCACGGCGGCGGCGCTGTCAGTACTCATGGCCGAGGACGGCCTCAAGCCGCTGCTGTGGAAAGCTGTCGCCACAGCGAAGCGGCGGTCTGCGGAACTCTCCGGCTAGCTGGGCGCCCTGCGACAGAGCCGCGCTTTGCGTCTTGAGCGTTGCGGCTTATCTTTTCTCCAAGAACAGCCTGGCCGGAGGCCGACATGACCAATAGCGCAGAGACCAACGGTGCTGCCCCAGAGACTGACAAGCCTAATCGAGTGCGTATCATCGACGCAGCTTTGATGCTTGCGGCCGAGATGCCGTGGAACGAAATCCGTGTCAGCGATGTAGCCGAGCGCGCAGGCCTGAGCTTACGCGAGGTTCGGACCGAGTTTTCGAGCCGCACGGGCATCCTCCTTGCCTATGCAAAAGATGTCGACCTCGCGGTTCTCGACCGGATCGATCCGGAGATGGCCGAGGAGCCGCATCACGACCGGCTGCTCGACATCCTGATCACGCGCTTCGAGGTATTGCGGCCACATAGAGTGGCCTTGTCTTCGATCCTGGAGCATCTGCCGCGCGATCCGCGCTCGCTTTCGATGTGGAACGGCGAGACGATCCGCTCGATGAAATGGATGCTGGAAGCGGCCGGTATCGATACCTCCGGAACGATGGGTGGACTTCGCGCGCAGGGGCTTGTTTTCGTCTATCTGCGGGCCATGCGCGTCTTCCTCGACGATGACGATCCCGGCATGGCCCGGACCATGGCCGAGCTTGACCGGCGCCTGCGGCGCGGTGCCCGTCAGCTCGATCGGGCTTCCGCTGTCCTGCGGGCCGGTGATGCGTTCCGGAATGCGATGCGGTCTTCGCGCCGTCGGCGTCGTGCCCGGGATGACTGGGACGACGATCCGGCCGCTGACGGGTTTCCTGCCGAAGGCGCACTTTGAGAGATGGGCGAGACCGCATTGGCAGCCGAAATCGGCATCGATGACTTCTTGAAGGTCGACATTCGTGCCGGTACGATCGTCGAAGCCGAGGCATTTCCCCAGGCGCGCAAGCCGGCCTACAAGCTCAGGATCGATTTCGGCCCTGAGATCGGCGTCAAGAAGACCTCGGCGCAGATCACCGAGAACTATACGCTTGACGATCTCATCGGCCGGCAGGTGGTGGCGGTGGTCAACTTCCCGCCGCGCCAGATCGGTAAGCTTATGTCGGACGTGCTGACGCTCGGTTTTCCCGATGAGAACGGCCATGTCGTGCTCGCGGCGCTCGAACGGCCCGTGCCGAATGGTGGACGTCTATACTAAGCGCTCGGATTAGGCCGGCACCCGAACCGTCGCCCGAAGCCCTCCAAGCGGGCTGCTGCCCAACAAAATGTCACCGCCATGGCTGCGGGCGATGTCGCGGGCGATCGACAGGCCGAGGCCTGTCCCGCCGTGCTCGGCATCCATTGTTCGGGCCGCATCGAGCCGGTGAAAGGGGCGGAATACGGCCTCGTGCTGGCTTTCCGGAATGCCGGGTCCATCATCATCGACATGGATGGTCAGCCAGTCCCGTGTGTGACGCCCTGAGATCCGGATGTGATCGCCATGCCGACATGCATTCGAAACAAGGTTCTGCAGGCAGCGCTTGAAGGCGTTCGGGCGCACCATCGCGATTGGATCACCGGAAAAACGCGTTTCGGTTGCGTCGCCTAGGCGCTCGGCGTCGCTTTTCAGGGTTTCGAACAAGACTGCCATATCCGTCGGTTCGGTCTGCTCACCGGTATCGCCGCGCGCGAACGACAGATAATCCTCGAGCATATGCCGCATTTCGTCGATGTCTGACTGCATCGCCTCGCGCATGGTCGGATCGTCCAGCATCGCGGCCTGAAGCTGGAAGCGCGTTAGCACCGTTCTGAGATCATGGCTGACGCCCGCCAGCATGGTCGTGCGTTGCTCGATCTGTTTTTCGATCCGGTCCCGCATCTCGAGAAAGGCGCCTGCTGCACGACGAACTTCACGGGCTCCAGCTGGTTTGAAGTCCTCGGGCACTGGGCGCCCCTTGCCAAACGACTCAGCAGCATCGGCAAGCCGCTGGATCGGCCGGATCTGGTTACGCATGAAGATGATGGCCACCATAAGCAGCACCAGAGACGTGCCGACCATCCACAAAATGAAGATGTGCGAGTTCGAGGCATAGGTCTGGCTACGCGGCGCGAACACCCTAAGCACCGTGTCATCAAGCCTGACGCGGATTTCGACCAGGTTGGACCGCCCCACCGTATCGATCCAGAACGGCCGGCCGATCTGCGCCGAAATCTCCCGGCTTAGCGCTTGGTCGAGAAGCCCGAAAAAGGGCTTTGGTCCGGCCGGCGGCAGCGCGTCCTCAGGCATGAAGCTGATGGTCAGATCCAGCGCATCCGCCGCAATTCGGGTCAGTTGCGCACGGTCCGGATCTTGGGGATAGTTTTCATAGACTTCGATAACAGCGGCGATCGACCGTGTTGTCGCCGCGGACAAACGCTGGGTCACCGTTTCCCAGTGACGCTCCATGAACACGAACGCGATGACCGATTGCAGGATCACCATCGGCATGACGATGATGATGAGCGACCGACCATACAGGCTCTTCGGCATGCTGTCGGACAGCCAATCAAGCAGGTGCTTGATGCCGGGGCGTGTCTTCACAAAGCGTAGGCTGCGCCTTAGCCCGCGCCGGGCCGCCCGCAGATTGCGGGTGTGAAAGTCACGGGTCAGGACGGCGGTTAGCGCGTTCATGGTCGTTGCTGTATCGGTCGACCCCTAGGGGTCGATGGTTAGACGATAGCCCAAACCGCGCACGGTTTGCACAATGCGTGGGTTCTGCGGGTCATCCTCCAGTTTACGGCGTAGCCGGTTGATCTGGACGTCGACGGCGCGTTCGCTCGACTGTGCGTCACTGCCCGCGAGGTCGAGCCGGCTCACCGTTTCGCCGGGGCGCGAGGCGAAGATTAGCAGCATGTCGCGTTCGCGGTCGGTCAGCCGGATCAACTCGCCATCTCGGAACAGTTCACCACGCATCGGGTCGAAGGTGAACAGACCGAAGCGGATCTCGGTCTCGCTCGGCTCGGGGGGCGCGTTGCGCTTGAGGATCGCCGCGATCCTGAGCAGCAATTCGCGTGGATCGAACGGTTTGCCGAGATAATCGTCGGCGCCGCTTTCGAGACCCTCGATCCTGTGTTCAGTCTCCGCGCGGGCCGTCAGCATCAGGATCGGTACATCGGAGGTTTCTCTCAGCGATGCTGCGAAACTGGTGCCCGTCTCACCCGGCATCATGACATCGAGCACGATGAGATCGAAATGCAGCCCATCCAGCGCTCGGCGTGCTTTAGCGGCATCTTCGGCCGTCGTGACCCGATAGCCCTGTCCGCCAAGATACTTACCCAGCAGATCACGAATGCGCCGGTCGTCATCGACAACAAGAAGATGTGCCGCATCATCGGTGATCGACACAGCCGTTTCGTTGGCATTTGCCGTGGCAGATCCGGTCATGTCGCATCGTCCTCGCCATTTGCGGGGGCATCAAGGCGGCTTGGATCGATACCCGATCCGATAAGATCCTGAACCGCTCCCTGCTCGCCGCGATTGATGATATGCCGCAGAACCGATTTCGCCGCCGCTTCGTGCTCCATGCCGGCTTCAGCCAGGGCGCGCGTCAGCCGATCGGTCTGGATCTTTGCCAGGCGTAGGGCGAGATCGCGGCCTTTGTCGGTGACATGCAACAACCGCTGGCGGCGGTCGGCCTTGCCGGTCTGCTGAATGATGAAGCCATCCTCAATAAGCGGTTTGAGCACGCGTGCGAGGCTTTGCTTGGTGATCTTCAGAATATCGAGAAGTTCGGCCACAGTCAGCCCTGGATGACGGCTGACGAAATGCAATACGCGGTGGTGGGCGCGGCCATAGCCATAGGCCGACAGAACCTGGTCGGCGTCTGAAATGAAGTCCCGATAGGCAAAGAACAGAAGCTCGATCATCTCATAGGCGATCGCAGGATCGTTCGCCGAACTGCCGCTGGCCGGCCTGGGCCGACCCGCTATGTCATCGGCTGTCTCCCTGCCGCGATCCTCAGGTCGGTTTCCGATCAGCTCTTGCGAGATTTTTATGTCAGCCATGTTGACATATTTCTTTGCGATTGTTACCCATAGCCACCCTGACGCGAAACATAAGAACGTTTGTGGCTGCCATAGCGATCAATTCGTGTTTGGTTCCTGAAATGAGGTGTGAGTTTGGCAGTCGCCGGCAACGCACTCTCCGTTTCGGGTGTAACCCAAGCTGGTGCGGCTGACAAAATCGGCCGACGCCAAACAGCTTAGCGCGAACTTGGGATGGGGTTGCCTAGCAGCCCGGGAGGACAATTGCCTGGGACTGACGCGAAGTCGCTGTCCCATCTACAATCAGCAAAAGGCGGATGGCGTTTGCGCCAGTATCCCGCCTGAGTATCGAGGTGTGTCATGTCCGCGGTGTCGTTCGACCAGAAAGACGGCGAAATCTGGATGGATGGGGCGTATGTCCCTTGGTCTGAGGCCAAGCTGCATGTGCTGAGCCATGGTCTGCACTATGCCAGTGCGGTGTTTGAGGGCGAGCGCGCCTATGGTGGCGAGATTTTCGAGCTCGATGCGCACACTCGCCGTCTGCACGAGTCCGCCCGCATCCTCGGCTTCGAGATCCCCTATTCGGTCGAGAAGATCAACGAGGCCTGCCGTGAGCTTCTGGTGCGCAATCGGCTGTCGGATGCTTACGTCCGTCCGATCGCCTGGCGCGGCAGCGAGATGATGGGCGTTTCGGCGCAGAAGAACACGATCCATTGTGCCATCGCAGTCTGGGATTGGCCGTCCTATTTCGATCCCGCCGAACGGCTCAAGGGCATTCGGCTCGACATGGCGGAGTATCGTCGGCCGGACCCGCGTACCGCGCCATGCAATTCCAAGGCGGCAGGCCTCTACATGATTTGCACGCTGTCAAAGCACGCGGCTGAAGCGCGCGGTTATGCCGATGCGTTGATGCTCGACTGGCGCGGCTATGTCGCTGAAGCGACTGGCGCCAACGTCTTTTTCGTCCGCGATGGTGTCATCCATACGCCGCTGCCGGATTGCTTCCTCGACGGTATCACCCGCCGGGCGGTGATCGATCTTGCGCGACGGCGTGGCATCGAGGTCGTCGAACGCCATATCGTGCCCGATGAAATGGCGCATTTCACCGAGTGCTTCATCACCGGAACCGCGGCAGAAGTTACGCCGGTCTCGGAGATTGGCCCTTATCGCTTCAAGCCGGGGCAGATCTCGAATCATATGTTCCATGATTACATGGATGCCGTGCAGCCCACGCCGCAGCAGGTGCAGATGGCTGCGAGTGTTGCGTAACGCCAGGTGGAGACCGGCGTCGGGCACCTAGAGCATCATGCAGTCAGATTGAAGCGCTTTGCACCAAAAACTAACTGCATGATGCTCTAACACTTCAAGATATCGAGCAAATTCATCCGATTGGATTGTCTTGACCCAATTCGATCCAATCGAATTTTGCCCTAGCCCGACGCACTCCACCTGTCCGCCGCCTGATCATCCGCGTCCTTAGCCGCGACCCAGCCTGCCTCGGTGCCGTCTGCGAGATGTTCTTTCTTCCAGAACGGCGCGCGGGTCTTGAGGTAATCCATCAGAAAGTTCGCCGCATCGAACGCGGCCTGACGATGTGCCGAGGCCGTGACGACCAGCACGATCTGGTCGCCCGGCGCGATCTTGCCGTGGCGGTGGATGACGCGAACGCCGGTTAACGGCCAGCGCGTTTTCGCTTCATCGACGACACGGGCGATCTCCGCATCCGCCATGCCGGGATAGTGTTCGAGTTCGAGTGCTGCGAGCTTGCCACCCTCATCGCGGCACAAGCCGGTGAACGTCGCCACAGCGCCGACATCCGCACGACCTCGGGTCAGCGCGTCGATTTCGGCGGTGATGTCGAACGGCTCGGCCTGGACCGAGATGTCCGGGCGGTCCGTGCTCATGCTCACCCCCCGGTCATCGGCGGGAAGAACGCGACCTCGCGTGCGCCCGACAGGGGGGCGTCCCTATTGCTGTGAACCTGATCGATCGCGACGCGAACCAGGCTGTCGGTCTCGAAGGCATGGTCGAATTCGGGACCGCGGGTACGCAGCCAGCCGATCAGACCCTCGACATCACCCACATTTTCGGGAAGCTGGACCCGCTCTTCGGGAATGCCCGTCCGTTCACGGATCCAGGCGAAATAACGCAGTGTGATCTCGGTCATGGGCGTTCCCTTGGCCGACCCTCGAGATGGCCGAGGCCGGAGCGGACATAGTCGTATCCGGTATAAAGGGTGATCGCGGCCGAAATCCAGAGCAGCGCAAGCGCCAAGACCATGCTGCTGGGCAGAGCCTCGTCTACCGCTGGTGCCAGGATCAGCGCGCCGACTGCGGCAAGCTGTAGTGTGGTCTTCCACTTCGCAATCCAGGTGACCGGTATATCCACGCTTTGACCGGCGAGGAATTCTCGCAGGCCAGACACGAGGATTTCGCGACAGAGCACGATCAGGGCGGCGGCAATTGCAAGCCCCGAAACCGTCCCGACCGCGACCAGCCCGAACAGAACGGCCGCGACAAGAAGTTTGTCGGCAATTGGATCGAGCATGCGCCCGAGGGCCGATTGCTGATCGAGCTTGCGCGCCAGCCAACCATCGAAGTAGTCGGTGACGGCTGCGAGCACGAACAACCCAAAGGCCATCCAAAGGCCAGAGTCCGTGCGCCACAGGATCGCCCACACGATCACCGGCACCGCCAGGATGCGGCCATAGGTCAGAAGATTTGGCAGTGACAGGGCGTCGCCGCGCAGGGATGAGGTCGCCATGAACCGGTGTCAGCACGCCGCGGGCATCGGGTCAACCGGGATCGCTGAGGATCACGGACTATCGTGGAAGAAGTCGTAGATCTTCCGTGCCATTGCTGCCGACACGCCGGGCACGGCTTCGAGATCAGCAAGGCCGGCACGGCCGATCGCCTTGGCGGAGCCGAAATGGTGTAACAGGGCACGCTTACGGGCCGGGCCGATGCCTGCGATCTCATCGAGCGGGTTCTTGGCGATGTCCTTCTTGCGCCGTGCCCGATGGCTGCCGATTGCGAAGCGGTGCGCCTCGTCACGCAGGCGCTGGATAAAGTGCAGTACCGGATCGCGTGGTTCGAGCCGGAATGGCTCCTTGCCCGGCAGCACGATGTGCTCGCGGCCGGCATCGCGGTCCTGGCCCTTGGCGACCGCGGCAAGCGTGACATCGCCAGCAATGCCAAGCTCTTCAAGAACCGCAACAGCTGATGACAATTGCCCCTTGCCTCCGTCGATCAGGACGAGGTCCGGCCACGGCGGGGCCGTATCACTCGGTTCCTCGGCAGGGCCATCCTCGCGATCGTTCTGATCCAGCTTGCCGGTTTCCTTCAGGAGGCGTGCAAAGCGTCGAGTCAGCACTTCGCGCATCATGCCGTAATCGTCGCCTGGCGTCAGGTCTTCTGACTTGATGTTGAATTTTCGATACTGTCCTTTGTCGAAGCCATCGGGACCAGCGACGATCATCCCGCCGACGGCATTCGTGCCCATGATGTGGCTGTTGTCATAGACCTCGACGCGGCGCGGCGATGTTTCGAGGCCAACGATCTCGCCAAGAGCTGCCAGAAGCTTGGATTGCGCTGAAGATTCGGCCAAATGCCGACCAAGCGCTTCCTTGGCATTGGACATCGCGTGCTCAACAAGCTCGCGTTTTTCGCCGCGCTTGGGGACACTCACCGTGACCTTGTGGCCGGCCCGCGTCGATAGTGCCTCGGCGAGCAGTGTGCTGTCTGAAATGTCCTCGGAGATCAGGACAAGCTTCGGGCAAGGCTTGTCGTCGTAGAACTGAGCCAGGAAACTCTCCAAGACTTCACTGGCGGTCAGCGACTTGTCGGCGCGCGGGAAGAAAGCACGGTTGCCCCAATTCTGACCCGAGCGGAAGAAGAACACCTGGATACAGGTCTGGCCGGCCTCCTGATGCACGGCGAAGAGGTCCGCCTCGTCGATCGTCTTGGGGTTGATCCCCTGATGCGACTGGACGTGGCCGAGCGCCTGCAGGCGATCGCGCAACATGGCGGCGCGCTCGAAATCCAGTGCCTCGGATGCGGCTTCCATCTGGCGGGCGAGATCGTCGCGAATCCCACCTGACCGGCCGGACAGGAAGGCTTTCGCCTCATCAACGAGTTCCAAGTAGTCCTCAATCGAGATTTCGCCGGTGCATGGCGCAGCGCAGCGCTTGATTTGATAGAGTAGGCAGGGCCGGGTCCGGCTGTCGTAAACCGAGTCCGAGCACGACCTGAGCAAGAAGGCGCGCTGTAGCGCATTCACGGTCCGGTTCACCGCGCCAGCCGAGGCAAAGGGGCCAAAATAGGCACCATCGGTCGACCGCGCACCGCGATGCTTCATGATTCGGGCGGCGGCATGGTTTGCGGTCAGCAGGATATAGGGGAACGATTTGTCGTCCCGCATCAGGACGTTGTAGCGCGGCCTAAGCCGCTTGATCATGTTAGCTTCAAGTAGGAGTGCTTCGGTTTCGGTCTCGGTCGAGACGAACTCCATCGCATCGGTCTCGAAGATCATGCGGGCGATGCGATGCGGCTGGGCGTGCGGCCGGGTGTAGCTTTGGACGCGTTTTTTGACGCTGCGGGCCTTGCCGACATAGAGGACCTTGCCGCGCGTATCGAGCATCCGGTAGACGCCGGGGCCCCCCGGCGCATGCTTCAGCGCAGCCGCAATCGCGTCTGCCCCGCGCGGCCGCGGAGCGTCCAAAGCCTCCGTCGTGTCATTTGACGGATCGGCCTGGGTTGCTGCTGTGTCCTCGGAATCGATCATGTCCAAGAACATGGCGTCCGCATCCGGATTGGTCCACCCGACGCACCGATTGGCGGAGCGTTCTTCACGTCGTTTGGCGTCACGCGTGCGATCGAGCGCGCGCTTGCGCGTCAGACGACGAACAGTGACGTCCGTCACTCACCGCTGCCGCGAACATCGGGTGTTTCCCAGGCAAGGTGCTGGCCGCCATCGAGCGCGATCATCTGCCCGGTCAGTGACGGCGTTGACAGAATGTGGATCAGCGTCGCGCCGAACTCATTGAGGTCTGGTCCGTGCTGCAGCGGGATCGATCGCGCCTCGTGCTCAAAATCCTCCCGGCTCTGATGAATGCTTGGAAGGGTTGGTCCCGGCGCGATGGCGTTGACGCGGATATCCGGGGCGAGCGCCTGGGCCAACGTTCTGGTCATTGTCCAGAGCACCGATTTGGACAGCGTGTAGGAGAAGAACTGCGGCGTCAGCCGCCAGACTCTCTGGTCGACCAGATTAACGATCACGCCCTGCGCGTCATCGGGAAGTTGGGCTGCCAGGTCACGTGCCAGGAAAGCCGGCGCCTCGGCATGAACGCGGAAATGCGCATCCCAAAGGTCTGGTGCAACGTCTCTCGCGCTGTCAGGCTGGAACAGGGACGCGTTGTTGACCAACACACCGACGGGGCCGAGTGCATTCGTGGCGGTTCCCATCAGCGACGCCACGGCATCACGATCCGTCAGATCGGCCATCACGATCGCGGCGTTGCGCCCCTTGGTACGGATCTCACCGGCTGTTTGCTCGGCGTCATCGCGCGAGGTGTTGGCATGCACGCTGACATCGAAGCCCGCATCGGCCAGTGCCAGTGCCAGGCCGCGGCCGATGCGTTTGCCGGCGCCTGTGACCAGCGCGTGGCGCGGTATGGCCTCGGGGATCATCATGAGTCACGTCAACTCAAATTGTGAGATACCTACGATAGCGTCCGCCGGCGCGGCACTGAGCGCGGCAGCTTCCGCCTCGCCCTCAGTCAGGGCGAACCAGATGAACGCAACATAGATGACGGAGAAAACGACGCCGGCGATCCGGCCGATCTTTTGGCGCCACCACACGAACGGCACCAGGACAAGAGCTGCGGCCAGCATGATCCAGAGATCGATCTCGAGGAATTTTTCGTCGACCGGGATCGGGGCGATCAGGACGGTGATGCCCATGATTGCCATCATGTTGAACAGGTTTGATCCGATGACATTGCCGACGACGATACCGCCCTGGCGGCGGATGGCGGCAAGGATGGTGGCGGCCAGTTCGGGCAGCGAGGTGCCGATGGCGACGACCGTTAGACCGATCGCGGCGTCGGAGACTCCCCAACTTGCGGCAATCGTGCTGGCGCCTTCCACGGTGAAACGGGCTCCGAGCGGCAGGCCGATCAGCCCGGCTGCGACCAGCAGGATCGCGAGCCATGGATTGCTGACGCCTTCTTCGCCAGGATCAATTGGTTCGCGCTGACGCAGGGCGGTGCGGGCCGATTCAGCGAGGAACAGAAGCAGCAGAGTCACAAGCACGAGTCCGTGCCAAAAGACGAGTTGGCCGGTGAAGCACAACGCGATGAAGATCAGCGTTACGCCGATCATGAACAGCGTGTTGCGCCGGACAAAGGGCTGAGCCGTCGGGATCGCCGCGATCAGCGCCGGCACTCCGAGCACCAGGAAGATGTTGGCGACGTTGGAGCCGACAACATTGCCGAGCGCGATGCCGGGAGCGCCGCCAAGCGCGGCCGTAATCGACACAATCAGTTCCGGCGCCGAGGTTCCGAAGGCAACAATGGTTAGGCCGATGATGATCGGTGGGATCGCGAACCGTTCCGCCAAGCCGACCGCGCCCCGCACCAGGGCATCACCGCCGATCACGAGCAGCGTTAACCCAGCAGCGAGTTCCAGATAAGGAAACATAGGTGCCTTTCGATGGCCGCCTCGGAAGCGCGATGCGTGGAGTGAGGGTGAGCAATGCGGATGGGAGACCGACCGGATATAGGACGCGGTCGCTCTTAGCAAAAGCACTGATTGTCTTGGCCGATTGTCACGATGCGAGGATGCGGCATGAACAGCCCGTTGTTGCTGCGGTGCAACAGGCGTGTTGAGTCACATTTTCGGCATGATCTTGCCGCGATGTCGACGGATGCACATCTGATGTGAGGCGCTAGACGTAGGTCGAACATCCTTGGCGACCCGCTGGTATTCCCCGGCCGGGCGACCCGAATGACTTCATGGAGGTTTTCGATGACCGTTCGTTTCCTTTCCCGGGCGGCGATGCTTGCGGCCATGGCCGGGGCGATTGGCTTTGCCGGTACAGCACAGGCGGCTGATCTTCTGAGCGACCCGGCGCCATTTACGCCCGCGCCCGTCGCAACATTTGATTGGACCGGCGCCTATATCGGTATCAACTTCGGTTACATTACCGGCGAATACGGCACCGATATCGTCGGTGATACCGATGCGGATGGCTTTCTGATCGGTGGCACGCTTGGCTATAACGTTCAGATCCAGCAATTCGTGCTCGGTCTCGAAGGCGACGTTGGTTACCTTGGGGCGGAAGGCGATGACATCCCGGGCGTTGAGGTCGATTCGGATATTTTCGGAACGATCCGTGGCCGTGCTGGTTTTGCGTATGAGAACTTGTTGTTCTATGCGACTGGTGGTGTGGCGTTCCTCGGTGTTGACATTGATGCCGGTGCGTTCAGCGACGACCAGACCCATATCGGCTTCACCGTCGGTGGCGGTGCCGAATTCGCCTTCACCGACAACATTTCGGCGAAGCTTGAATATCTTTATGTCGACTTTGACGACGAGACTTATTCCCTCGCCGTTCCGGTTGATGCCGATTTTGACGGTCACATCATCCGCGGCGGTATCAACTACCGCTTCTGAGCTGATCCGAGTGCGCTGGGCTAACTTATAAAAGTAAGGCCAGTTGGCGCAGGGTCCTTCAGGGACCACGGAAAACAAAACAGGGCAT
>JBCBSK010000049.1:0-22347 GCA_039819185.1 Pseudomonadota bacterium | reverse complement strand
GTTTATCGTTGCCACTTCCGCCGTTCAGCGTGTCTTTCCCGCTGCCGCCCTTCAGGACATCATTCCCCTTCTGGCCTGACAGGTCATCGTTACCGGACTTGCCGAAAAGGCGATCCTTGCCGCCACCACCAGTAATGTCATTGTTGCCTTTGTTACCGGTCAGCTTTTCGGCAGAACTACTCCCATCAAGGTCGAGATTGGCAACGCCCAGAAGCTTTGCGGTCTTCGCGCCGCTAACGAGTTCGGTATCTGCAGACGAATAGACCTCTTTGCCATCGACGAAGTCGAGCTTGACATTCTCTTGCGCGTCGACCTTGACCACGGCTTCCTTGCCGCCAGCCTTCAACTTCACGGTTTGGGACTTCTTCGGATCAATAGCGAGGGCATATCCACCGGCATCCCCGGACCGGTCGCTGTCTCCAGCGGCACGCACCGTGCCCGTCTGGCCTTCGCCGACATCGTAGAACTCATCGCCATCCTTATCGCGATAGAACACGCCCGTGATGAAGATGTCACCGCTGCCATCGGATGCAAACTTCTCCGTCGTCATCGACGCGTTCCAGGTAGTCCCGGTCGTTGGACTCGTGAACTTACCCAGTTTCTGACCAATACCAGCTTCCTGGAAGTCATCATTCAGCATGTTTCTGCGATGGCCGGAGCTTTTGAACAGACCTTCGTGATGAGTGAAAATCGCCTGCGTCGCGTTCACGTTCCCGCTGGTTCCGTTCCAGGAAATGTTTTCGCCCCAGGTCGAGCCCGGTCCCAGCGTATAGCCTTCGTCTGTGATGCGATCGCCCGGATCAGACCCGCCGCGGCCAGGCTCGTGCTGGAAGAGGTCCTTGTCCAACATCCAGTCGCTATGGCCGTCAGCGGCCTTCAGCAACAAATCGTTCATGGCCAAAGGCTGCTTGGCCTTGGCGTTCAGCGTGCCCGGTGTGAGGCTGTCATTCAGTGAGATGCCAAAGCGCTTCGCCTCCGCTTTCGGGTCAAGGCGCGCACGGTTGATGAGTTCCAGAAGAAGCTGTTCGCGGGCACTTGCGTTCGACACCACTGCCTCCATCGAGACTGGCAATTGACCTGGCATCGCCGATCACGCGACGCCCCTCACGCGGCATATACCAAGACCAGGTGACGATCGCATCATTACATCTTGGGGCAATCGGATATTTACGGATTCAAGGTGTTAAAAAAGAAAATCCCCCGAATCGAACTGCCTAGCCGCCACATCCTCGAACCGAACCCGCGTGCTACCGAGATCCAAAACCGCTTCCCCACCGCGATTTTCGATATCGAGATCCGAAAACCGGTCGACCCCGCCAAAGGCCCTCAGATCGATCTGGTCCTCGTTGGGGCGGAAATCCCGGATCCGGTCGAATCCGCCGTCTTCCTTGAAGCGGAACCAATCGGATCCACCGCCGCCAATCAAGACATCGGCCCCCGCGCCACCTTCGAGGCGGTCCCCGCCAGAACCACCCTCAAGACGGTCATCGCCATCGCCCCCGACGAGACGGTCGTTGTCTTTTCCGCCTTCAAGATCGTCACGCCCGGCACCGCCATCGAGTTCGTCGCGACCATCACCGCCTGAGAGGCTATCGCGACCGTCACCGCCGGACAGGATGTCATTGCCGCGCTGGCCAGACAGCTCGTCACGGCCATCACGGCCGAAGATGCGGTCGCCGCCGCGATCGCCGTCGATGTCGTTGTTGCCGGAATTGCCGAACAGGCGATCCGATGTCTGCCGGCCGCTGAGATCGAGATTGGCAACGCCCAAGAGTTCGGCGATCCGCACCCCACTAACCAGTTCGGTATCCGCCGAGGACTTGATTTCATTACGGTTGACGAAATCGAGCTTCACGTTCTCACCAACGCGCACATCGACCACGGCCTCTGCGCCGCCTGACGTCAGCCGGACAGTCTGCGATGCTGTCTCGTCAACAGCGATCGCATAGCCCCCGGCATAGCCGGAACGCTCCCGCTCACCACCTGTTCGCACCGTGCCCTTCTGACCCTCGCCGATGTCGTAGAAGTCGTCGCCATCACGATCGCGGAAGAACACGCCGGTGATGAAAAAATCGTCTTCTTCGCCAGTCTTTGCAAAGGTAACTGTCGCCAGGACAGCGTCCGCGCTCTCACGCTCCTCCGAGAAGGTGAACTGACCGCGATCCGTACCGACTCCTATCTCTCTAAATCGCTCGTCCAGAATGATTTCGCGATTCTGCGAGCTTTGAAACAGAACGCGGTGTGCATTGAAGATCGTCGCTGATGCATCGAAATCTCTTGAGTCAAAGAAACCCCATCCGGCAGTGCTTTCCGCCCAAACCCAAGATCCTGTTAGGTCGTAGCCTTCTTCGGTGATCCGATCTTCTGCATTGCTGCCCCCCTCACCGGGGCTAGAGCGCAAGATTCCTTCGCGCACCATCCATTCGCTATGGCCGTCGGCGGCGCGCTGGAGAATATCGTTGGGAGCCAGGGGCTGCTTCGCGCCGCGCGTGATCGTGCCGGCATCGAGCCCGCCATTCAGGCTGACATCGAGGCGGTTGGCTTCCGACAAGGGATCAAGGCGGGCATTGTTGATTAGCTCAATGAACAGCTGCTCGCGGGCATTGGCAGTCGACATGAAGTGTCTCCTAGATGCAAAACAACAAACGGTATCGTGGATTGCACTCAGTCCTGTGCACTCGCACACGCCAAGATTGAGTAGCCGCCGGCTATCTAGGGCACGCCGTGCCCCCCTTTCAAGCTTTGACGAAGCTGTTTATGGACACTTTGTCCGCAAAAGAGCTCATGTGCTGAAAGATCGGAGCGTTGACGTTCATAGAGGCCAGGGATCAGAGACACCATGCAGAGATTTGAAACCATCGAGACGTGGATTTTCGATCTCGACAACACGCTTTATCCACCACATGCGAATCTGTTCGACCAGGTCGATCAGCGCATGGGCGCGTTCATTTCAGAGCTTTTGACCTTGGATCGCAACCAGGCGCGCTTGCTGCAAAAGCACTATTACCGCACCTATGGCACAACGCTGCGCGGGTTGATGACCGAGCATGGCGTCGACCCGCATGCCTTTCTCGACTATGTCCACGACATCGACCATTCACCGATCGAGCCGGATCCTGCCCTTGGCGCGGTGCTGGCCGAGTTACCGGGCCGGAAGTTCGTCTTCACCAATGGCTCGGTGGCACATGCCGAAGCGGTCATCGACAAGCTCGGCATCAATGGCCATTTCGAGGCTCTGTTTGACATCGTCGCCGCCGATTTTGTGCCAAAGCCCGAACGTCTGACCTATGAGAGCTTTCTCGGCCGTCACGACATCGCGCCCGCGACAGCAGTGATGTTCGAAGATCTCGACCGCAATCTCGAAGTGCCGAATGCGCTCGGCATGGCGACGGTATTGGTCGTTCCGCGCAGGAAGGCAGACGAGCCCGAGGCGCGCGAGGTGCCGGCCCATGTCGATTTCGTCATCGACGATCTCGCGGGCTTCCTCGTCGACGCGGTTGGCGTTCGCCGAGACACCGCTTGAGCGACCGCTTTACCTCCGTCGAGCGCCGCATCGACGATCTGGCACACAAAGCTCTCGACCGGCTCGAGCGCGGACCAGTGCCAGCAGCGCTGATCGAATTCGTGGCCTTCGGCTTGAAACAGGCCTGGGCCTGCCTGTTTGGCGGGCTGATGCTCGCAATGATCCTGGCGACGGCCCTGTTCTACCCGGAGGACGCCAGCCTTCTACGCTATGATGCTCTGTTTCTTGGCGCGATCGCCATCCAAATCGGCATGATCGTCTTCAAGCTCGAGACCTATGACGAAGTGAAGGTTATCGCGCTGTTCCATATCGTCGGGACGGTCATGGAGATCTTCAAGACGGCGATGGGCTCGTGGATCTATCCCGAGGAAGCGATTTTTCGGATCGGCGGCGTGCCACTCTTCTCGGGCTTCATGTATGCAGCCGTTGGCAGCTATCTCGCACGCATCTCGCGGATCTTCGATTTTCGCTTCAAGCGCTATCCGCCGATCTGGGCGACGGTTTTGCTGGCCATTGCGATCTATGTGAATTTCTTCTCGCACCATTTTTTGCCTGACATCCGGCTTGCTTTGTTCGCTGCGGTCCTGGTGCTGTTTGGCCCGACGACCATTCACTATCGCGTCTTCCGCTACAGGCTTTGGATGCCATTGGTCCTGGGCTTCGTCCTGGTGGCGTTGTTCATCTGGGTGGCTGAGAATATCGGCACGCTCTCGGGCGCCTGGCTCTATCCCGACCAGCTTGATGGCTGGACACCCGTGTCGATCGCAAAGCTTGGGGCATGGTTGTTGCTGATGATTATCTCGTTCGTGCTGGTGACACTTGTCCGACCGCCTGCGCCGATGACGCAGGAGCATGAGGTCCGCCCGGACAAGGCATCCGTCCGACAACCGGCCGCACGCGATTGACACCCCCTTAGAGCTTCGCCAAGGTCCGCGGCGTTATCCGATCCGTGATATCCAAAGGACCAACGCCCGTGACCGACGCCGCGCTGATCGACACACTCGAAACCGCCTGGGAGGACCGGGCACATATCGGCCCCGGCACGCATGGCCCGGTGCGCGATGCGGTCATGGCGACGCTTCAGGCACTTGATGCGGGCCGCGTCCGCGTCGCCGAAAAGGCCGGCGACGACTGGCACGTCAATCAATGGGCCAAGAAGGCGGTGTTGTTGTCGTTCCGGCTGAACGAAATGGTGCCGATTCCGGGTGGCCCCGGCGGCGCTGACTGGTGGGACAAGGTGCCATCCAAGTTCGCCGGCTGGTCGAAGAACGATTTCGCCAATGCGGGCTTCCGGGCCGTCCCGAATTGCGTTGTGCGCCACTCTGCATACATCGCCAAGGGCGTCGTCCTGATGCCGAGCTTCGTCAATCTCGGCGCCTATGTCGATGAGGGCACCATGATCGACACCTGGGCAACGGTCGGCTCCTGCGCACAGATCGGCAAAAACGTCCATATTTCCGGCGGCGCCGGCATCGGCGGTGTACTCGAGCCGTTACAGGCCAATCCGGTCATCATTGAGAATGACTGCTTTGTCGGCGCCCGCGCCGAAGTGGCTGAGGGCGTGATTGTGCGTGAAGGCGCAGTCCTGTCCATGGGCGTTTATCTCGGCGCGTCGACCAAGATTGTCGATCGCGACACCGGCGAGGTGTTCCGCGGCGAGGTGCCGGCCTATTCGGTGGTCGTGCCGGGTAGTCTGCCAGGCAAGCCCCTGCCCGACGGCACACCGGGCCCAAGCCTCTATTGCGCGGTCATCGTCAAGCGCGTCGATGCCCAAACCCGCGCCAAGACGTCGATCAACGATCTTTTGCGCGACTAGGGTCGGGGACGGATGGGCGATCGCTACGATAGAGAGGACTGGGACCCGGGCGACTGGGACGAACGAGAGTGGGAGCGCCGGGTCAGCGCCGATACACGCGCCCTGATGATGTATCAGGCCAACAAGAAGTCGATGATCGTCGCCTATCTCCTGCTGATCTGTTTCGGCATGCTGGGCGCGCACCGCTTCTACATGCAGAAGACCGGGTCGGCCGCTGTCATGCTGACCTTGTTCGTCATCGGCTTTCTGCTGTCATTTATCCTGATCGGCGTCCCGATCGTGCTCATTCTGCTGGTCTGGGTGATCGTCGACGCGGTCAACCTGGCCGGCTGGGTGCATGCTTACAACTCCTACCTCGCCTATCGCCTGGGCCAGGAATGACCCGGCTCGCGCCATGGATCCGGCTGTTCTTCCGTTTCGATGGCCGGATCTCACTGCGCCTGTTCTGGACTGGCATCGGCCTCATCGCGCTCTTCGGCATCGCGATGGGAACGCTTGTCCTGCCGCCGCTGATCGGCTCCCGGTTCGCGCCAACGGTGGCCCTGTTGTTGTGCGGCCCGCCCCTGTTTGCGGTAACCACCAAGCGGTTTCATGACGTCAACCGCTCGTGGTGGTGGAACCTGCTGTTTGGCCTGCCGTTGGGCTTTACCTGGGTGTCCCACTTTTCCGGCCTGTTTCCGGGTGAGGGGATCAACGCCGTCAGTCTCTATTGGGGCCTCGTGTCGCTGATCACCGGCGGCTGGGCGCTGAAGAAGCTCGGCTTCGAACGCGGTGTTGAGGGCTTCAACGACCATGGACCCGACCCGCTCAACCCAAATGATATGGGTATGCCGTTAACCATAAGACGAGAACGCGGGCTCGACGACGATTAGGCAGGTTCCGGGAGCGATTTTTCGCGGGTAGGTTTACCGAATGGTAACCATTCCGCCTGCCCTGCTGCCTTTCTTGACGCTTGATGGCCGGCTCAGCCGCCATGAGGCGAATACGTTCAAGCTCGGCCTCTATGGTGCCGGCGGAGCGCTGGCGGCGACTTCAGGCGTTGCCGGCATGGCTGTCGGTTTCGTGCCGGTTTGGGAACAGTTGTTCCTAGACGCCGCCAAGCTGGTCGTTCTGTTCAGCATCATCCCGAACATTCGCCGCCTGCATGATCGCGGCAAATCCGGCTGGTGGCTTTTGCTGTTCAGCGGCATGCCATGGCTGACGATCGGCACGGTCTTGTTTGCGTTGTCACTGCTGCCGCCATCACCACCGCCCGTGATCGCGCTCTCGGTGGCGCTCACGTCTCTGCTGGCGCTTATCGCAGCGCTCGGGATTATGTTGTGGGGCGCGGTTGAACTGACCATGCGCTCCGGTACGCCTGGACCCAACAAATACGGCCTCCCGACAGGCTTTCGCGAAGCACGCACGATTGTTGCCGACAGCACGGTGATGACTTAAACAAGCTGATCCCCTCAGTGAAGCGACTTGCGGCAGCCTGACAGCTTGCCGGGCCACCGGCACCCCGCTACATCACCACAATGATGTCGATGGACACCGCCGCCGCCGATCTCGCCCGCGATCTGGCGCAAGAGTTGATACGCTGTCCATCGGTGACGCCGGAGGATGCCGGCGCGCTTGATGTGTTGCAGCGCGCGCTCAAGACAGTTGGGTTTCGAACCGAGCGCCTGCGCTTCGAGGACGAACACACACCATCTATCGACAATCTGCTTGCATCGGTCGGCGCTGGCGCACCGCATTTGATGCTGACCGGGCATACCGATGTCGTTCCAGCAGGTGCGACACATGACTGGCAGTTCGATCCGTTTTCAGGAGCCATTGATGCCGGACGGCTCCATGGCCGGGGCGCGGTCGATATGAAAGGCGGGCTGGCCTGTCTCACGGCGGCAGCCATTACGCATGTGCGCGAGCGTGGCGGTTGGCCCGATGGCGCGGGCACGCTGTCCTTTCTTGTCACAGGCGACGAGGAAGGGCCCGCTATCAACGGTACGAGGAAGCTGCTCGCCTGGGCTTTCGAGCATGGCTACCGTTTCGATGCTGCCGTTCTGGCCGAGCCGACCACGCGACACCAGATCGGCGATACCATCAAGATTGGCCGGCGCGGATCGCTGTCGGGCAAGATCGCGGTTTCAGGCACCCAAGGCCATGTCGCCTACCCACATCTCGCCGACAACCCGATGCCACTGGCGATCTCTATCGCAACGGCGTTGAACGCGCTTGAACTCGACAATGGCAACGCCCATTTCGAGCCGTCCAATCTCGAGATCACCAGCATTGATACAGCCAACACAGCCTATAACGTCATCCCGGCGCGGGTTGGGCTTCGCTTCAACATTCGCCATTCGACCGAGCACGATGCCGAAAGCCTCGCTCGACTGGTCGATCAGGCGGTGAGAGGGGCCGCAGGCGACGCGTATGATGCCGTCGATCTCACCTTCCTGCCCAACCCGGCTGAAGCCTTCCTGACGGCCCCTGGACCTCTGGTCGATCTCATGAGCGCAGCCGTCCAGGCTGTCACCGGCCTGACACCTGACCTGACCACCGGAGGCGGCACGTCAGACGCCCGTTTCATCAAAGATTATTGTCCGGTGATCGAAATCGGACTTCTCGGGCAGACCATGCATCAGGTGAACGAAAACACCGAATTGGCCGATCTGGACCGTCTTACGCACATCTTTTCCGCCTTCCTCGAGCGATACTTCCGGGCGGCCGATGCCTAGTCTCAATGAGGCGATCGCAAGCTTTATCGCCGCCTGGCGCCTGTTTCTGGGGCGCCGGGAAGCGCTACGGCTGTTCGATGCGAGTTTTTCAGGCTTCTGGAAATCGTTCCTGGCGCTCGTCTTTCTGATGCCGATTTACATCCCATACATCCTGTCGGAGCGCCATGTGATGCTGGCCGCGTCCGGCCTTGATGAAGCAGCGGTGCCGGCGCAGTGGTTCTTCTTTGCGCGCGCGGTGGCCTTGCTGGTTGATTGGGTTGCATTTCCAGCGCTGCTTGCAGCGATCGCCAAGCCGCTTGGCCTGGAGCGTGGCTATGTGCCGTTCATCGTCGCGCACAATTGGGGAGAGCTGCTGTTCTCGATCCCGCTCGCCCTGCCGGCGATCCTGTTTCACTATGGCGTGCTGTCGGGTGAGGTCACCGCGATCTTGACGCTAATCGGTTTTGGGCTCCTGCTGCGCTATTTCTACATCGCCGCGCGCGTCGCACTTCAGACAACTGTTGGTATCGCCACCGCACTGGTCGCGACGGATGTCTTGCTCAGCTTGGTCTTAGCTGAACTCTCAAGCCGGCTCTTCGGCTTCTGACGGATCCCCCGCCCGGGATACATCATCCACTCCGTAGTCAACACGGATCAGATAGAGCCCGCAGGCAGGCGCAACGGGGCCGCAACGTTTGCGGTCGCGGGCGTCGCGCGCTGCGGCTAAGTCGTCCGCCGTCCAGCGCCCTTCACCAACCACCTTCAGCGAGCCAACCATGGACCGCACCTGGCTATGCAGGAACGACCGCGCCGAGGCGAAGACCGTGACCCGCTCGCCGTCGCGCGCAATGCACAGCTGGTCGAGTGTCTTCATCGGGCTTTTGGCCTGGCATTGGCTTGCGCGGAAGGTCGTGAAGTCGTGGTGGCCGATGAGAACGGCGCGTGCCGCCTGGTTCATCGCCTCGATATCCAGATCGGTCTTCACCCACCAGGCGCGCACCCGGTCGAGCGCGGCCGGTGGCCTGCGATTGACGATGTCATAGCGGTAATGGCGAGCAGTGGCGGAAAAGCGGGCATCGAAGCTGTCCGGCACCGCGTCGACACTCAGTACAGCGACCGGCTCGTCCTTGATCAACGCGTTGAGCGCATCCTGAATCGTTTGTTCAGGCCAGTCGCGCTCAAGATCGATATGCGCGACCTGTCCGGTGGCATGAACGCCGGCATCGGTGCGGCCGGCGCCACGCGGGATGTAGCGCGTGCCAGAAAACGTCTCGATCGCATCCGCCAGCGCATCCTGCACGCCGCGCCCGTTTGTCTGCGCCTGCCAGCCAACAAAGACCGCGCCGTCATACTCAATGGTCAACCGATAGCGGGGCATACGCGCTTGGCACCGATCAATCGATGTCAGCAAAAGCTGTCGGTGGCGTGATGCCGATCAGGCCACAGGTCTTGCCCTTTTTCGACAGGGGAGCTGCCATCCAGGTTGGCCCAAGCCGCGACCAAGGACCCGAAATACGCAGCGCAATGTCGGCATCAAAGCCGAACTGCGGATAGAAGTCAGGCGGGCCGAGAACGACAACGAGATCCTCTCCCGCAGTCCGCAGCAGCTGCAAGCCGCGACGCACCAGATGGCCGCCGATCCCCTGACGCTGCAAACCGGGCCGCACAGCAACCGGCGCCAGGATGACGATTGAGAACGTCTCAGGGGAGGTCTCGGCACGGCTGAACAGGATGTGGCCGGCAAGTTCACCACCTTCCTCGGCGATGAGTTCCAAGACCACCTTGCCGGATGCCCTGAGAGCTTCGACCAAATAGGCTTCGTCCGGCCGGCCGAAAGCCGCCGTCTCGACAAAGCGGATGTCTTCATAATCCGCCGCGACCGCTTTGCGCAGATGCAAGCTCGGAGTCCGGGTTCCGAGTTGAAAGGGCGGACGCTCAACCAAGCCCGTCTCCTTCGGCAATCGGCGTGCCGCGCAGGAACTCATCCGCAGAAAGCGCTGATTTGCCCGCGCGCTGCAATTCCAACAGGCGTATTGCGCCCTTTCCGCAGGCGATCGTCAAGCCATCATCAAGTGCAGTTCCGGGGTCCGCACCCACCGAATCGACGTCGATCATCTCGGACCGCAACAGCTTGACCCGGTCGCCCCTCCCCCGCTCGAGCTTCGTCCAGGCACCGGGAAACGGACTCAAGCCGCGTATATGATCGTGAACGGCGCGCGCCGGCTGCGACCAGTCAATCTTGGCCTCAGCCTTGTCGATCTTGGCGGCATAGGTCACACCGTCCTCCGGCTGGGGCGCACAGGTCAGCGTATCGCGCGACAACGCACCAAGCGCGCGAACCATCAGGTCCGCACCGAGCCGTGCCAGCCGGTCGTGCAGATCGCGCGCGGTGTCATCCGGCCCGATCGCCACCCGCTCAGCCATGCAGATGGGACCCGTATCGAGGCCTTCCGCCATACGCATGACCATGACACCTGTCTCGGCATCACCAGCCATGATCGCGCGTTGGATGGGGGCGGCCCCGCGCCAGCGCGGCAACAGCGAGGCATGCAGGTTGAGACAGCCATGGACCGGCGCCGACAGAATCGCCGGCGGCAGGATCAACCCATAGGCGACGACCACGGCGACATCGGCACTCAGCGCCGCGAAGGCCTGCTGCTCGTCGACGGATTTCACCGATGTCGGGGTGAACACCGGCACGCCGAAGGCTTCGGCCTGGAGGTGAACGGGGGATTTGCGTTCGGCCATGCCACGCCCTGCGGGCCGTGGCGGCTGGGTGTAGCAGGCAAGGATCTGATGGCCTTGGCCGACGAGGTCGAGCAGCGTCGGGACGGCGAAGTCCGGTGTCCCCATAAAAACGATGCGCAAGCTCATGACGCAGAATGCCCGTTCTGAACCTGCTCTCTTGCCCTCACACCGCGGCCTTGCGTTTGAGCGCCTTGTTGAAGCGCCGTGTCAGGAGTTCGCGCTTCAACCGCGACAGATGATCGATGAACAGAACACCGTTGAGATGGTCGATCTCATGCTGCAGGCAGGTTGCGAGAAGGCCGTCCGCCTCGATCTCCTGTTCCGAGCCGTCGCGGTCAAGATAGCGCACCCGACAGGATGCTGGCCGCTCGACCTCGGCATATTGCTCGGGAATTGACAAGCAGCCCTCATCGTAAATGGCCGTTTCGTCGGATGTCCAAGTGATCTCAGGATTGACCAGCGCCATTGGCGCGGGCGCATCCTCATCCTTTGAGACATCGCAGACGACGAGCCGCTTCGGAACACCGATCTGGATCGCAGCGAGCCCGATGCCCGGCGCGTCATACATGGTTTCAAGCATGTCGGACAGAAGCGTCCGCACGTCGTCATCGACCGCTCCAACGGGCACACTGACCTCGCGTAGGCTTGGGTCCGGCAGGGTAATGATCTCACGTATCGCCATAGAAGGCAGATAATTGAGCGCGCCGAATGGGTCAATCGGTGCGGGACAGTCAGAACGGCGATACGGGCGGTTTCGCCGCGAATCACATAGGCTCGCGCCACCATGGACTTGAACGACACACTGATCATCGTCGGCACGACACCCATCTCGCTTGGTGCCACCCTTCTCGGCGGTGGCGGGCTGGCACTGCTCATCATCATGATGTGGCTGTGGCGCTCCGCCGCGGCGCGTCACGCCCAGGCCGAGGCGGAAGCGCATCGGCTTGCCGTCGAACTGGACGCGCGTGCGGCTGACACCCAGCGCGCGCTTGCCGAGATGAATGGGCGTATGCAGACGATCGCCGATGTCTTCGGCGCCCGTCAGGGCGATCTCGCCCGGTCACTGACGGACAGGCTCGACAGTTTCGGCCAGAGGCTTGGAGAGAACGTCCAGACTCAGTCGCGCGCAACACATGACAGCCTGTCCAAACTCAATGAACGGCTCGCGGTCATCGATACCGCCCAGCGCAAGATCACCGAACTGAGCCAGAACGTCGTAGGCCTTCAGGACATTCTCGCCGACAAGCAACAGCGCGGCGCCTTCGGCCAAGTGCGCATGGAAGCGATCATCTCGGACGCCCTGCCGCAAACGACCTATTCGTTCCAGGCGACGCTGTCGAACCGCTCGCGGCCCGATTGCCTAATCTCGCTGCCGGGCACGGACACGGCACTTGTGGTGGACGCCAAGTTCCCGCTCGAAGGCATCACACGGTTTCGCGACGCGGAAGATACCCCGGCGCGCGATCAGGCGGCAAAGCAGATTCGGACGGATGTCTCAAAGCACATCAAAGACATCCATGAGCGCTACTTCCTGCCTGGCGAAACCCAGGATGTCGCGCTGATGTTCGTACCGTCCGAAGCGATCTACGCAGATCTCTACGAGCATTTCGATGATGTCGTACAGGCGGCCTTCAGAAAGCGCGTTGCGATCGTCGGCCCGAGCCTTCTGATGCTCGCGGTGCAGGTCTGCCAGTCGATCCTGCGCGACCAACGCATGCGCGAACAGGCCCATGTCATCCAGGCCGAGGTTGGCCGGCTCATGGCCGATGTGCATCGCCTGAAGGACCGGGTCGACAATCTACAGAAGCACTTTTCGCAAGCGCAGAACGACATTACGCAGATCGTCACGTCGGCCGACAAGGTATCCGGTCGCAGCGCGCGGATCGAAGCGCTCGATCTCGGCCAGCCCGAGGATGCGCCGGTCCTGCCCTTCCGGCCGCAACGCGCGGCGGAGTAACGGCCTTACCGACGCTCCAGGTCAGTGACCAATGAATCCGAGCGCGAACACCATCGCACCGCCAATCATGTGCACGATGGTGACGCCAGCAAGGTTGCCGTGGCGGTGGTAGATGGCGCCGAACAACAGGCCCGACAAAAACGAGATCGCCACCATCACGAAGCCGAAATGGGCATGCAGCGCGGCGAAGACCAGCGATGCCAGGAAGACCGAGCGAATGCCTCTTTGGTCGTCGAGGACACGCATGAAGACCGTCTGCATGACTCCTCGGGCGACGAACTCCTGCACGAAGGAATGCAGGAGGTAGGAGACGAGAAACCAGCTGTAGAAGAAGCTCCAGTCGATGAGCGGTCGCTCCGCATAGGCCGGCAAGGCAAGCCGGAGACCGAGAGCGACGCAGAGCAGGAACGCCACGACGACTGCCGAAATCGCAAGCCCTTCAATCAAGGAGTTCCGCAGCTTCGCCCGGTTGAACCCAAAGCTCGTGATCGGGATATCGGTTTGCCAGACGAAAAACAGTGCCGGCAAGGCGATCAGGACAAGATAGAGCCAGGTAATCTGCACCCAGACCGCCGACCCGCTGCCGACAACCGCGTCAAGATCAACGAAGCGAAACAGCGCCAGCATCGATAGGCTACCGATCGTCAGGCTGATGATCAGCAGTGACAGAAGCTGGCCGAATTCCTTTTGCCGGATCAGAGCCAGCACCTGACTGGTCTCGTCGCTGACCACGACGATCACACCGAGTGGTGCTCCGCCGGCCGGGTTGAGCAGCAGATTGGTGCGAACGGAGTAATAACGCTTGCGACCAAGGCGCTCGACGATGACTTGCTGGGTGATCGTCCGCTGCGGCTCGTAGATCGCCTGCAGAATGACATCGTTGAAGTCGGCGAGATCATCGCGCGCAAGCATCGTCTCGGCGAAGGTCTGGCCAACCAATGCCTCCGCCGAAACGGTCAGCATCTCTTCAAGCGCCGGATTGACGGTGGTCACTCGACCGCGCGGGTCGAGCGTCAGAACGCCGTCGCGCATGTTATCGAGCACAGCGGCATCAAGATCCTCGCGCCCGACGCGTGCCGGGATGGCGCGGCTGCGCCATGCCGTCGTCGTCACAGTTGGCGTATCGAGAACGAAATCGGTTACCGTCATAGGCAGGCCGGGTCTGAAAGCTCAAACCTGACGCTACCTTCTGTTTTCGACAGGGGTGTTACAGCTTTTGCGATGCAGAATAAGCATAACACCGAAGCATCCAGGATCAGTTGGTGATCCTGGACGCAAAGACTACTGGCCGCGCAATCGTTTCACAGCCGCGCCGGTTATACCCAGCGCAATCGGACGACATACCAGATTGGCTGGCCTAAGCCGCTTCCGGCGCCCAGCCCGACACGGCCTTGACTTCAAGGAACTCTTCAAGGCCGTAGGTGCCGCCCTCACGGCCAATGCCGGATTGCTTGTAGCCACCGAAGGGTGATTCAGAGCGATGACCGGCGCCATTGACCTGCACCATGCCGGTCCGGAGCTGGCGTGAGACACGGCGGATGCGCTCGGGATCGCCTGACTGGATGTAGCTCGACAGACCATAAGGAGTGTCATTGGCAATCTCGACCGCCTCATCCTCCGAGTCGAAGGCCATCATGGCGAGCACCGGGCCGAAGATCTCCTCGCGCGCGATCGTCATGTCATTGGTTACGTCCGCGAAGATCGTCGGACGCACGAAATAGCCGCGGTTGAAGCCTTCCGGCCGGCCGAGCCCGCCTGCAACGAGGCGCGCGCCTTCCTTGATGCCAGCCTCGATCAGGCCTTGCACCTTGTTGAACTGGGCTTCGGACACAAGCGGGCCGATATGATTGCCGTCTTCAGCCGGATCGCCGACCTTGCAGTTCTCGGCAACCTCGCGGGCCATCTCAACCGCATCGTCATAGATCGAGCGTTCGAGCAGCATCCGGGTCGGTGCGTTGCATGATTGGCCGGTGTTGTTGAAGCAGTGTAAAACACCGCGCTTAACTGCCTTTTGTAAATCTGCATCGGCGAAGATCAGGTTCGGCGACTTGCCGCCGAGTTCGAGCGCCACCCGCTTGACCGTGTCGGCAGAGCCTTTGGTCACCGCGATGCCGGCGCGCGTCGAGCCGGTGAAGCTCATCATATCGATATCAGGATGCGTGCTCATCGCCTCGCCAACGCCCGGCCCATCACCATTGAGCATGTTGTAGACGCCGGGCGGGACGCCGGCCTCATGCATCATCTCGGTGAAGACGATGGACGACATCGGCGCGATCTCACTTGGCTTCAGAACGACTGTGCAGCCAGCCGCGATCGCCGGAATGACCTTGAGCGTGACCTGATTCATCGGCCAGTTCCACGGCGTGATCAGACCACAGACGCCGATCGGCTCGCGCAGGATCATCTCGCCGTCATTCCCAAGCCCGAGTGGCTCGTCGAACTCAAAGCTCTTCAGCGTGTCGATGAAGCCCTTTATGTGCTCAAGCCCAGCGGCAGCCTGGGCGCGGGTCGCAAGCTTCATCGGCGCGCCCATTTCCTTGGAGATCGCCTCGGCCATGTCGCCTGTGCGACGCTCATAGACGTCAGCCAGCTTCTCAAGCAGCGCGATGCGCTCGTCCTTCGACGTCAGGCTCCAGGTTTGGAACGCCCGGCGCGCCGCCGCCACAGCGTTGTCGACATCGGCCTTCGATCCGAGCGAGATCACGGCGAAAGCAGTCTCGTCGGCGGGGTTGATGACCTCGAAGTCGTTTGCCGTGGCCGGCGCCACCCAGGCACCGTCAATGTAGAAGTCCGTTTTGCGGATCATGGTTGTCTCCCCGAAATCGTGAATTGCTGTCGCGCGACATTAGCCGAGGCCGGTATCGCGAAACAATCGGATTCGAATCTGTTTTGATGCCCTTCTGGACGCGAAACCGGTTCCCACGTTCGCTGAAAGCGCTTTGGTCAAAACTATGCGCGGATATCGGTCAGCACCCGTTCGATGCGGGATGCGATGTCAAGCACGTGCCAATCGGCGCCATTCGCTCCCATTACCATCAACCCGGTCGGCAGCACGTCGCGATCCTGCATCGGCAGCGTCGCGGCACAGCAATCGCAGAAATTGCCAAGCTGGGTATTGCGCAGCATCAGAGCATTGAGCCGATCGAAATCCGCGTCGGCCTCGGCGATGGTTGGTGCAACGGTCGGGACGGTCGGCGCGATCAGCACATCGACGTTCTCAAACAGCGCGGCCCAGGCCGCCTTGACGTCGTGGCGGGTGGCGCGCGCTGCCGCGACATCGGCCGGATCGATCTCAAGCCCGGAGCGCAGGCGTTTCAGGACATGGGCGTCGCTGCCGCCGTCAAGCTGATCGAGATAGGCGCTGTGGACCTCATGGGCTTCAGCCCAAACAGTTAGCCTGTTGGCTTCGGCGGCGAGCTCAAGAAAACCCGCGTCCGGCTCGCTCAACGCCGCACCAGCGCTTTCGATGGCGGTTCGCGCGCGATCGAAATCCATCGCCACCGAATCGTCGAGCCCGTCGAGCATGCGCGTCGTGACAAGGCCGACACGAACGCCGCTGAGCCCCGCCTCAGGCGCCAGCGCGCCCGACGTCACCGACAGCACCGCATGAATGCGGGCGCATGTCGCGATGTCCCGCGCGAGCGGCCCGACACTGTCCATGCTCGGCGACAGGGGGAAGGCGCCCTCGGTCGGCACAGCGTTCTGGCTCGGCTTGAAGCCCGTAACCCCGTTGAGAGCTGACGGAATGCGGATCGACCCACCCGTGTCCGAGCCAAGCGAGGCCATGCCGATGCCAAGCGCTACAGCAACACCGCTGCCTGACGACGAACCACCCGGAATGCGATCGGGATCGGCGGCATTTCCTGGCGTTCCAAAGTGGGGGTTCAGGCCGATTCCGGAGTAAGCGAACTCGGTCATATTGGTGCGACCGAAGGGCACGGCGCCAGCAGCAACAAGGCGCGCCACGGCAGGCGCATCAGTCTCGGCCGGTGCGCGGCTCTGGAGATAGGCCGATCCCGCGCCGGTCACTTCACCAGCCTCGTCATAAAGATCCTTGATCGAGATCGTCATGCCATGCAGCGGCAGAGTTTCGCCCTGTGCTCGACACGCGTCGGACGCGTCTGCGGCGGCCATGATCTTCGCCGCGTCAAGCCGGGTGAAGATACGGCCAAGCTCGTCTGCGTCGAGATCGAGAGCGGCGTCAAGCGCGTGGCGCGCCGCATCGACAGCCCGAAAGCGGATCCGCTTTTCCAACGACAGATCGTCAGCCATGTGCTTTCCCTTTCTGAGCAACCGCCCATTGCTGGCGGCAGCCGCGGCCATGGTCAAGTATCGTACAGTGCTTCCGCAGGCGTGATTTGACGGCCGTGCCTGCGCAGCCTACGCCGATTGCAGACCTCGGGAGGACCTAATGCAAGAGACCCTTATCCGCCATGTTCCCATGCCTTTGCGCGCACCGGATTCATCTGGAGGAGCGCAAGTCGCTGGCGTCTACCGCCGGCGCATCGGCGACATTGTCGTCACCGCGCTATCTGACGGCTATATCGATCTCGATCCGGACATGCTGACCGGCTCGACCCATGACGAGAATGTCGCGCTGCTCGGCCGCTCGTTTCTGCCCGAAGGCACCGTCGACACCTCGATCAATGGCTACGTCATCGAAACGGGCGGCAAGACCCTTCTGGTCGATGGTGGCGCGGCAGAGGCGTTCGGACCGACAGCCGGCAAGATGCAGGCATCTCTGGCGGCGGCCGGCGTCAAGCCAGAGGCCATCGACATGGTGTTCTGCAGTCATTTGCATCCCGACCATGTCGGCCTGTTCACAGACAATGGCCAGGCGGCCTTCGCCAATGCCGAGTTCGTCACCCACAAGGCCGAGCACGGCTTCTGGACGAACGACGACAATTTCGCCAGTGCCGATGACGACGTCAAAGGCTTTGCAGCCGTCGCCCAGGGAGCTGTTACGCCCTATGCGAACCAGCTGCGTCTGATTGAGGATGGCGCAGACCTGGTTCAGGGCGTGACCGCGCGCCACATGCCGGGGCATACGCCGGGCCATACCGGACTGATGCTGTCGTCGAACGGGGCGGAACTGTTGATCTGGATCGATATTGTCCATGTTGGGCCGGTTCAGTTCGCGCGGCCCGAAATCACCATCCCGTTCGATGTCGACCAGCCCGCCGCCGCCGCAACCCGCGCCAAGGTGCTCGACGAGGTGGTGTCGGATCGGCTTGAGATCGCCGGCTCACACCTTGTCTTCCCGAGCTTTGGGCATATCGAACGCGACGGCTCAGGCTATCGCTTCATACCATCCCGCTGGCAGCACGTCGTCTGAACCAAGCGCCACAACAAAAAGGCCGGCGAAGGCTTCCACCTCACCGGCCTTTTCTATGTGATGGACTGTCTTGCTTAACTGCGCCGATCGAGCAGCTTCCACCCGAGCGGCAGGACCGCTGCCGCCAGCGCCATCTTGACCAGCTCCGCTAGGACGAACGGAAATAGTCCTGCAGCCAGCAGCGGCTGGCCCCAGCCGGTCCAGGCGCTCAGCCAGGCCAGGCCAGACGCATAGATCACAATGATGCCAATCGCTATAGCTGCGAACGCCGTCAGCACGCGGCGGTCCCAACCGCGCTCGGCGAGCCAACCGGTGATCACCGCCGCAGCAAAAAAGCCCATGAGATAGCCGCCAGTCGGGCCGAACAGATAGGCCAGCCCTATGCCGCGCTCGGGCGAGCCAGAGAACACTGGCATTCCAATCGCCCCCTGGAAAAGATAGAGCGCGACCGTCAATCCGCCAAGCTTCCAGCCGAAGGTCATCCCGATGACCAGAACCATGAAGGTCTGCATCGTCATCGGAACCGGCCAGAACGGGATGCTAAGCTTGGCCGAGGCCCATAGGGCCAACGATCCAGCAACAACCAACAGAGTGTTGCGGACGAGCGCGCGATCGCTCGACCAAAGCGCGTCAGTCAGTGTTGGATAGGTCAGGCTGGCTGGCTTCATGATCGTGTCCCCGGAGATCCATGGTAGAAACGGCAAAGTGTCGCAAGACATAGACCGCAAATCGTCCAGCACGCAATCGCCTGCCTGTCGGGCCATGCACTTTACGCAGAGCTCGCTGCGTCTATCTCCCAAGACGTGACCAAAATGACCGCCTTCATTCATGCGCTCACCAGAGGTATTTCGGCGCACCGCATTCGGGACATTCCCAATCGTCCGGCAGGTCCTCGAAAGCAACGCCAGGCGGGATGCCGCCATCGACATCACCTCTCGCGGGATTGTAGAGCCAGCTGCATTCATGTTCCGGGCACCGGACTTTCGCAAGCTCGGATGCATCGCGGGCGGGAACCGGACTCGTCGGCCCGACGACCACCAGCGGCACGGCCATGGCAAGAAGTGCCATACGCCGGAGAACATCTCGTCGGCCCAAGTCTTCGGCGGTCGGGGAACCACTAAGCGTCATCGTTGTCGATCTCCATATCGGTAGCGTTTGCATCGCGGATCGCTGGTGGATCGAACACAGCGACCGGCGGTAGGGTTTCGTCATATCGAACCAGTTCGACCATCGCAGTCTGTGCCGAGCAGCCCTGGCCCAGCCGGGAGGTCCCGATGTCCGGCGTCATCATGTTGGGATTGCCGTGCTTGTCGACACTGCCGACGCTGGCAGGATCGACAGGATCAAACCACGCTCCTTCCTCGATGCAGATCACGCCGGGCCTGATATCGGCTGTGACGACGACACCCGCGAGACAGGCACCCCGGGCATTGAACACGCGCACAACATCGCCATCCGCTACATCTCGGGCCGCAGCGTCGTCAGGGTGCAGATAGACGGGTTCACGATCCTGAACCTTACTGGCACGGGCCAGTGCCCCATTGTCCATCTGACTGTGCAGGCGATGGCGCGGATGGGTCGACAGAAGCTGCAACGGATAGCCGTCTGCGGCCAAATCCCATTCCTCCGGCGCCCGCCATACCGGATGGCCCGGACAGTCGTCATAGCCAAAGCCGTCGATCGTCTCGCTAAACAGCTCAATGAGGCCGGACGGCGTGCGCAACGCGTTGGTCTCGGGGTCGTTACGAAAGTCACCGAGATAGACATAGTCCGGATTGGGATCTTCGGGCGCGATGACGCCTTGTTGCCAGAAGGTATCAAAGTCCGGCAGCGCGATCCCCTGCTCTTCTGCGCCGGCCCGCGTCTCGTCCCAGAGATGGCGCAGCCAGGCCGCCTCGTCGCGCCCCTCGGTGTAGTCCTCACGCAGCCCGAACCGGTCGAGCAGGTCGGCGAGGATGTCGAAATCGCTGCGCGCCGCCCCGACCGGTGCGATTGCCTGTTTCATCGCAAAGATGTGCGCATCCCGCGACGAGGCGCCGATATCGTTTCGTTCGAGAGCCGTGGTCGCCGGCAAAACGATGTCTGCCCGGCGCGCTGTCGCGGTCCAGAACGGCTCGTGCACAATGATCGTCTCGGGCTTGCGCCAAGCCTCAATGAGCCGGTTCAGATCCTGATGATGGTGGAACGGATTGCCGCCCGCCCAGTAGATCATCCGGACATCGGGATAGGGGAAGGTGCGGCCATTGTAGTCGACCGTGCCGCCCGGATCGAGCAGCAGGTCTGCGATGCGCGCCACCGGGTAGCGTAGCCGAACCGGATTGCGGCCCCGGCGCAAGGCGGCGACCCGGATCGGCGCGCGCGGTGATCCGACACCATTGGTCGAGGTATAGGCGAAGCTGAACCCGCCACCAGGCAGGCCGATCTGACCGAGCATGGCGGCAAGCGCCACCGTCATCCACCAGGGCTGTTCGCCGAAACGATGACGCTGCAGGGACCAGCTTGTCATGATCATCGTGCGGCTTGCGGCCATGCGCCGGGCCAGCGCGCGAATGCTCTCGGCATCGAGTTCGGTGATCTCGGCCGCCCAGTCCGGGGTCTTTTCGATCCCGTCGCTTTCCCCCGTGATATAGGCAATCAACCGGTCATGGCCTGTCGTGTAGCGCTCCAGGAACTCTCGGTCCGCAAGGTCTTCGGCGAGCAAGGTGTGACAGAGCGCCAGCATCAGCGCCGTATCTGTCGCAGGCTTGATGGCGATCCAGTCGGCATCGAGTTCGGCGGTTTCGCGCTCGCGGATCGGGTTGATCACAACCATCTCAACGCCTGCCGCAGCGGCCTCGCGCATATAGCGTTCAGTGGTGTGGGCGCCGGCACCGCCGAAGGTGATCTGGCCGTTCTTGAATGCCGCCCCTCCGAAGCTGACGATCAAGTCCGTATGCTCGATGATCACCGGCCAGGTGGTCGCGGGTCCCGCGATCGCTTCCGAACTGCCGACGATGTGCGGCAGAAGCGTCATGCCAGCGCCATAGGAGTAGTTGGTGATGTCGTCGACATAACCGCCGAGGAGCGCGAAGGCCCGATTGGTCAGCGTGGTCGGATTGTGCAACTGACCGGCACTGCCCCAGCCATAGCTCCCGGCAAGGATCGCCTCATTGCCATGGTCGGTGCGCACGCGCTCGATCTCAGCTGCGACAAGATCCAACGCCGTGTCCCAATCAACCGGAACGAAGGGTTCGACACCGCGCAAACTCGGATCGCTCGGACCGCCAGCCGCGAGATAACTCTGGCGTACCATGGGCCGGGCGACCCGTGTCGGATCATAGACCAAGGACGGGAAATTGCCGATCATCGGCGTCGGGTAAGGATCGGCCGCGAAGGGCGTGACATCGACCAGCCGCCCATCTTGGATCTCGGCATGGAAAGCCCCCCAGTGCGAACTCGTCAAAACCGCGCCAACACTGGGCGGCGGGGTTGTGGCTGCGCCGGCAAATCCAGGGCGCAACCCGACGCCGGCAGCCAGGGTGGCGAGCGCTGTGCCGGCAAGAAAAGATCGGCGCGACAAGCTAAAAGGATCGGTTGGCGACTGGCGCTGCGGCGCGCGCACTGCGGCGCGATGGCGAAGGGTCACGCGAAGCTCCCAAGGCTCAAGAGTTACTGTCTGACGCAATTCCTGACAGAAACCGGATTCCACTTTCCCTGGAATTGCTCTGGCTAAACGAGATGCCGGGAGATTAGCGACTCACGCAGCCACCTGCCTTGACGCCGCGCAAGTATAAAACTGTCACAATTCAAAACTGATCTAATACACAGGTAACATGTAGTATATTTTGACCCATTCATTCCAAACAAAAAGACCCCCTTCCGGGTCGGAAGAGGGTCTTACTTTAGCCAAGCCAAAAGATTTGGCGAAAATCGGTGGCGTTACGCCATCTGCAGATTGGCTGCCTGCTTGCCACGGCCGCGGCGGTCATCCTCGAGTTCGAAAGTGACCTTGTCGCCTTCGTCGATCTGCGGGATGCCGGCGCCCTGGACAGCGGTGACATGGACGAACACGTCCTTGCCGCCATCATCCGGCGCAATAAAGCCGAAGCCACGGTCATGATTGAAGAATTTTACAGTGCCATTGACGCGCATCGAGGGTCCTTTCCCATACGTCTTCAGTCTCACGGGCCTTCGGTGCGCAAGAATCCGCGCCCTCCGAGCCACGCTCAGGGGTGTCTTGGACGGTAGCGCCCAAGAATGGCGCGAAAGCGGCATAATCGGGCACACAGAATG